>CAYZVO010000320.1:0-6847 GCA_964481655.1 uncultured Enterobacterales bacterium | reverse complement strand
GCTCAACATCAGCCTCGGAGAAACGCCTTAGCCTGGTATGATCCGGCGGCCGCCATCCTCGTCGCCCCGGAGTCGCCATGGCCTCCCTGGTCCGCTTCCAGCCCCTCGCCAACCCGTCCTCGTTCCGCAAGCTGGCCGCCGCCATGTGGAACGCGCCCAACGACCCGCACATCTACGGGTTCCTGGATGTGGACGCCAGCCAGGTGCTCGCCTTCATGGAGCGCTACGAGGCGAAGACGGGCGCGCACCTCAGCGTGACCCATGTGGTCGCGCGCGCCACCGCGCTGCTGCTGCAGCGCCACCCGGAGGTCAACTGCAAGGTGGGCTGGGCCAGCATCCTGCAGCGCAGCCAGGTGGACCTGTTCTGCCAGGTCAGCACCGACAGCGGCAAGGACCTGAGCGGCGCCAAGATCTCCCAGGCCGACACCCTGTCACTGGCGGGCCTGGCCGAGGCCCTGCGCAACGCGGCGGGCAAGATCCGCAAGGGCAAGGACCCGGCCTTCGAGCGCAGCCGCAACATGTTCAGGGCGCTCCCGCTGTGGGGCCTGCGCCTGATCCTGTGGATCTTGTCCCTGCTGAACAACACCCTGAACCTGCACCTGCCCAAGCTGGGCATGCCCCGGGACGCCTTCGGCTCCGCCATGGTCACCTCGGTGGGGATGCTCGGGGTGGACACCGGCTTCGCCCCCTTCACGCCCATCGCCCGCTGCCCCATGATCCTCACGGTCACCCGCATCAAGAAGCGCCCCTGGGTCGTGGACGACGAGGTCGTGCCCCGCCCGGTGCTGCGCATCTGCGGGACCTTCGACCACCGCATCATCGACGGCTACCACGCGGGCAAGCTGTGCGCGGAGCTCGAGGACCTGATGTACGCGCCCGAGGGCCTGCTGACCGACGAAGAACGTGAAGCCTGGGACCAGGACTGACACATTCCGGGCATCGTGGTGTCAGAGACGATAGTCACCCCCCGGACGATCCCATGCGAACCGCCATTATCCCCGCACTGCTGACCCTCTCCGCCTGCAAGGTGGTGGACGCCCCGGACTCCCTCGAGGAGCTCGTGGTCTTCGGCTTCGTGCACTACGACGACGACCCCGAATACCTCGAGGCGGTTGGCGAGAAGCTCTTCCCCGGCGTCGAGGGCCTCGATGAGGAGCTGTCCGAGGGCTACTACGTCGATCTGCTCCAGGCCGACGACCTCGCCAAGGCCGGGGTCCCGGACCCCGAGACCGACGGCATCATCGGCGCCCTGGGGCGCTCGGTGTACCAGCACGACATGGTCTCGTCGGTCTGCGGCATCGCCTGGCCCGACAAGGACGAGACCGAAGCCTACGACAACTACCTGGTCTACGACTTCGAGGACGACGGCAACCGGGAGTGTTTCCTGGCGGGGGAGTGCGAGCGCTACGACCACACCGCCTACCAGGAGATCGACGTGCCCATCCTGGGGGTGTCGGTGCAGACCTTCGAGCGCAGCTTCCGCTGGGTGTGGCCCGACGATGGCGAGCCCTGGATCGCCGTGCGCCTGCTCTCGCCGACCGGCGTCGAGTTCAACACCGACATCATCGTGGTGGATCAGCAGTACTCGTTCTACGCGATGGTGCCCGACGACGGCGGCACGAGCCGCATCGAGGCCTTCTGGGTCGAAGCGCGGGCCCTGGGCGCCGAGTTCCCCGAGGCGTTCGCGGTGGACATGGCCGTCTCCGAGATGCAGGAACAGGCCGACCGGGTGGACGCCTTCCTGGACAGCGAAGGCCCCTGCCAGTGATCGCGGTGCATGGAACCGCGGGCGCCGCGCGGGTACGAATGCACCATGCACGCTGCGCTCCTGCCCCTCATCGCGGCCGCCATGGCGGCCGGCCCCCACTGGAAGCCCAACGATCAGGCGCTGAAGGCCTATGACCGCGGGGCCGAGGCCCTCGAGGCCGGCCGCCTCGAGCAGGCCCAGCGCAAGCTCGGGGAGTCGTTGGCCCAGGACCCGGACTGCGGCGCCTGCAGCCATGCCTTGGCCGTCACCCTGCTGCGCCTCGACGACGCCGAGGAAGCGGTGGAGCGCCTGCAGGAGCTGGCCCGCCAGCACCCCCACCGGGCCGAGGTCATGGTCTCGCTGGCAGACGCCGCCTTCGGCTCCCAGGACTTCGATCTGTCCATCGAGGCCGCCAGCATCGCGCTGGTGTTGGACGCCACCCGCTGGGAGGCCCTCGAGGCCATGATCCGCGCCTGCCTGCGCACCGGGGACCTGGCGACCGCCCGCACCTGGATGGACAGCGCGTCGGGGGCCCACCCCGACGATCGCCTGGCCTGCCTGGAGCTGGACCTGCGGGTGGAGGAGGGCGACACCGCGGGCGCTGAGACCTCGATGCAGAAGTGTGAACGCTCAGCCGACGACGCGCTGATCGCCCACGCGCGGTCGCGAGTCGCCGCGGCGACCGGGGACTACACATCACTGAGTGAACAGGCATCTCAGAGCGGGAGAAGCGACGTTCAACGCCTCAGTGACGCCCTCCTCGCGTTCGAGCAGGGCGACCACCGGCGGGCGGTGCGCCTGCTGGAGATCGTGCTCGAGGCGCAGCCCTCGAACGCCGAGGCGGCGCTGTTTCTGGGTCTCAGTGAACACAGGCTCGGGCGTGACGAGCGCGCCATCGTCACCCTCACCCGCGCCTTCGAGGGCGAGGCCTGGATCGAGGTGGGGCGCGACGGCTCCTACGCCGGCGTCGTCACCGCCGGCGGCGCGCGCGTGTTCGAGGAGCGCCTGCGGCAGGGGGTGGGGCTGCTGGTGCTGCTGCAGGTGGAGCGCGGCCTGCTGGCGGACGCCTCCCACAGCCTGGATCGCGCCAAGGCAGAGCTGGGGGGCTGCGCGGAGATCGACGCCGGGCGCGTCGCCCTGCTGGCGGCGCGAGGCGAGCCGACCGCGGCCGCGATCAGCGCCACCCGCGCGCTGGGCTCGTGGCCCGGCGTCCCGCTGCTGGACGACACGGTGCGTGAGCTGCTGCTGAATCACCCCCAGGCCCGCACGGACGAGCTGCTCGAGGCGGCGCTGACCGCCGGCCTCGCCGAGGGCGGCTACTGGCGCGCCATCGCCCTGCGCGACGGGGGGCAGCCCGACGCATGCGGTGACACACTGGACGCCGTGATGCCCCTGGTGGACGAGCTCAACCGCGAGACCATCACGACCCTGGCCTGGGCCTGCGCGGTCGAAGCCGGGCGGCTGGAGCAGGCCGACACCCACCGGGCGGTGCTGCTGGCCAACGGGCTGAACCCCGACCTGGATGTGTCACTGAACCACGCGCGGCTGGCCATCGCCAGCGGGCAGCACGCCTCGGCGCGTGCGCTGCTCGACCAGCTGGACATCGTGCGCCCGGACCGGCTGGCCTACGCCCGCAGCCTGCGGGTGCTGGTCGCCGTGGGGCTCGAGCAGCTCGACCACGCCCTGGCCCTGCAGCGCGAGGCCCCCGTGTCGGCGGAGGTCGGCTTCGAGCTGGCCCTGGCGCTGCTGCGGGCGGAGCGGCTGGTCGAGGCGGCGCCGGTGCTGTCCGCCAGCTGCGGCGGCCTGGACGATCCAGCCCAGCGCGCGCGTTGTCAGACCATCGAGGGCGAGGTGGCGGGCGTTCTGGAAGACGCGCGCTAAGCTCTCCAGGCGCCGCGCCCGACGAGCCGGCGGCTCGAGGTCCCCATGGTCAGTGTGTTCCTGCTCATCCTCACCATCGTGTCCGCCTACGTGGTGGTCTTCGCGGGGGCCATCGCCTACGAGCTGACAGGGCTGGATCACGAGACCGCCCACTTCCAGGCGCTGTCGGCCTTCACCGGCACCGGCTTCACCACCCGGGTGGCCGAGCTGGTCGTGAACAACCCGGTGCGGAGACGCATCACCATCCTGCTCATCGTGCTCGGCTACGCGGGCACGGCCACCGTGGTCGCCAGCCTGGTCACCTCGGTCAACACCGGCTCCATCGGGCTGTCCCTGCGAAACCTGGCCACCCTCGCCATGGCGGGGCTTGGGATGTGGTACCTGCTCAAGCGGCTCGGCGGGCGGGTCATCGGCGATCGCCTGCGGCGCGTCCTGGCCCGGCGTATGCACGAGGACGTGCCCCACGAGGAGCTGCTGCTCTACAAAGAAGGCTTCGGCATCTCTCGCATCGAGGTGCCTGTGGCCAGCCGGGTCTGCGGCAAGCGACTGCGGGAGCTGGACCTGCGCTCGCGCAAGGTGCAGGTGCTGGCCATCGAGGACGGCGCGACCGTGCACGCCGTGCCCGATCCCGACTGGGTCTTCCAGGCCGGGCAACACGTGGTGCTCTACGGCGCCCTGGCCGACATGCACGGTGCATTCAAGCCCTGGGAGGGCACACACCATGACGATCCGTTGCTCTGACTCCACCGCCGCTGCCCTCGCGGCCGTCGTGCTCCTGGTGGGCTGCCCGAAGGAGGCTCCCCCTGCGCCCACGCCTGTGGCCCAGCCCAGCGCCGCCCCGGTCATCGCCGGCGCCCCCCCACCGGCCCGGCCCACGCCCCCGCTACCGCCCACCACACGGGAGGCCCCCACCCCCAAGTGGCAGGTCCGGGTCGGGCTGACCTCCTACAAGACCACCATCCAGGTCCACGACGGTCTGATCATCCTGGGCTCGAACGGCGAGGCCTGGAATGCCGAGGCGGACGCGCTGGACGGGGTCTGGCTGCTGGACGCCGCCTCCGGGGCGGTGCGCTCCCACCTGGTGCCCCCGGGTCCGGGAGAGAAGGACGTCAACGGGGTGGCCGTGGACGGCCACACGCTGATCTTCGGCACCGACCAGGGCGTGGTGTACAAGGCCTCGAGGGACGGCACGGTGCTGTGGCAGGCCTCCATCGGGGGCGACGCCGAGGCCGCGCCGGGGCTCTACCACGCCGACAGCGACGGGGTGGCCGACGTGGCCATCGCCGCGGAAGGGGGCGCCTTCCATGTGCTGTCGGGGCGGACGGGGGAGACCCTGTTCACCATCCCCAGCGCCGACGGCGACTACGGCCAGCGCGGCTTCCTGGCTCCCCCGGCCCTGGTGGACGTGACCGGCGACGGCGTGCGCGACGTGTTCGCCCCGGGCCGGGACAACTGGCTGCACGCCGTGGACGGCCGCAGCGGTGAGCCCCTGTGGAGCCGCCAGCACTTCAGCGCCCTGCACGGCGCGCCGGTGATCGCCCAGACCATGGGCGACCACCGCATCCAGCTGCTGTACACCGCCGCCTACTCGGAGCTGCACGCGGTGGATCCCGCCACCGGCGAGCCCCTGTGGGGGGCGGAGCTCGAGCACCCCGACGGGGGCATCGAGGGCCTGTTCGGCCCCGTCACCTGGCACCCGGGCCTGGGCTGCGCCCTGATCGGGACCGCCTGGTGGCAGGAGCTCGAGGGCCTGTACTGCGTCGGCCCGCAGGGGGTGCACTGGCGCTACACCGAGCCCGAAGGCAACATCACCAGCGGGGCCGTGATCGGCGACGTGGACGGACACAACGGCTTCGAGGTCGTCTTCGGCACCGAGTCGGGCCAGCTGGTGGCCCTGGACGGCCGCGGCGAGCCGGTGTGGACGGTGGCGGTCGGGGCCCCCATCGAGGCCACCCCCACCATCGCCGACATCGACGGCGACGGCCTGCTGGAGATCCTGGTGGCCGCCAACGACGGCCTGCTGAGGGCCTATGACACCCGCGGCCGGGGCCCTGCCCTGCTGGGCTACCACCGGGGCGACCCCTGGAACCGCGGGGTGCTGTTCGTGGACTGACGGCGGGATCAGTCGATCGGGCTACCCTCGATCCCACCCTCGATGGCCACCATCTCCTGGGGGTTCTCCGGCGACGGAGCCTCGAACGCGAAGCTCAACGAGAGGCTGTCGGCGTCGATGGTGCCCTCGCAGGAGACCGGCGGGGACTCATCCGGCATGTCGGGCATGGTCATGATCAGCTGCGCGCTCAGGCTGCCGCCTTCGCCTTCACCGCCCTCCAGCTCCACGCCCATCTCCATGCCCGCGCCGGGGCCGTCGATGAGCACACAGGTCCCCTGGCCGGTCAGCTCCGGGCTGGCGACGATGAGGTCCAGCTCCCCCTCGCACAGGGGCATGCCGCCGTCGACGAAGCCCATGTGGATGGTGCCCGCCCAGTTCCCTTCGATGTCGGTGTCCGCGTCGGTGTCGGTGTCGGTGTCGGCGTCGGTGTCGGTGTCGGCGTCGGCGCCGCCGGTGTCGTCGAGCTCGATGCCTCCGGTGATGCAGGCCGATGTGAGCAGGACGGGGAGGACGAGGTGCAGCAGGCGCATGGGGGCTCCGAGGTGGGGTGCTGGGGGTGGGACACCCAGATGCGGGAACGGGTTTACAGCGCGTCGACGAGCACCTGACGGTAGAACTCGTCCCAGGAGACGAAGGCACCCTGGACCTGCACCCGATCGCCGTATCCCAACGAGGACACCTCTGCGCTGCGGCCCGCGGGCAGGCGCACGGCCACCCGGGGTGCGTCGTGACCCGCGGGGCTGCCGATGACGGTGTGGCCGCCCTCGAGGGCGGCGGGCACACCCATGCCCATGGTCAGCGCCACCCGCTCCACCTGCAGCTCGACGGCGATCAGCCGGCCCTGGGCCCGGGCCGCCAGGGCGGTGTGCTGCTGGCTCGAGCGGCCGCGATCCCCGAAGGACAGCAGATCCTCGAGGGGCAGGCTCTCGGACGGCATCGCCGGAGACGGGGGCGGCTCGGGCGCGGCTGCGGGGAACAGGGGCTCGACGGGTGCCGGAGGGGGCTCCACGGGCGCCGGAGGGGGCTCCACGGGCGCCGGAGGGGGCTCGGGCGGGGCCGCGGGGAACAGGGGCTGGGTGGGAGGCGATGGAGGTTCGGTGGAGCTC
>CAYZVO010000319.1:0-6854 GCA_964481655.1 uncultured Enterobacterales bacterium | reverse complement strand
GGGCCCTGGGTCCGCAGTGCCCGCGGCCGGGGCCGTGCGGGCCTCCACGGCGGGGGGCGGTTGGGCGCGCAGCAGGGCGATGGGATCCGATGAGGAGGGAGCAGCTCGGCGGGACATGGTAGAGGAGTCCTATCCCGCGGACAGGACCCCACCATGCCCACCATCACCCTGCAGCTCGAGGAAGGCGGCCGGCTGGACATCCGGCCCGCCGGGCTCGCCGCCCGGCTGCTGGCCCGGGCCATCGACGGGCTGTGCCAGGTGGTGCTGGCGGGGGCGTGCCTGCTGCTCCCCGCGTTGATGGTGGAGCGCATGGCCGCGGACAGCCAGGCCGAGGCCACCGCCAGGGTGCTGCTGCTGGTGGCCGCGGTGCTGGGCATCCTGGCCAGCGCCTGGCTCTACCCGGTGCTCTTCGAGCTGCTGTGGCGGGGCCAGACCCCTGGCAAGCGCATGCTGGGCCTGGCGGTCACCGACGAACAGGGTCGCGCGCCCAGCCCGCCGGCCGTGGTGATCCGCAACCTGCTGCTGCTGGTGGACCTGCTGCCGGCCCTGGGCCTGGTGGGCCTGGTGGCCGCGTCCATCGATCCGCGCCATCGCCGCGTGGGGGACATGGTGGCCGGGACGCTGGTGGTCGAGCGGGACCCACCGCCAGGCTAGAACATCGACTCTTCGATGACCAGCTGATCGCCGGGGCGCAGCAGGATGTCCTCGTCGCGGCCCTGGAGCACGCGCTTGAGGTTGAAGACGATCCGATCGCCGCCGCGCAGCACATAGGCCTCGCGCAGCTTGGCGTAGGTGTCCGGACCGCCGGCCTCGGCCAGGGCCTGGGTGACGGTGAGGCCGTCCCAGTAGGGCACCGCGCCGGTCTCCTTCACCTCGCCGGAGACGTAGACGACCATGCCTTCGACCACGTTGACGACATCCCCCGCCTGCAGCGGGACGTCGTTCTCGCCATCCGAGAGCAGCCGGTCCAGCTTCACCACCATGACCTGGCGCTCGCCGGCCCGCTGGCGCTCGACCCGGACCTCCTTGACGGCCTTCTCCGAGATGATGCCGCCGGCCATGGCCAGGATCTGGCGCACGGTGGTGTGGCCCTCGAGGTAGAACACGCCCGGCTTCGCCACGGCGCCGAGCACCTGGACGGGCTGGGAGCTGTAGCGGTCGATGTCCACGGTGACGTGGGGGTCCACCAGGAAGCGCTCGGCCAGCTGGCGGGTGAGCTCTTCGGCCACGCGGGGCAGGGTGAGGCCCTGGACCTGGACCTTGCCCACGAGGGGGTAGTTGATGTAGCCGCCTTCGTAGACCTGGAAGCTGCCGCAGAGATCCTGCTCTCCGTAGACCTCGACCTTGACGGCGTCTCCGACGCCGAGGGCGTACCCGGGGCTCACGGCCCCGGCGAGGGTCGCGTCACCGGCGGGCTCGGCGTCGGGCCAGAGGCTGGGCTGGGACGCCGGCTCCTGCGCCGTGGCCGGCGCGGAGGCGCTGGCGATCAGCAGCGGGACGAGCAGAGCGAGGGTGTGGAAGCGTGGCATGGGGCAGTAGCTCCTGACCCCTGTGGTGGAGGGGATCATCCCGATCGATCCCTGCAACCCTGGGTCGAGGTCGCGCTGGCGACGAGGGCAGCGATGGAACGGTGGGCGTCCGATCTCCGAGTGGGGCCCGGTCGCGGGTCGTCTATCCCCGCTCGAGGGTCACCGCAAAGCCGTCCCCTCCGACGGAACCGCGGCGTCGAAGTGGGACTCCCAAGCCCTGTGTCCCTCGCCACCACACCAGCTGTAAGATATCCAGCCAGTCCGCGTTCCCCGGTCGGGTGAACGAGGAGGCACCCTGTCAACGACGGTCCCCGAAACGGCCTCACCGGCCCAGGAAGCAGCGCTCGTCCAGCGTCTCCAGCAGGGCGATCGCGCCGCGCTGGCCACCCTCTACAGGTGGTTCGGCGACCGCCTCTACCGCCAGGTCATCCTCCCTCGTCTCCCCGTCCCCGAGCTTGCCGAGGACGTTCTCAAGGACACCTTCCGCCTCGCCATGGAACGCATCCACCAGTACCAGCCCCAGGGCGCCAGCATCTTCTTCTGGCTGCGCCGCATCGCCATCAACCGGGCCATCGACGTGCACCGGGCCCGGCAGCGGCAGCGTCGCCTCGAGGACGCGGTGAAGTACGAGGCCGATCGCACCGTCGGCCAGCGCCCACCGGCCCCGGATCGCGCCCCCGAGGTCGCGGAGACCCGCGAGCTGGTGCGGGCGGCGCTGGACAAGCTGAACCCCCGCTACGCCAGGGCGCTGCAGCTGCGGCTGCTCGAAGAGCTCGACCGCGACGAATGCGCGGCCGCCCTGGACGTCACCGTGGGTAACTTCGACGTCATCTTCCACCGCGCCTGCAAGGCGTTTCGCAAGGTCTACGCAACATGAGCGACCCCACCACCATCGAAGAGCAGGCCGCGCAGCTGGCGCAGTGGCTCGACGAACATCCCGGCTCCGCCCCGCCGGATGGGGTGGATCCGGACGTGCTCGAGACCATCTACGCCCTGCGCCCCGACCTCGCCCCGGCCCCCAGCTTCTCCATCGACGACATCCTGGGCGACATCACCAGCGGCCCCTTCGCGGAGCCCGCGGGCGCAGAGATCGTGCCGCTGCCAGCCCCGGTGACCACGCCCGAGCCCGAGCCCGTGCCGGAGCTCGAGCCCGAGCACGACGCCGCAGCCCCCATCGACCTCGCCACCGAGCGCCGCCGGCGCCGCCCCTGGCTGTGGTCGGGCGTGGGCGCCGTGGCCGCCGCCGCCATGGCCCTCGTCGTCGCCATCCCTCACCTGGACACGGGCATCAGCGACGAGGCCCTGTACGCGCCCCTGCAGCAGCCCTCCCCCAGCGCGGCCCCCGAGCCGGCCACCATCGCCGAGCTCGAGCCCGAGGCGGAGGCCGAAGAGTCCGCGGACCGCTGGGAGTCCGGCGCCAAGAAGGCCGAAGCCGACGAGCTCACCGCCGGTCTGCTCGAGGGCGCCCTGGCAGAGGCGCAGCAGGAGCCCCCCTTGCTCGACGCCGTCGCGGGTGGCGGCACCACCAGCACCACCACCGCGGCCGGCCCCGCCGCGCCGGGCGCCACCGCCGCCAGCGAGACCTACTACGCGCCCGCCGAGATCGCGGGGGGCGAGCTGTCCGAGGCCAAGGAGCGCAAGGACGAGCTGAGCCGTGACGGCGTCGCGCCTGCCCGCAGGGCCAGCTCCGGTGAGTACGCCCAGCCCCAGGCGTCCCCCACCATCCCCGAGCTGACCGAGAGGACCCTGGCGGCCGACGCCGGCGTGTCGACGGACGCCCCCGCGCCGCCTGCGGACCTCGAGTCCCTCGGGGGCATGGGCTACCTCTCCGATCCCGCGCCGCCCCCCGAGGCGCTGGCCCAGCCCGTCGAAGAGTCCGAGGAGTTCGACATGGGCTCGAAGGCCGGGGCCGACTACGGGGCGGTTGCCGGCTTCTACGACTTCGAGTTTCTGGCCGACGAAGACGCCGACGGGTCCTGGGCCGACATGGAGATCCACGAGGAAGAGCGCAGCCGCGAGCGCAAGAAGGATCAGGACGACGCCGGCGCCTCGGACCGACGCCAGCGCGGCGCAGAAGAAGAGACGCTCTCCTACGAGACCGCCAGTGTCAGTCGGGGCGGGTACCGGAGCCCGCGCCTGGGCGCCGGCCGCTCCGGTCGCGCCAGCAAGGCTCGCCCCGCCACCGAGCAGGCCTACGACGCCGTGGAGCCCGCCGAGCCCGCCCCCGCGCCGACGCCGCCGTCGGGCAGCACCGCCCTGGATCTGGACCATCTGCGCGCCCAGGCAAACCCCCTGGACTACAGCGCCAGCTGGTACCTCAGCGATCCCTCCATCGACGAGGGCACCCGCGCCCGGGTGGCCGCCGCCTACGGCGCGGTGCAGTCCGCGGTGGTGGAGGGCGACGCCGGTGGGAGCGACGCCACCCTCGAGAGCCTGCTGACCAGCGGCAACGCCAAGCTCGTCCAGGACGCCGCCTTCCGGCTGGCCACCCTGCAGCTGCAGCAGGGGCAGCGCAACACCGCCCTGGCCACCGTGAACCGGGGCCTGGCCGCCTCCGCCAGCCCCACCGTCTTCCGCAGCCGCCTGCTGGCGCTGCAGGGCTCGATCCTCGAGGAGCAGGGCGACGTGAGCGGGGCCATCGAGGCCTACCAGCGGGCCGTCGACGCCAACGCGACGCGCTACTGACGATCCCGCCGCCCCAGCGCCCCTGCGCGGGTTAGGCAAGCTTGTTCCGGCGGGTCCCCAGCCGGTATCATGCTGCCACCATTCCCCCTGCCTCGGAGGCCGCTCATGCGCTCGGCGCCCCTCTGCCCTCTCTTCCTGGTCGGCTCGCTCCTGTTGGTCGCCTGCGGCGACAAGGACAACAACCCCACCGACGACACCGGTGACACCAACACCGCGCCCACCTCCCACCCGCTGGTGCCGGAAGGCTACCAGGACATCTGGGACTGGGACGCCTCGGGCTGCGAGTCCGGCAAGTCGGCCGTCTACCACCTGGCCGAGGGCTACTCGGTGGCCGAGACCATCGACGGTGACGAGGAGATGGTCCTATACATGACCGAGCGCTGGTACTGGTTCCACGGCGAAGATGACTTCGACGGTGACTGCTTCGACACCTTCGAGTACCGCGGCGTCGAGACCCGCTACGCCTGGGGCGCCAACGACCCCTGCGGCACCTGCGAAGAAGAGTACTGGGGCAACTACGCGCTGAACAACGGTGACGCCGAAGGCGAGGGCTGCAACATCGGCTACGACGGCATCATCGTCAGCGGCGACCACGCCGGCTCGGAGAACGAATACGACACCATGGTCTTCAAGTTCGACACCCTGACCATGGCCGGTGAGCCCAACCAGGACAACGCGCTGCTGGTCTACAACGCCGTCGTCTGGGACGGCTACCTCTACTTCGACTCGAGCTACGGCAAGGGCCAGATCCACCCCGACTCCGACGGGGACTACGGCGGGCCGTCCCAGTACAGCTGGGTCAACCTGACCACCCTCTGCATCTAGGTCCTCCGACCGGGATCGCCCCCCAAGCTCACCGCCAGGCCGACCGCTTCAGCGACAGGATGGTGGACCTGGTCGAGGGGGTCTTCGGCTCCCCCCAGGGGCCCTGTGGCTGCGACGACGAGAGCTGACCTCGGACAGCGGGAATCAGCGGCGTGAACGGGCTGTTCGGGCTATACTCACCCTGCCCGGGAGTGAGCACTTGAGAGCAGCCATCGGACGTTCCCCAGCGCCTGCGATGCGTGGGGTGTTTTGCGCCCTGTTGGGCCTGTCCTGCGCCGCCTCGCCCGCCTTCGGCCAGACCCCCGACGAGCCCCTGATCCAGACCGAAGAACCGGGGACCATCGTCACCCGCCTGCTGGTGCCCGCCACCGAAGCCGAAGTGCGCGCCGTCCTCGACGACCCCTACGCCTTCGCGTCCTTCACCCCGGACGTCCAGGAGCTCGACGTGCAGACCCGCGGCCGCTGCAAGCTGCTGCGCTTCCGCTCCCGCGGCTTCATCGACTCCTTCCAGTACAGCACCCAACGCTGCCCCTCGGCCACCGGCTGGGTCGAGACCCTGCTCGAGTCCGACGACTTCACCCGCTACGACGCGGACATCGCGCTCGAGCCCGTGGTGGGCGGCACCGCCATCACCTACAAGCTCTCCGTCGGCATCGACATCCCGGTCCCCGACGTCGTCATCTCCAAGAACGTGAAGCGCTCCGCGCGCCTCACCATGCAGGCCCTGCGGGACATCCTCCTGCGCCCCGATGCCCCCACCACGAGCCCGGACGCAACGACCGAACCCGCAGACTAGCTCCCCTTGCAACACGGGGTCGCGACCGCTACATCACGGCGTGACCCCCGCCTCATCCCCATCCGGCCGTGCCGGTTCCCAGGAGTCTCCACATGTTCGACCATTTCAAGGCTGCATGGCCCACCGTGAAGGCCAACCTCGTCGGCTGGATCATCTTCATCGTCGTCTTCAAACTGGTGAAGGTCTTTACAGGCGGCCTGGGCATCATCCTGCTTCCCAACGCCTACCGCGCGGTCCGCAACGCCATCGTCCGCCAGGAAGGCCCGTCGATCGGTGACCTCTTCAACTTCGACAACTTCATGGACGACCTGGTCGCCATGCTTGTCCATTCCGCCACCATCTTCATCGGCGTGTGGCTATGTGGACTGGGGGCCCCCATCGCGGTCATCCTCTTTTTCTGGATGCCCATGCTCGCCGCCGAAGGCAAGTTCGCCGCCGTCGACGCCGCCAAGGCCTCCATGGCCCACGCCAAGGGCAACATCGGCGCCATCATCATGTTTCTCGTTGCAGCCTGGCTCGTGGTCGTCGCTGGTACGCTCTGCTGCTACGTTGGCATGTTCGTCGCGCTCCCCGTGGTGTTTGTCGGCAAGTGGATGTTCTACCTGAGCCAGCGTGACGCCATCCTTACTGCAGCCGAGGAAGCCAACATCCCCACCAAGCCCTAGTGGGGCGCCTTATTTCAACGATGGAACTGCTTCGCGCCAAGCGCAGCAAGTGATTGGGAGCGGTGATGCCAAGAGATATCTCAAATCCAGATGCGAATCCCATTCTGATTCTGCTGTTGAATCTGATAGGATCGTTCTTTCTGTGCGGGGTCCCCATTGGGTACTTCGTTCTAGGCCAAGCCGAGAAGGCACTCATTGCCTTCGGGGCAGTTTGGGGGCTTGTGGCACTAGGGACTGTTATCGGGGTGCTCACACTTGGTATCGCCTACATCTTCTTGCTGCCCTGCATGTGGATATTGATGGAGCAGGCGACAGAACCGGGAGCCAGCCTCTGCGGGTGGCCTGCGCCGACAG
>CAYZVO010000318.1:0-6900 GCA_964481655.1 uncultured Enterobacterales bacterium | reverse complement strand
CTCTCCCCCAGCGGGGGAGAGGGGAGCAAGGGAAGGAAGGGTTCCAGTGGGGGAGCGGGGGAACCTCCTATGGCTCAGGCGTGGGCTCGGGCTCTTCTGCGGGCTCTTCCTCCATCCGATCCGTCCGGTACACGCGCCTGAACGCCAGGGGCACGCTCATGTGGCCGCTGTCCAGCTCCACCACCACGTAGAGGGTGTCGGGCTGGTCGGTGGGCAGGAAGGCTTCGACCAGGACGCCGTGCTTGTCCTTGCGCTGCAGGACCAGCACCTCGTCTTCCCACCAGGCCTTGACCCTGAAGCTCTTGCCGTCGTCGCTCTCGAGCCTGGTCGCACGTGCGCCCACGCTGAGCTCCAGGGGCTCCATGCCATCCCGGCTCAGCTGCAGCTGGTCCCCCTCGACGGCGAGGGCGAGGCTGGCGCTGCCGGTGAGCCAGGCCTGCAGGCCCAGGCCGCGGTCCTCCGGATCCGTGACGCTGCGGGGGTCGGTCGAGCCCCCGCCGCCACGCCCCATGCCGCCGCCGCGACCCATGCCGTCGCCACGGCCGCCCATGCCACCCTTGCCGGCGTCCATGCCGGTGGGTGGGGCCGGGGCGACCAGGTGGGAGGAGGCGTGGATGGCCTCCATGTGGGCCGCCAGCTGAGCCTCCACGTTGTCGCTGGCGGCGACGTCGATGCGCCAGCGGCCCTCGACGGGGTGCTCATCAGCCCGCGCGTCGGCGCTGAACGACAGCGCGCTGGCCAGGGCCGAGGTCGCCAGGATGCGGCGGAGAGACGGGGGTGGGAGCAGGGCCATGGGGCGTCTCGTGCAGGTGGGCGCCCGGAAACCCGCTGGGTGGCCGCGAGCGTCCCCTGGGGGATCAGAACTCGTCGATGTCGAAGCGGGCCGAGGCGGTGCTGCTGGGGAGATCGCCGAAGGTGACGTCCAGCAGGTGCTCGACCTCCTGCCAGGTGGTGTAGCTGTCGAAGCTCTCCTCGACGCTGCCGCTGGCGCTCACGACCCAGTCGGTCTCCACCTCGTAGCAGCCGGGCTTGCCGTTCAGCAGCGTGGTGCCCGAGTACACCTCGGTGAGGGTCCAGCCGGCGACCAGGCAGGACGAGCCGGTGGTGAGGACGACGTCGTTCGCGCAGGGGTTGTCCACCACCCCCACGAAGTCCAGGATCACCTCGGCCGGGCAGGTGGTGCAGGCCGCGCCCGACGGGTCCCGCACCTCGGCGGAGAAGACCAGATCGGCCACGGTGCAGGCGGGCAGGCCCGTGTCGGTGTCTGCGTCGGTGTCTGCGTCTGCGTCTGCGTCCGTGTCGGCGTCCGCATCGGCGTCGGTGTCTGCGTCTGCGTCTGCGTCGGTGTCTGCGTCCGCGTCGGCGTCCGTGTCGGCGTCGGCATCGGCGTCCGTGTCGCTGTCGGCGTCGGTGTCGGTGTCGGTGTCGGCCTCGGGCGGGTCCTGGGCGGTGTCGTCCTTGTCACCGCAGGAGATGGCCAGCGGGAGGATCAGCAGGCAGAAGAGGGCAGCGCGCATGGGCGGCTCCTAGGGGTAGAGGTAGGTCCCGGACCAGGTGATGGTGCCCGTGGTGGTGGGTCGCTGGATGCGGGTCATCTGGCGGGCGCCCATGTCGTTGTAGAAGTAGGTCTTGCCGGCGTACTGCTCGGTCCAGCCGGTACCATAGGCGTAGCGCATGATGCTGGCGTCGCTGTGGGACAGCGCCAGCAGTGCCGGGGGCAGGGCGTCCACCGGGCAGGTCGAGCCGCGCCAGAACAGGCCGTATGGGTAGCTGGGTGAGAGCTGGAAGACGTAGTCCCCCGCCCCCTTGGTGTAGCCGGCGTAGTAGCTGATGGCCGAGGTGCCACCGTAGTAGCTGCCCCCGTAGGCGTTCATGGAGCCGTTGCAGACGAAGTCGGTGCCGTAGGCGTCGTCGGCGTAGCCGTACAGGGCCACCTGGCCGTACATGGACGCCGTCGCGTTGTAGCCGTAGCGGGTGTAGAAGTCGTCGCCGGTGTACAGCACGGCCTGCTGCAGGGTCAGGTCGAGCACGATGGTGTAGTCGTTGGGGCAGACCGAGTCGCCGAAGCACTCGTCGTCGTCGCAGTCCACCAGGCCGTCGTTGTCGTTGTCGGTCTCGTCCTCGCAGTCCTCGATGCACGCCTCGTAGCACTCGTCGTCTTCGCAGTCGATCAGGCCGTCGCTGTCGTTGTCCTCGCCGTCGTCGCAGTCCTCGTCGCCGCACGCGGGGCCGCAGTCGGGGTCCTTGCAGTCCACCAGGCCGTCCGCGTCGTTGTCCTCGACGTCGTCGCAGTACTCGGGGCACATGTCGGTGCAGTCCGGATCCTCGCAGTCGATCAGCGAGTCCCCGTCGTTGTCCACGTCGTCCGAGCAGTCGGTCTCCGGGCACTCGAGGGCGCAGTCCGGGTCGTCGCAGTCCACCAGGCCGTCGCCGTCGTTGTCGGTCTCGTCGGCGCAGTCCGACTCGGGCTCGATGTCCGTGTCGGCGTCGGTGTCCGTGTCGGCATCCGCGTCGGTGTCGGCGTCGGTGTCGGTGTCGGTGTCGGTGTCCGTGTCGGCGTCGGCCTCTGGCTGCTCGGGGCCGGTGTCGTCCTTGTCGCCGCAGGAGATGATCAGGGGCAGGGCCAGGGCCAGCCACAGGATGTGGTGCAAGGGTCGCATGGGTCTCTCCTCGGGGTGCCTCGAACCCGAGGGTAGCATGGGATCCGGGGGCCTACATCCGCTGCTTGCGTGCCGCGATCTCCGCCGCGGTCATCATGCCGTCGGCCTGGACCACCTCCATCTTGTCGAGCTCGTCCATGGACATGCCCCACTCCCGCAGGGCGGTCTTGACGAAGTTGAGGGGATCCTCGATGCGCACGCTCTCCTGGGGCAGGGTGCTGGGGCGGCGAGAGGGCCCGTCGGCCTTGGCCTTGGGGGCCTCGGGCGCCCGGCCGTGGGCGTGCTTGGCCTTGTCGAACAGCTGCACGCAGCGGCCGTTGGCCATGCGCAGCTGGCGCACGCCGGAGACCGCGATCTGCTCCTGGAAGCGCAACGCGAGGGGGCTGGCGACCGCCAGCTGCTTCTGGAAGTCGATGTGGGTCAGCTCCATGGCGACCACGCGACCGCGGGCGCGCACGGTGGCGGAGCGGGGGGCCGGGTCCACCAGGGCCAGCTGGCCGACCATCGACCCCGCCTTGAGGGTCGCCAGGCGCCGTCGCTTGCCGCGCATGGCCTTGAGGATGTCCACCTGGCCCTCGAGCACCACGAAGCAGGATGCGCCGGTGTCGCCCTCGTGGCACAGCAGGGCGCGGTCGTCGAAGACCCGCGGCGGGGCCAGTTGGATCAGCAGGCGCTGGTCGGTCGAGGTCAGCCCCCGCAGCATGCGCAGCTCGCTCAGATCGAGCTGGGAGCCATAGGGGCGGGGCGCTGGACCCGACGGGTGGCGCGGGACCTTCGCGGCGGGCGGGGCCGCGCCCTTGCTCGCCTTGAGCCGTCGCAGCTGCACGTCGATGAGGGCGTTGGTGTCCCGCAGGCGCTCGCCGATCTGCTCGATGATGCCCCCGACGATGCTCACCGCGGCCCGGGGCGCGTCGGCCCGCAGGTACTCGAGCAGGTGGCGATCCAGCTCCAGGGCCACCGAGGGCTCCATGGCCGCCACCGCCGCCGACCGGGGCTGGGGGTCCAGGAAGGTCATCTCGCCCACGCACTGGCCGGGGCCGATCTGGGAGATCTTGTTCTCCCGGCCCTTGGCGTCCTTGACCAGTACCGCCAGCTTGCCGGAGGCGAGCACGTGCATCGCCTCGCCCCGCTGGCCTTGCTCGAAGAGCCGCTCCCCCTGGGCCAGCTCCACCCGGCGCATGGTGGACAGCACCAGCTGGAAGTCGCCCGTGGGCACGCCCGCGAAGAGCGGGGCGCTGCGGAGGGTGTCGCGGATGGCGGTGTCGCTGCTCATGGGACCCGTGTTCCTCATCGAACCGGGGGGCGTGGGACTGAAGCTATTCCATGCCCGTGCAGAGCCGCTGGAGTTCCTCGAGCCCGGCCACCAGGGCCTCGCGCTGTGGCTCGCCGGGGTCGTCCTGCCAGGCGCGCCAGGCGGCGTCGGTCTCGCCCTGGGCCAGCTCGATGGCCTGCAGCCGGCCGGTCAGCTCCGCTGGCAGCGCGGGGTAGAGCTGGGGTGATGGGTCCGAAGTGCGGGTATCCAGGGGCCGGAAGTCGGCGGGCTCGGGGGTCCGGGCCAGGGTCTTGTCGTTGACCCGGGGGTCGCTCGCCGCCTGCCAAGAGACCAGCCCGGAGCGGGCCATGTCGGCCCACACCGAGTGGCCCACCAGGGCGCCAGGCTCGCTGCTGGTGCTGCCGTGGTGGCGGGCCACCAGGCTGGTCCGCTTGTCGGAGCAGGCCAGCCGCATGTCCTGGTACCAGGTCACCAGGGCCGGATCCAGCTCGGGCTCTGTGTCCGCCGCGGGCGTCGGTTCCTCGACGGGCTCGGCCGCGGGAGGGTCCTCCGCCGATGCGACGGTGGCGAGGGTCAGCAGGGTGCAGGCGATGAAGTGCATGGTGATCCCATCTTAGCCGCGGTTCATGTGAACGTGTGGCGGGGCACGGGTCGTCCATCGGCCAGGGTGGCCCGCTCGCCGAAGGGCAGGCGCTGGGTCGCGGTGAGCCAGAGCAGCTCGGTGTAGACCGCCCGCAGCTCGGTGCAGTGGGGTGAGGGGGCGCTGGGGTCGCCGGTCAGGGCCAGCACCTCGCCGCGGCAGTCGCCCGCGCACCAGCCTCGGAAGGGGCAGCCGGCGCAGCGGGTGTAGCGGCGGACATCGTAGGTCTCGCGCATGGTGTGGAAGACCGGCGAGCTGCGCACGATGCTGGCCAGGTCCTGCTCGAGCAGGCTGCCCGCGGCGTGCAGGGGGCCTGTGTGGTTGGGGCAGGGGTAGACCGTGCCGTCGGCGTCCACGAGCGCCACGCGGCGCCCGATGCCGCAGCTCGAGCGGCCTCGGCCTCGGCCCAGCAGGGTGGCGGCGATGCTGAACCAGTCCCGGGCCAGCAGGGACGCCAGCGCTGGTCGGCGCTGGAGCACGTCCACCAGGCTGCGCAGGGCGGCGAGCTGGTCGGGCAGGCGGTCGGGGGATGCACCGCCGGCGCCGATGCCCCGCAGGGGGATGAAGCGCACCTCGTCCACGCCGATGGTGGCGGCCATGGCCAGGTAGGGCTCGAGCTGGTCCTCGTCCCCCCGGGCGTAGACCCGGCAGAGGATGGTGGTTGCGCCGGCCTCGAGCAGGTGCTGCACACCCTCCATGGCGCGCTCCCAGCTGCCCCGGCCCCGGATGGAGTCGTGGTGGAGGTCGAGGTGGTGGTCGACGCTGACCTGGACCTCGACCCCGCGACCGGCCAGCTCTCGGGCCAGGGCGGGGGTGAGGGTGGTGCCGTTGGTGGAGACCACCGGGCGCTGACCGAACAGCCCGGCGCAGCCGTCGAGCAGGGCCAGCAGGCGGTCCGGATCGAGCAGGGGCTCGCCGCCCAGGATGACCAGGGAGGCGTCGTCATCGAGGATCTCCCGCGCGCCCTGGATACCTTCGATGAGGGTCTGCACCGGGGCGTCGTCGCTGTGGTGGCCCCGGTTGTAGCAGTGGTTGCAGGCCAGGTTGCAGCGGTTGGTGAGGTTCACGGTCAGGTTGGCGATGGAGACGGGCTCGTCCGCCGCGTTGGACGGAGCGGCCTCCGCCCGGCGCAGGATCCCCCGGCTCAGGAGATCCTCGACCACCGGCAGCGCCTCCCGCTCCACCGTGGCGAGGGGGCGGCGCAGGGCCTTGGCGTGACGCCGCAGCACCCGCTTCAGCTCGCTGCGGCCGTCGAAGCGGGCGAGGAAGGCCTCGAGCTCGGCGTCCACCACCAGCCACTGGGCGATGGCCCCCCACACCAGCAGCGTGGCCTCGCCGCGGCGGTCGCGCAGGTCGGGGGGCTCGGCGGTCAGGACCGCGCGGCGGGAGGTGGGTTGGCTCATGGGCGGGGCTCGGGGCGCTCCCGTCGAGCGTAGCCCCAGGCGGCGATGCCCACCAGCAGGGCGACGGTGACGGCCGCGGTCGGGGCTCGATCGGCGCCCGGGGGCAGCAGCTTCAGCACCGCCAGGCCGTTCCAGGCCACGTGCAGGGCCACCGCCCACAGCACCGAGCGGCTGGCGAGGGTGACCCCGCAGAGCAGCAGCGACAGGACCGCCATGGGCAGGTGCTGACCCGTGGGGGCGTGCATCGCGGCGAAGATGGTGGTCACCAACAAGGTGGCGCCGAAGCCCCCCCAGCGGCGCCGCAGGTCCGCCAGCAGCACCCCCCGGAAGAATAGCTCCTCGGCTGCGGGGACGACGCCCAGCAGGACGACGCCCCGCAGGGTGCGGTCGATGGTGACGGCCCCGCCGCCCCGGGGCCACAGGGTGGCGAAGGCGAGCACGGCCACCACCGCGAGGGCCACGCCGACCAGCATCCAGGTGGTGCGACCACCGCCGCGGGTGAAGGAGATGGGCCAGGGTCGCCCCAGCCACCACAGGGCCGCGGTCCAGGCCAGCAGCCAGGCGCTGGGCACCGTCAGCAGGGCCCACTCCCCATGGGAGGCCAGCCAGGGCAGCGCCGCCATGTGCAGGCCCAGGGCCAGCAGCGCCCCGGTGGGGACGGCGAGGCGGTGCAGGGGTGGCACTACCCCCTCTCCCCCGACCCCTCTCCCCGGGGGGGAGAGGGGAGATGAAGCTGTTCCTGTTCACCCTCTCCCCGGCGGGGAGAGGGGAGATGAAGGTGTTCCTGTTCACCCTCTCCCCGGCGGGGAGAGGGGAGATGAAGGTGTTCCTGTTCACCCTCTCCCCGGCGGGGAGAGGGGAGATGAAGGTGTTCCTGTTCACCCTCTCCCCGGCGGGGAGAGGGGAGATGAAGGTGTTCCTGTT
>CAYZVO010000317.1:0-6912 GCA_964481655.1 uncultured Enterobacterales bacterium | reverse complement strand
ACAGAGGGCAGCGTGCACCCCCACGCCACCAAGCAGCGAACACCCTGGACAGCCCTGATAGCGGCCCTCGCCCTGAGCGGCTGCTGGGTCGGCGGGGTCCAACTGGAAGACACCGGCCTCACCTACGAGTGGGAGATGGACCCCGAGGCGGACCCGATCCCCTTCGGCCTGTGGGGCCTCAACGGCTTCCACCACCCCGAAGGTCTGGACGAGGTCAAGGCCCAGTTCGGGCTCTCCCTGTTCCACACCTCGACCTACAGCCCGAGCTTCGGCGTGGACACCCTGCTGCCCATGGTCCGGGACTCGGGCATGAGCCTCAACCTCCGCATGGCCGGGGACCACGGCTGGTACACCACGGCAGACGGTGACTTCTCCCTCGGCGCCTGGAAGGCCATGTTGGCGGAGTGGAGCGGCTCCGGTGTGCAGGAGTACATCGACGACGGCACGCTGGCCTACCACATGCTGCTCGACGACATCCACAACTTCGAGGGCAGCGGTCCCAGCGGAGACGAGCTCGATGAGATGGCCCGCTACAGCAAGCAGGTGCTCCCCGGCCTGAAGACGGCCGTGCGCGAAGAGGCCGCCAGGATGCCGCGCCCCCTGCTGGGCAGCTACCAGCACCTCGACGCCTCCCTCAACCAGTACGTGTCCAGCTACGGTGACGTCGAGGACTACGCCCTGATCAACGAAGAGGCCGCCGGGGACCTCGGCCTGGACATCGTCAACGGGCTGAACATCGCCGACGGCGGCGACGGCCGCAGCCAGCAGCCCGGCTGGGGTGACAACCGCTGGGCCATGTCCTCCGACGAGATCGTCGAGTACGGCTACGTCCTGAGCGCCGTGCCCGGCTGCGTGCTGTTCATGGCCTGGGAGTACGACGGCGAGGAGCAGTGGTCCGACGGCAGCATCGGCAGCGACTACTTCGACCAGCCGGAGAACACCGAAGCCCTGGCCTGGCTGGCGCGGCGCCTGGCGGGCGAGGACCCGGACCGGCCCTGATCAGCGGGCGTGGGGGGGCTCGGGCGCCAGGGGCAGCCTGACGACGAAGCGGGTGTGGTCGCTCGCCTCGGCCAGCACCAGCGAGCCTCCCATGCGGGCGACGAGGTCCCGGGAGATGGCCAGGCCCAGGCCGGTCCCGGACCGGGGGGCCTTGGTGGTGTAGAACGGCGCGAAGATGGATGAGCGCCGGTCATCGGGGATGCCGGGTCCGTTGTCCATGATGGCGCAGCAGGCCATGCCATCCTCGGTCGACAGCTCCACAGCGATGCGCCGGGGCTCATCCGGCGGCAGCGACGACACCGCGTCCCGGGCGTTCGCCAGCAGGTTCACGAACACCTGATGGCAGAGCAGGGCATCGACCCGCACAGGGGGCAGGCGGTCGTCGTCGGGGAGCGCGCAGTGGATGCCTCGACGGCGGAACTGAGTGTCGAACAGCTCGACGGATGAGCAGATCAGGGTGCGCAGCGAGCAGTCTTCCACCTCGGTCGGGCCGTTCCGGCCGAAGCGCGCGAGGTTGCGGTTGATCTGCACCATCCGATCGGTGCAGCTCTTGATGGTGCGCAGGTCCTGACGCTGTTCCGGCGCGAGCGGCTGCTCGTCGTCGGAGAGCAGCAGCGAGGCGGTCAGGCTGACGGTGGCCAGCGGCTGGCTGAGCTCGTGGGACAGGACAGCGCTGAGCTCCCCCAGGGCCGCGAGCCTCGACAGCTGGCGCATGCGTTCATGGGCCTCCGCCAGGGCCTGGTTGGCCGCCTCGAGCTCCCGGCGCCGGGCGCTCAGAGCCTCGACCTGCTGCCGCGACTCCGCCAAGCGAGCCGCCAGCTCATCCAGCGTGATGTTGATGACGAAGGCCAGCTTGTCGGTGGTGGTCCCGGGCACGGTGCCCGCGACCCTGGCCTGGAACTCGCCGCTCCCGAACCGCACCAGGATCTCGGCGATGCGCTCGATCTGCTCGTCGGTGGACGCGGGGTCGGTCATGGGTGGCGGTCTCATCCCCGTGGAAGCAGCCCGATCCTACATCGGCGGTTGACTTCGTGCAACGCTGTTTTTCGCAGGCATCCGGGGATGTGGCCGGCCGTCGTTTTCGGCTTGCTGAGGGTGCACCGGACGCGCTACGGACACCCCCTGAAACTCCAGGCAATATTCGGTGCATGAGATGTCCGATCTCCCTATCGACGAGTGGACCATCGCGGTGGAGCTGCCCCACGGAACGATCCGGTGGGTCCGGCCGGGGGTCGTCATCGGCCTCCCGGACGACGGGGTCGTGGAGACGGTGGAGCAGTCACGCAAGGTCTACGAGGGCTACGCCCGCTGCGCCCAGGAGCAGGGCCGCCCGGTGTCCGTCGTCGTCCTCGTGGACCGACTGGGCAACCAGACCCCCGAGGTGCGCAGCTTCTGGCAACGAGCGATGCAGCCCGACGTCGTGAGCGGCTGTGCCCTGGTCAGCGGGTCCTTCTTCGCACGGGCCATCAGCTCGTTCTTCATCGGCCTGAGCAAACCGACGGTCCCGACGAAGATGTTCGCGACCCTGGATGACGCGATCGCCTGGGCCGAGCAGCAGTAGAGGGCGCTAGGGTGCTGGAGGCTCCTGGCACCCGAGGGCGGTGCTGACCGCCAGGTTCAGGTCCTGACCGGCATCCCGGGCCCCTTCCCGGGTGCGCCCGAGCTGGCCGGCGATGGGGTAGCTGCGATCGGGCAGCGGCTGTCGGGCGTCGGCCTGGGCGCAGCTCGCCTCCGGATCGGAGAACGCCCGCTGGTGGTGATGGGGATCGAGCCGGCCAAAGGGCTGCTGCCCCCTGAGTAGCTGCCGGCAGAGCTCCTGCGCCTGCTCCCGGCGAGCGGGCCCCGGCGAGGTCATCGCCACCGCCGCCCACGCCACGGCGGAGCGCAGCTGCGGGTTCGCGGTGGACGGCAGAGACGCCACGAGGTCGGGAGAGAGGGTCGCGTCCGGGGTCTCATCGGACAGGGCGTTCATCACCGAGCGGTGGAGCACGGCCGCCCAGAAGTGGTCCTCGAGGGTCCAACGCTGCCGCGGGAAGTGGTTCTTCTCGGAGTCGGCGATGACCGCGGCCGCCGCCCTCAGCTCGACCCAGCTGACCGAGCCGGGATCGTCGAGAGGACCCGTCACGGCGCCCATGCGCAGGGCGTGCTCCACGCAGAACGACGCCATGGCCTGGGAGCACTGCAGGCAGGTTGAGACCGTGCTCGCGATCCGGTGCTGGTCCCCGTGCAGGCTCTCGGCGAGAGAGAAGAGGCACTCGTCCTCCTGCGCGACGCTGCCCAGGCAGCCGCAGGGCGCCCAGGCCGCCTCGAGCCCGCGGCCCTTTGAGGCGATGGCCATGCGCACCGCCGTACCCAACGGGGTGTCATCGACCCGATCCCCCCCGGGGAGCGCGGCCAGGCACGCTCGCTCCGCCAGCGGGTCCACCGCCCGATCCACCCTCACCGGCGCCAGGTGGTCCCGGGCGATCCAGCGCTCACAGCGGGCGCGCACCGCCTCGCGCTCCAGCAGCTCGCACTGCCCGAGCTCCAGCCGGCGCCGATCCGCGTCCCGCGACGCCGAGGGCTTCATGACGGCCTCGATGGCCGTGAGCTGGGCCAGCTCGTCGTCCAGCGCGTTGACCATGGCCATGGCCGCCGCGGGATCGTCCTGCCAGACCCGGCGCAGCTCCGGGAAGGGTTCATCCTCGACCGGAGGGGCGCCCCGCCCACACGCCACCATCAGTGACAGGGCCAGGGCGAGCGGTGCGCGGGGTGGCTTCATGGGCCCATCATAGGACGGGAGGTGGGCCTCCTACCAGGAACCGCCGGGTCCGCCGTACGATCCTCTCCCCACGTTTTCTCTCAGGCTCGTCGTCCCCGAGGTGCGGCACGTCCAGAAGCGCCGTAGGCGCGCTCATCGAGGTGCCGCATGAGGGCCCTCGACAGGACGAAGTACCTCGGGCCTGACGAGCAGGCTCGCGTCCTCCGACACCTTGAGGAGAGGGCCATCATCGACCGGGCGAAGGGACGCCGCGTCGGGGTGCGAGACCAGGCTCTCTTCATGGTGGCCCTGACTGGGGGCCTCCGCGCCACTGAGTTGACGTCCCTGGTCATCTCGGACCTCACCTTCGACAGGGCTGGGGCCCGCTTGCTGGTCCGCAAGGGCAAGGGCGGCAAGTCGAGGGAGGTGCGGCTGCCGAGGCCGGTTGCTGGTGTGCTCAAGAGCTACCTGGACTGGCTGGAGCGGTCCGGTCTTCCGTGCTCCGCCGATGCCCCTATGTTCCCGACCCGCAGCGGGAAGACGATGTCTCGGAGTGGGGCTTGGCGAGCCTGGACGAAGGTTCTGGACCGCGCGGGAGTCGAACACCGCCCTCTTCATGCTGCCCGCCACACCGCCGGAACGATGCTCTACCGGACGACGAAGGACTTGGTCCTCGTCCAGAAGCACCTCGGTCACGCTCGGTCCGAGACCACGACCATCTACGCCGGGGTGCTGGACGAAGACCTCCAGGCTGGTGTGAACGCCGCCTGGCCGATCAAGGAGGAAGGACCGTGAAAGATCTTCTGAACGTCAAGGCGATGGCCAAGAAGCTGGGGGTGTGTCCTGAGATGGTCCGCCGCATGGCCTCTTCTGGAGAGATCCCGCATCTCCGTGTGGGCAAGAGGGTTCTCTTCAGCGAGGACGCAGTCGAGGCGTGGGTCCTCAGCAGCATGGAGTCCTCGTTCCGCCACCTTCGCGGAGTGTGGGGCTGGAGGCTGATCAAGACGGATGAGCTGTCGCCACCGTTTCGGGTGACCCCGGAGGAAATGAAGTCGTGGGCGGAGCAGGGGCTCATCCTCTGCGTCCTGACGTGCTCGCCGTTCGCGCCCTTGAAGACCACGCCAACGCTGGAGTCATCAGAAGACCTGGAAGGTGGACTCCAGGGGCCCGCCTCCCAAGCAACCCCCAGCTCTTCGCACCCGCAGAGTTGACCTCACCCGCGCAGTCGTTGACTCCAGCGGCTGCGCCTCACCCCCCAGACGCACCAAGGCCCCTGAAGCCGCGATCAACTGCCAAGCGAGCGCGATGTCAGGGGCTCGGAGAACACCATGAATATACCCGATAACGGCGCTTCTGCCGAGTCACAGACCTTCACACCGGAGGACGTCCTTCCCGTTCTGGCCACCCTCCCCCCCGACAAGTACGAGTCCGTCCGACAGAAGGCTGCGAAGCTCCTGGGATGGCGTGTCGCCTTCCTCGATGCCGAGGTGGACAAGCGCAGGCCGCCTGTGGTTGGGACCAGCAGCGGCGAAACTGGCTTGGTGAAAGCGACGGAACCGTGGCCTGATCCGGTGGTGGGTGAGGACCTTCTCCTCGCCATCTGCCAGCGAGTCTCCCAACACGTTCATCTCCAGGACCGCATCGCCTTGGTGAGCATCGCTCTCTGGGTCGTCTTCACCTACCTGCTGGACAAGGTGGAGTTCAACCCCAGGCTCCTCATCACCAGCCCCACGAAGCGGTGCGGCAAGACCACGCTGCTCGGTGTGCTCGCTGAGATGGTCGATAAGGCCCTGCCCTCCTCGAACGTGAGCACGGCGGCGTTGTACCGGGTCATCGACCTTTACCATCCAACGCTGCTGATCGACGAGGCGGATACCTTCCTTGAGAATCGGGGTGAGATGGTAGGTATCATCAACGCGGGACACTCCCGGAGTGCCTCCTGCATCATCAGGTGCGCTGGGGACGACCATCAGCCGAAGCCCTTCTCCTGCTGGTCACCGTTGGTGATCGCCATGAACGGGAGGCCCCCCGACACCATCGTGGACAGGTCCATGGTGATCAGGATGACGCGCAAGGCTGCGAACCAGAAGCTCCTGAGCATGGATGCCACGTCTCGGGAGGCCATGCGGGAACTTGGTCGGAAGGCTGCACGCTGGGCGCAGGACAACGCGAGCGCGGTGGCTCAGCGCGTGCCGGTCCTGCCCTCGGCGCTGAACTCTCGTGCCGGGAACTCCTGGGAGCCCCTCTTGGCCATCGCCGAGGTGATCGGTGGTGGGTGGCCGCAGGTGGCCCGCCAGGCGGCTGTGGACCTCGCTGCTGCTGCGGGAGAGGACGAGGATGAGAGCGTGATGCTGCTCAGGGACTTGAAGCACCTATTCGACGTGACCAGCAGCAAGGCCATCGCCTCGAAGGCCATCTGCGACCAGCTCAACTCCCTGGAGGATCGCCCTTGGGGCACGGCTCGCGGGAGGGGTTTGACCCAGCACGACCTGGCCAAGCGCCTCAAGCCGTTCGGTGTGAGTAGCGGCAACGTCCGGATCGGGACGAAGGTCAACAAGGGGTATCGTTCGGACGATTTTCAAGGTTTGTGGGAGCGTTTCTTGTAGCGGATTCTGTAGCGCTCTGTAGCGGGGCGTAGCGGTTGTCGCAGAGTCCGCTACACCCAACTGCCCAAGGTACCGGCCCGGCAGGCCGCATCGCTGACGCGAGGCGGCCTTCGTTCTGAGGTTTGAGCTTAACCGGACCATCCTCAGCCAAGGCAGCCCCGTCGTGGAGCAGCCCGATGCCTGAGCCGCTGCCGCCTACGGCGACGCGGGAACCGGGCCTCCCGCATCCCCTCCCTGCCGTGTCCCAGTCGGATGGGGGGGGAGAGGGGGGGAGGCAAAGGGGCCCCGGATCACCCCGCCGCCCAGCGGCGAGGGCCAGAACCCTTGACGCGACAGCCCCCGGAAGCCGACACCCTGAGTGAAGTACCCCGAGCACGGCGAGGAACCCGAGGAACCCGCTTCCCGCCGACAAGCAGTTGAAGCGAGCCAGTCGATGCCGTAGCCTCTCGGTCGTCTGCTGGAGGTGGTCATGAAGTACGTCCCCGCTCTCGGTCTGGCCCTGACCCTGTCGTGGTGTAAGCACCCGCTGCTACCCAGCCGCGGCCTCCGCCCCGCCGTGTGATGGGT
>CAYZVO010000316.1:0-6914 GCA_964481655.1 uncultured Enterobacterales bacterium | reverse complement strand
CGGTGTCGGTGTCGGTGTCGGTGTCACCCTCGGGCGGAGCGGTGTCGTCCTTGTCACCACAGGCCGTCAGGCCCAGGCCGAGCAGCAGCAGGGGGATCGCGATTCTCATGGTGTCTCCTCCGGTACGAACGCCTCCATGGCGCGTCGAATCCCGGCGATCATAGCACCGACGCGAAGCGCTGGGCTAGTCCGGTTCGTACAGGATCCCACTGAGTGCCGCACCGAGATCGTCGACGCGGTAGGGCTTGCGCAGCACCGCGTCGAAGCCATGCTCGCGGAAGCTGGCCAGGGCCTGGTCGTTGGCGTAGCCGGAGGACGCGACGATGGGCACGGCCGCGCCGCGGGCGCGCAGCTCCTGCGCGGTCTCCACGCCTCCCATGCCGCCGCGGATGGTCAGGTCGAGGATCACGGCGTGGAATGGCTGGTCGGCGGCCTGGGCCTGCTCCCAGGTGGAGAGGGCCTCGCCGCCTTCCTCGGTGGCGATGGGCTGGTAGCCGAGGGTCTCGAGCATGTCGCAGAGCACCTCGAGCACCGCGGGCTCGTCGTCCATGACGAGGACCCGCTGCCCTGCGATGTCCTCGGGGCAGGCGAGCTCTTCGCTGGTCTGGGCCTCGAGGTCGGTCACGCTGTGGCGGGAGGCCGGCAGCCAGACCTCGAAGCAGGCGCCCTGGCCCGGGGATGAGCGGACGTCCATGTGGCCGCCGTGGTCACGCACGATGGCGAAGCAGGTGGTCAGCCCCAGCCCGCTGTTGCCTGAGCGGGTGGAGAAGAAGGGGTCGAAGATGCGCGCGCGGTCGGCGTCGGAGATGCCGTGTCCTTCGTCCTGGACCTCGAGCAGCACGAAGCGTCTGCCGAAGCTGCTGTGGGGCTGGTCCGACGATCCGATCTCGTTGCGGGCCCGGACCGTGATGCAGCCACCGCCGGGCATGGCCTGGGAGGCGTTGATCACCAGGTTCTGCACCAGCCGGCTGATCTGTCCGAGGTCCGCCTCCACCGCCCAGAGGTCCTCGTCGAGCTCGAAGGCACAGCGGGCGCGGCTGCCGGTGAGCACGAAGCTGGCGGAGTCCCGGATGCTCGCGGCGATGGAGGCGGTGGTGAGCACCGGGGTGCCGCCGCTGGCGAAGGAGAGCAGCTGGTGGGTGAGGCTGGTGGCGTGGCCGAGGGCTTCCTGGGCCTTGGACAGGCGGGCGCGGGCCGGCGCGTCCGTGGGCAGCTCGGCTGCGGCCAGCTCGAGGTTGCCGAACAGGGCCATCAGCACGTTGTTGAAGTCGTGGGCGATGCCGCCGGCCAGGGTGGAGAGCGACTCCAGCCGTGCGCGCTCGAGCAGCTGGCGCTGGGACTCTTCGCGGGCCTCCTGCTCGCGCTGGAGGCGCACGACGAACCAGGCCAAGGTGATCAGGCAGAGCAGCCCGCTGCCCAGCACGTTGGCGGCGGCCAGCCAGGGGAGCAGGGCGGTGGGCAGGGTGGTGACCCACCAGGCGTCGCTGGGGAACGCCGCCGCGGCCACCAGCAGCGCGCCGAAGGCGACGCAGATCACGACGGTGTCCCGCAGGCCCAGGAAGACCAGGGTGGCCATGGGCGCGATCAGACCCCAGATGATGAACAGGCCCGACTCGAGCAGGCCGCCGGTGACCAGGGTGTTGGCCGTACAGGTGAGGTAGACGCCCCCGATGTTGAGCTTGACGACGAGGCTGAGGTCGGTGGGCCGGCGCCGGATCCACAGGTAGGAGCTGGCCGCGATCGCGAAGAAGACCGCCTCGACCGCCGTGGCCGACCAGTGGCCCAGCAGTGCGTAGAGCGCCCCCCACAGGGCGATGGAGACCATACCGCCCGCGAGCAGGATCTCGAGCAGCTCCGGCTGGGCTGCCACTCGGCGGGTCCTGGCGGGGGAGGGGTCGGGCACGGTCGTCCAATGGGCGGTGGGCGTCATTCTTCTATCGGTCCCGTGGGATCGCGGCAGCTTGGCGGTGCAAGACGGGCCCCGGGTCGCGGGTTAGCATGGCGGCCGCAACGCCGGAGACAGGTCATGCACGACGAAGTGGATCAGGACGATCGCATCCAGCTCCCCCCCGGATGGGGCCCCGTGCTCTTCCTGGCGTTGGTGGTGATCCTCTCGGACCTGGCCCTGGGCCTCCGCGTGCGCAGCATGCTCGTCAACCGCACCGTGGCCACCAGCTCCGCAGGGGCCGGCGAGGGGCTCGCGGGCGGACCCGGTTCCCTGCCCAATGTGCCCCTGGCTGGCCAGGGAGCCCCCGCGACGGGCGGCCTGCACGGCCCCGACCTTGGGCAGCGCGAGGCGGTGAGCGCCTACACCGTGGACGACTCGGTCTTCACTCAGGAGCTCGACGACTACGTGCGCGAGGTGGCCGAGTCCGCCGGCATGGCCCCCGAGGCCGTGCCCACGGCGCGGCAGGTCTACGAGCAGATGGAGCGCAGCGGCCTGCTGCCCGCCAACGGCGACCTCGACATCCAGACCGTCCTCGGCGGTCACGTGCGCGAGATGGCCAAGCACGTCGCCGGCGGCGGCGGCGCGATGGCGGCCCCTGGCGCCATGGGTGCCCCCGGCGGTCCCGACGCTCCGCCTCCAGGCGGCCCGGCGGGTCCCAAGTAGTGCTCAGCGACGGGGCTGCAGGTCCCGTTCCACACCGCGGCTGGTCTGGCCACCGCCTTCGGGGCCGGGGGTCTCGGGTTCGAGCTGCTCGGGGAGCTTGCTGGCGTCCTCGATCTCACCCCCGGGGGCCATCCACAGGTAGGTGCAGCCCAGGAACAGCTCGGTGGACCACACCGCCTCGAGCTCGAAGCCGTCCATCAGCTCCTTGAGCAGGGCCTGGGAGTGGGGGTAGCGCTCACGCCAGTAGGTGTCGCGCTCGGGGCAGTAGTAGCTGGACATGCCGTGGACCCGGGCCAGCTGGGGCAGCCCGCCGATGTCCCGCAGGGACAGCAGGTTGATGTCCTCGCGGCCCATCAGGAACAGCTCGAGCACGCCGGGATCTTCGGTGAACGGCGAGAACAGCCCCTGGTCCACGGCGATCACGCAGCTGGCCTCGGCGGCTTCGGGGCAGCTGGCCTCGAGCAGCTGGCGGACCTGGGGGTGGGCGAAGCCGGTCCAGGGTCGGTAGTGGTTGTTGGGGTGCACGCCGGCGGTGAAGTCCGGGAAGCCGGGGATGCTGTGGAAGACCACCACCGTGTCCTTGTCGAGCCACTGGGGCAGGGTGGAGACCACGAAGGCGAAGGCGGCCGGGATGAGCCCCCAGGCGCCCATGCGGGCCAGCCCGAGGCCGGCGAGGATGGCGAGGGCGGCCATCATCGGGGTGAAGTTGTCCAGCCCGGCGCGGAAGACGATCCACATCACGCCGCCGGCCAGCAGCCAGAGGTACAGCAGCGGGCGCAGGGGATGCCGGGGCAGCCCCGGTCGGCGCAGGTTCAGCAGCACCAGGCCCAGCACGCAGACCAGCACCGTGGGCCAGGCCAGGTTGGACACCAGCTGCTCGAGGAACTGGGGCAGCTGCGAGGCGTAGCGGTCCCGGGCTCCCATCTTGGCCTCGAGGTACTCGAGCAGCTGCATGGCGGGGACCAGCGAGGCCAGGGCCCAGCAGACCAGCACGGCGGCGATCCGGCCCCAGGGTCTGCGCTCGGTGCTCGTCCACAGCAGCATGGGCGCCAGGGCCCCGATCCAGATCAGGCCCGAGTGCCGCAGGGTGATGACCAGCATGCCGCCGACGCCCACCGCGGCCACGGTGCGCCAGGAGGCCAGGGCACGATCCCGCTGCCAGGCGGCCACCACCAGGATCGCCAGGGCCGCCTCGGGGATGTGGATCCAGGGGGTGCGGCCCATGATGATCACCATGGGCATGGCCGCGGCCAGGGCCACCGCGCAGAAGCCGGCCAGGGGCGTGGCTGCCCGGCGGGCCACCAGGGCCACCCCCACCAGCAGGGCCGTGACCCAGCCGGCGCAGGCCAGCTCGAAGGGGATGGGCCCGCGGCCCGTGAGCTTCATCCCGGCGGCGAGCAGCAGGTTGTACCAGCCGCTGCTCTCGGTGAGGGAGCCGGCCAGGATGCCCAGGTTGTCGATGGGGGCTCCCAGGGCCTGGTAGAGCTCGGGCAGGAGCTTGTAGTACAGGCCCGGGTCCCGGGGCAGGCGCACGTCGGCGGCGGCGAAGTACAGCTGGGCGGCCAGCACCGCGGTGATCAGCGCCGCCGTGAGCGCGTCGGGCCACCGCGGGCGGCGGCGGGAGGGCGCGGGGCTGGCGTCGGGCTGGGCCATGGGCCCAACGTAGCGCGGGGCGCTAGTCGGGCCAGGACAGCTCGACGATCTCCCAGAGCCCGTCACCGGTGGACACGCTCGCGACCAGCGAGCCGCTCACCACGGCCAGGCTGTCGATCCAGGGCCCATCCAGCTCGAGGCAGTCCTCGACCCAGCTCTGGTGCTCGCTGCGACAGACCTGCGCGCCACTGCCCTCGCCCGCGCGGGCCCAGTACAGGGTGCCGCCGCTGTCCCACAGGGGGCTGATGTGACCGAAGACGCGACCCGAGCGGTCCACAGCGCGCGGCTTGCCCCAGGAGGCGGGGTCCCGGGGATCGTCGTTGGTGGTGGCGAGCAGGTGGACGCCCTCGTCGTCGTAGCCGTGCCAGGCGATGCGCAGCTCGCCCTCCTGGGCCACCAGCGCCGGGTTGCCCTGGCGTTCGTGATCGCTCCCGGTGGCGTCCTGGTCGTCCATCTGGTGGACCGGCTCCCAGCTGGGCACGCCCTGGACGGGCCAGTCCAGCGCGAAGAGGTGGATGCGGCGGGTGTAGCGGCTGGTGGGCTCGTCGTGGCTGGCGGTGAAGGCCACCCAGGTGGTCCCGTCGGCGGCCTCGGCGAGGGTCGGCTCGGTGGGGAAGAAGGGCGCCATCGCGGCCGCGCCCGCGTGCTCCCAGCCCTCGTCATGGGTCCAGCGCGACAGGTACAGGCCGATCTTCTCGGCGGTGACCGACTGCTCGCGCTCGGTGACGCCCACGTTGTCGTAGACCATCAGCAGCGTGTCCCGATCCGGCGCGTGCATGGCTGGTGACACATAGGGCCACATGATGGTCCCGGGGAAGCCCAGGTCGGACCACTCGCCACCGAGATCGCGGGTCGCGCAGGACAGCTGCCAGGGCCAGTGTTCGCTGGCTTCGTCGAGCTCGAGCTCCCGCCAGCAGGCGAAGTCCCGCCCCGCGGTCCGCGCCACGCGGGGTTCCTCCGCGTGCAAGGCGTCGTCGCTGCTGATGGGCTCACCATCGACCTCGACGCTGCTGCGGTGGTAGCGGTCGTCGTGCCAGCGCTGGGTGGCCAGCAGCGTCCCGTCGGCGCTCGCGCGTTGCTCCCCGGAGCGTTGGGCGACGGCGGGGTCGCCCTCGAGGGCGTCGGTGAGCACCAGGCCTGTGGAGTAGGGCATCGACACCCCCATCAGCCAGGCCGCGGTGCTGGTGAGGTCCTCGATGATCACGGGGCCGTGGAGCTCGGCGTCCCGCCGCACCCCGGGCCCCCACAGGAACATGGGGATCTCGCGGCAGCCGCTGCAGTGGCAGCCGTGGTTGGCCCACGGGGTGTCGACCTCGACGAAGCGGTCGCGGCCGTGGTCGGCCAGGATCAGCAGCAGGGTGTCGTCGCCGAGCTCATCGTGGCGGCTGAGCCAGCGGTGGAACTCGGCCACCGGCGCGTCGGCCTGCGCCACGGCGTCGGCGTAGCCTGTCGGGTCCGTGTGCCCGGCGCGGTCGATCCTGTGGAGGTTGGCCAGGACCATCCGAGCCCCGGCGGCCAGGCGCGCCCGGGCTGCGTGCACGGACTGGCCGTCGTCGTCCGAGAAGGGGGCGGCGTCGGTGTCGGACGCACGCAGGATCTCCTCGCTGGCGGCCAGCTCACTGCCGAGGTCGGGGTAGTGGCTGTAGGTCAGCGAGGTGAGGTGGGCGGTGTTGCCGATGATCCATGCGCTGTCGGCGGCGGTGCTGTGCACCTGCCGGATGCGCTCGTGCAGGGTCGGGTAGTGCAGGTGGTAGTGGCCGACGCCCTCGGCGTGACCCAGCGGCAGGAAGCGCTCCCTCCGGCCGGTGAGCAGGTCCCCGTGGGCGGGGGTGGTGATGGTCACGCCGGTCGCGTAGCCGTCGCGCGCCACGGTCCCGGTGGGCAAGACCCGCAGCAGGGTGCGCGGCATCATCTCCGTGGTGGGGCCGCCGTGGGCATCTGACCAGCCCTGGCCGTAGTCGGCCTCCTCCGCGAAGGTCTCCTCGATCCGGGCGCCGTCCAGCACCAGGATCGCCAGCTGCTGCGCGGCCCCGGGCTCGGCTGCCTCGAGCTCGGGCGGGGCCGTGTCGGCGCCGTGCTCGTGGCTCTCGCCGTCGCAGTGCTGGGCGCAGCCGGCGAGCAGGCAGAAGGCGACGGCGGTGAGGGGACGGGTGGCGATGGGAGGCTCGGGGTGGACGTTCCTCCCAGTTGTGTCCGAGGATCCCGATCTTGACGGGCTTTTCTGTCAGGGAAGAGTGAGACCCTGACGGTTGTTTGGTTTTTTGTGGTTTTGAACGAATTGATTCAACTGCCGTCGCCGGTGCTCGCCTCGTACAGGGTCCCCAGCTCCGCCAGGTAGTGGAACATCGTCTCGCGGTTGGCCCGGCTGCTGTTGAGCAGCTCGTAGGGGCCCCAGGCCTCCTGGAAGTCGTCGCTGAAGGGCACCTCGTCCTGGACCCAGGCGTAGTCGGGGAACGAGAAGTGCTCCCAGATGATCACGTCCACCTCGTCGTCGGAGAGGTCCGGCACGCCGTCGCCGTTCTCGTCCTTCGTCGAGAGGAACTCCACGGCTTCGGGCAGGGTGATGCTGCCGCCCTCGAGCATCAGCACCCACTGGCCGCCGACCACCTCACCCTGGGCGTTCAGCTCGACGGTGTAGGTGTAGGTCTCG
>CAYZVO010000315.1:0-7061 GCA_964481655.1 uncultured Enterobacterales bacterium | reverse complement strand
AACGCTGGTTGTCCGCTTTCATGCTACCCCATGGCGTTCTGTCGCCTGCTCCAAGTACGAGGGCGTCAGCCCGGCGGGCAGCCACAAGCCCAACACCGCGCTGGCCCAGGCCTACTACTGCGCCCAGGAAGGTGTCTCGCGCATCACCACGGAGACGGGTGCGGGCCAGTGGGGCACGGCCCTGTCCTACGCCTGCCAGCAGTTCGGCCTCGACTGCGAGGTCTACATGGTGCGGGTGAGCTTCGAGCAGAAGCCCTACCGGCGCCTGGTGATGCAGACCTACGGGGCCAGCTGCGTGCCCAGCCCCAGCGAGCGCACCGCGGTGGGCCGCCGGGTGCTGTCCGAGCACCCCGACACCCCGGGCAGCCTGGGCATCGCCATCAGCGAGGCCATCGAGCGGGCCCTGGAGGACGAGGCCACCAAGTACTCCCTGGGCTCGGTGCTCAACCACGTGCTGCTGCACCAGACCATCATCGGGCTGGAGACCCAGGAGCAGCTGGAGGTCTTCGGCGAGCGTGCCCCGGACGTGGTGGTGGGCTGCGTGGGCGGTGGCAGCAACTTCGCGGGGCTGTCCTTCCCCTTCGTGCGAGACCGCATCCACGGCGCCTCCACCCGCATCGTGGCGGTGGAGCCCCGGAGCTGCCCCACCATGACCCGCGGGCCCATGGCCTACGACTTCGGGGACCTGGGGCAGCTGACGCCGCTGATCCCCATGCACACCCTGGGGCACCAGTTCGTGCCGCCGCCCATCCACGCCGGCGGGCTGCGCTACCACGGGGTGGCGCCGCTCATCAGCCAGCTCATCGTGGACGGTTTGGTGGACCCGGTGGCCATCGGCCAGCTCGAGACCTTCGAGGCCGGGCTGACCTTCGCCCGCAGCGAGGGCATCATCCCGGCGCCGGAGTCCAACCACGCCGTGGCCGCCGCCATCCGTGAGGCGGAGCAGGCCCGGGAGGCGGGCGAGGAGCGGGTGATCGTCTTCGGCCTGTCCGGCCACGGGCTGCTCGATCTGGGCGCCTACGAGGCGTACATGGCCGGCCGGCTGCAGGACCACGCCCTGGAAGAGGACGTGGTGCAGCGGGCGCTGGAGACCACCGCGGCCTTCCCGTCGGTGCCGGGCGTGCAGCGGCGGGTGGCGAGCAAGTAGGCGACGCCTGGCCCCCTCTCCCCAGACCGGGGGAGAGGGGGGTATGGGTGGTGGACGCCCTGCTGGAGCTGCTCGCCATGACCGTCTTGATCGTCGTCTGCTGTGTCTTCCTGCTGCTCGAGTGCGCCAACGTGGCGGCCCTGTATTTCCAGCCTGGCACCGACAAGTTCAACGCGGTCGGTGTGTTCAGCGCCTGGGAGGCCAGCAAGGCCCACCCCGAGATCCACGCGCTGGTGCGCTACCTGACCTGGTGGGTAGCGGGCACCAAGCTGATCTTCATCCTGCTGTTGGGGGCGATCCTGGTGGTCGGCGACGACACCATGCGGGTGGTGGCCGTGGCCGCGCTGATGCTGTCGATCCTGTCGTTCTTCTGGCGCCTGTTTCCCACCATCCGGCGCATGGACGCCGCCGGGCAGCTCACCATGCCCGGCTACTCCCGGGTGCTGGGGGTGATGATCGCCGGCTTCCTGCTGATGCTGGGCACCGGGCTGGGCTTCGGGCTGGCGAGCCTGTAGGGATCAGCCCCGCAGCCCCAGGGTCGTCAGCAGCATCGCCGAGGACACCTCGTAGGGGCAGGCGTTCGCCGAGGGCCGCCTGTCCTCGAGGTAGCCGCGGCCGGTCTCGGCCACGAGGCGGGGCACCCGGATGCTCGAGGTGCGGTCGGCGACGCCGTAGCGGAACTCCCGGTAGGAGCAGGTCTCGTGGGCGCCGGTGAGGCGGGCTTCGTTGCCGGAGCCGTAGACCGCCAGGTGCTCGGCGTGGTGGCGGCCCAGGGCCTGGCAGGCGTCCTCGATGACGCCCGCGCCGCCCTCGGAGCGCATGGCGGTGGTGGAGAAGTTTGCGTGCATGCCCGCGCCGTTCCAGTCACCGGGCACCGGCTTGGGGTCCAGGGTGGCGGAGATGCCGTGGCCTTCGCCCATGCGGTACAGCAGCCAGCGGGCCAGCCACAGATGGTCCGAGGCGGTCAGGGGATCGGTGCCCGGGCCGCCGCACTGGAACTCCCACTGCCCGGGCATGACCTCGGCGTTGATGCCGGTGAGCACCAGGCCGGCCTCGAGGCAGGTGAACATGTGCTCTTCGGCCAGGGGGCGGCCGTAGACCTCGTCGGCACCCACGCCGCAGTAGTACGGTCCCTGGGCGGCCGGGAAGCGGCGCTCTGCGGGGAAGCCCAGGGGGCGGGCCCCCTCGAAGAGGGTGTACTCCTGCTCGAAGGCGATCCAGGGCTCGTGACCGTGGCCGGCCTTGTCGAGCACGGCGCGCAGCTCCGCGCGCTTGTTGGTCGGGTGCGGGGTGCCGTCGGCGTTGTGGACCTCGCACAGCACCAGGTAGGCGCCGTCGCCGCGCACTGGATCGGGCACCATGCAGACCGGCTCGAGGATGCAGTCGGAGTCGGCGCCTTCGGCCTGGTTGGTGCTCGAGCCGTCGAAGGACCAGCGGGGCAGCTCGGCCAGCGTGACGGGGCCGGTGTGGTTCGGGACGATCTTGGTCTTGGACCGGACGTGGGCGGTGGGCACGGTGCCGTCGATCCAGATGTACTCGGCGATGAGGGCCATGGGGTCTCCAATGGGGACGGTGGAGTGGAGGGTGGATGGCTGGCGAAGCAAGGGCCGTGCCACCCGGTCCTGGCACGGGCGAACGCCGGATATCGTGGAGCTTCCGCTCCCGGGGCGGGATCTGTCCCACATTCCGGTAGGAATGGCGCCATCGTCCTACATTTCCGTAGGACCCGTGCACGCAGCCGTCACAGACGCGATCATGGCGACCCTTGCGGCCAGCAGCGGTCGGGTTCCTACATTTTGGTAGGAAACCCCTCAGCTCGCGAAGCGCTTCGGGTCGATCCCCAGCCGCGCGATGCGCAGCCCCATCACCCGCTCGGTGATGCCCAGCTTGCGGGCCGCGGCGGCCCGGTTGCCGCGGGTGGACTTGAGGGCGTCCTGGATCAGCTCCCGCTGCAGGGCCGCCACGGCGTCGTCCAGGCCCAGGCCCTGCTCGGTGCCGGAGGCCTCGGCGGTCTGCAGGGTGGGGGGCAGGTGGTGACCGTGGATCACGTCGTCCCTGGCGATGAGCACGGCCCGCTCGATGCAGTTCTCGAGCTCCCGCACGTTGCCGGGCCAGTGGTAGGCCATCAACATGTCGATGGCGGGGGTCGAGACCCGGCGCACGGAGCGGGCGTGGGCGCGGTTGCAGGACTCGATGAAGTGATCGGCGAGCAGCAGGATGTCGGCCCGGCGCTCGCGGAGAGCGGGCAGCCAGATGGGGAACACGTTGAGCCGGTAGAACAGGTCGGAGCGGAAGCGCCCGTCGACCTGCATGGCCTCGAGGTCGCGGCTGGTGGCGGTGATGATGCGGGCGTCGGAGTGCAGCACCTCGTGGCCGCCGACGCGCTCGAACTCTCCGTCCTGCAGCACCCGCAGCAGCTTGACCTGCATGCTGGGCGACAGCTCGCCGATCTCGTCCAGGAACAGGGTGCCGCCCCGGGCGCGCTCGAAGCGGCCAGCGCGGCGGGCGGTGGCGCCGGTGAAGCTGCCGCGCTCGTGGCCGAACAGCTCGCTCTCGATCACCCCCTCGGGCAGGGCGGCGCAGTTGACCTTGATGAACGGGCCCCGGGCTCGGGGGCTGTGGGCGTGCAGGGCCTTGGCCGCCAGCTCCTTGCCGGTGCCGCTCTCGCCCTGGAGCAGCACCGTGGTGGTGCTGCCGGCGACCTGGCCGAGCTGCTCGTAGACCACCCGCATGGCCTTGGAGCGGCCGATCATGTCGTCGGGGCGCAGCTGCCGCCCACCCTCGAGATCGGGGCGCTGCAGGGCGGCCCCCATGCCTCGGGTCAGGGGTGCGAGCAGGGAGGCCACCACGGTGAGCACCTCGAGGTCCCGGGCCAGGTCCTCGGCGCTGCCGTCGATGCGGTAGGCCCCCAGGGCGCCGACCGGGCCGGCCTCGCCGAAGATGGGGGCCGCGGCGAAGGCGGGGTCGAGGCCCCGGGAGAGGATCCCGCTCCAGTCCACGTACTCGGGCGTCTTGGAGATGCGCAGGGCGCCCATGGGGCGGCCCACGGCGATGACGCGGCCCATCAGCCCTTGGCCCGCGCGCAGGCGGGCTCGCCGGACCTCGGTCGGGGTCAGGCCGTGGGCGGCGACGATGCGCACGCGGTCCTGCACCTCGTCCAGCAGGGCCAGGGTGGCCCGCTCGAGCCCCGCCTGGTCGTGCAGCCAGCGCAGCACCGGGCCCAGGACCTCGTCGAGCTCGGAGGCCCGGTCACAGGCTCGCGCGATCTCAGCCAGCAGGGGGAGCAGCGAGTCGAAGGAGTGACGCATGGCCCCCCGCCTATCGGGGGGTCGCATCGGGAGCCACGGGGGGCTCCGCGGCCCGTAGCCAGGCCAGCGCCGCGGCGAGGACGGGGTCACCATTGGGCTGCTCGTCGGGGTCCCAGCTCAACGGCTCGTCGGGCTCGAGCCCATGGCCCTCCACCAGCACGCCGTCGGGTCGCATGGGGCGGTAGGCGGGCAGCTGCAGGGTGACGCCGTTGGCCAGGTGGGTCGGGCGGGGCCCGGCGCTGCTGCCGAAGCTGGGTTCGCCGAAGCTGCGGGCCTTGGGCGCCTGGTCCATCGCCAGCAGGAAGCGCTCGGTGGCGCTGCCGCAGCGCGGACCCATGAGCACGGCCACCGGGACGTCCAGCCGCTGGTCCTCGGGCGCGGGTCGGATCCGGTGCTCGCGGATGGGGGTGAGGCCCCCGGGGACGCTCGGGTCCACCCGCTGTGACAGCTCGTAGATGGCGGCGGTGTCGTGGAACAGGGCGGCGATCCGCTGGGCCGCGTCGTCGCTCCCTCCGCCGTTGGCGCGAAGGTCGATGATCCCGCCCGGGCCCCCGCGCCAGGAGTCGAGCACCGCGAGGGCAGCGCTGGCCAGCGCCTGCTGGTCACCGCCGAAGGAGCGGATGGACAGGTAGCCGATCCCGTCCTCCCAACGCCCCGCCCAGATCTGCCCCCCCCGCTGCTCGAGGCCTGGCACCAGCGTGTGCAGACGCTCGAGATCTTCGGTCCGCGGTGGCTTCACCCGGTGGGCTCGGCGGTCGAAGTCGGCGCCGTGCTGCACCGTGATGTGCACGTCCTCGAGGGGAGCCAGCAGGGTGAGCAGGGCCTCGGCGAAGGCGCGGGGGTCGTGCTGGTTCGCGAGCTCGTCCCGAGCCTGTGTGTGCCAGTCCTCCCAGTCCACCCCGCGCAGATCGGCGTAGGAGTAGCGGGCGGGCAGGGCCTCCCGCAGCTGCGCGAGGGCCCGCACAGTGAGTTCGTCCGCGGTCGGGCCCGCCGGCTGACCCTGGGCCGTCTCGAAGTGCAGCGCCAGCGGCTCGGCGCGGTCTCGGTCCGCGCTGTACAGGGGCGCCAGGTTGTGGCCCATGGCGAAGCGGTAGCGCCGGCCGGGCTCGAGCCACACCGGCACCCGGCAGCGTGTCGGGTCGCTCCACTCGCGCGCTCCCCGGGACTCCGGTGCGTCCTCGCTGTCGTCCTCCCACTCCCACTCCCGCGGGGACATGGGGCGGTCGAACGCCAGCTCGATGTGCTGCAGGCCGGCGGGTACGCCCCGGGCGCCGTCGGCGGGCCAGCTCTCGATCACTCGCGCCTGACCAGGCCCTTCCGGTGCCAGCAGCGCCAGCGCCGCCCAGGTCGCCAGGCCCGCGATGGCCAGCGCCAGGACCGCGGCGCGCAGCAGGCGCAGCACAGCGCTGGTCGGACGGCCACGCTCGGGGCCGTGGGGGCTCACGCCAGCTGGGCCCAGGCTTCGCAGGCCGCGCGGCAGCCCTCGAGCTCCGGCACCAGGGCCAGGCGCAGCCAGCCGCGGCTGGCCTCGGTGCTGCCCAGCATCCGGCCGGGGACCACCACGATGCCGATGCCGCGCAGTGCGGCGGCGTAGGATTCGTCGTCGTGGCCTTCGGGCGCCCGGAACCACAGGTAGAAGGTGGTCTGGCTGGGGGCCACCTCGAGGCCGATGCCTTCGAGGAAGGCGCGCATCAGGGTCCGCTTGGCGGCGAAGGTCGCCCGGCGCTCGGCGGCGTGGGCGTCGTCGCCCCAGGCTGCGGTGGCGGCGGCGTTGACGAAGTCCTGGGGGGCCAGCCCGGGGTTGGTGCGCAGCTTGGTGATGGTGCGGATCCACGTGGGGTCCCCTGCCATGAAGCCGGCCCGGTAGCCGGTCATCCCGGAGCGTTTGGACAGGGAGTGGATCACCACCACGTCGGTGTCCGCCACCTCGAGCAGGCTCGGGGGGGGCTCGGTGTCGTACATGTCGGCGTAGCACTCGTCGGCCACCAGCAGGATGTCGTGGCGCTGGCAGAGGGCGTGGATGCGCCGCAGCTCGTCCCGATCGTGGACGACCCCGGAGGGGTTGTGGGGCGAGTTGATGTACAGGATGCGGGCGCTGTCGAGCAGCTCGCCGGGCAGCTCCCAGGGCCGGAAGCGCCAGTCGGCGTCCAGGGGCACGGCGTGGGGGGTGCCGCCGGCGAACAGGGTGCCCCGGGCGTAGGCCGGGTAGCCGGGGTCCGGGAAGATCACCGTGCGGTCGTCGGCCGTCGGGTCGATCAGCGCCAGGGGCAGGTGAAACACCGCTTCCTTGGAGCCGCTCGAGGGCAGCACCTGGGTCTCGGGGTCGATGGCCACGCCGAAGCGCCGGCGCATGTAGGCGGCGATGGACGCGCGCAGCGCGGTCGTGCCGCGCACCGTGGGGTACTGGCTGACCACGGGCACCGCGCCCTCGAGGGCCTGACGGATGAACGCCGGGGTGGGCTCGTGGGGGTCGCCCATGCCGAAGTCGTAGACGGGCCCGCCAGCGGCGCGCAGCTGCTGAACGGCGCGGACCAGGGCGGCCATGGGGTAGGCCTCGAGGCGGTCGAGGAGGGCATTGCCGAATTCGAGAACGTCATAAAGGAGCA
>CAYZVO010000314.1:0-7092 GCA_964481655.1 uncultured Enterobacterales bacterium | reverse complement strand
CGGCGTCGCCGTCTTCGCAGTCGTCGGCGTTGTCCACGTAGCCGGTGGGGGGCTCGCAATCGATCACGGTCACCGCGTCCGCGCCGTACCCGTCGCCGTCGTCGTCGATGTACCAGGTGGTGGCGTCCACAGCCCCGTCTTCGTCGATCTCGCCGTCGCAGTCGTCGTCTTCGCCGTTGCAGAGCTCGTCCGCGCCGGGGTACTGCATCGCGTCGTCGTCATCGCAGTCCTCGGCGTTCTCGACGTAGCCGGTGGGCGGGGCGCAGGCGTCGATGGTCTGCTCGGGGTCGCCATAGCCGTCGCCGTCCACGTCGCCGTAGTAGGTCTGGTCGGTGCCCTCGTCGACCTCGCCGTCACAGTCGTTGTCGATCTCGTCGCACTGCTCGTCGGCGCCCGGGTAGACCGTCGGGTCGCCGTCGTCGCAGTCCTCGTCGCTGTTGAAGCCGTCGCCGTCGGCGTCCACGGCTTCGTTGCCCATGGTGTCGTCGAGTGGCTTGGTGTTGTCTGGACAACCGGTGGCCAGCAGCGTGGCCAGCAGCAGTGCGAGGGGGATGCGAGGGGACATGACGACGACTCCGAAATGCAGGTCGGGCAGGCGAATGTGGACGACATAGAGAATTTATCCCAAATCGTGCGCACACGTACACGAAAAATGGGCTGTGATGCCGTATGGCACCATCTTAGCGCCACGTTTTCGTGTGCGGAGGCGCGCACATGAAGCGGGCGGGCGTGGGGCTCCCTCGGACTCGATCCAACAGCGTTCGGGTTAGGCGAGGGGAGCCCTGGAAACGCGGAGCCACCATGCGCGCTCGTTCGCCGCTCGCCCTCCTGTTCGCCCTGGCCGTGGCCGCCCCGCCGGCCCTCGCCGGAGGCAGCCTCTCGCTGGTCGAGACCGCTCCGGTGGAGACCAGCCTGGACCACCCGGACATCCCCGAGGCGCACCAGGTGTGGCTGGAGCTCATCGACGGCGCGGAGCGCAGCCTGGACATCGGGCAGTTCTACGTGGTCAGCGAGCCGGGTCACCGCCTCGAGCCGGTCCTCGCCGCGATCCGCAAGGCGGCGAAGCGTGGCGTGAAGGTCCGCATCCTGGCGGACGCCAAGTTCCACAAGACCTACCCCGAGGCCCTGGACGAGCTGGCTGGCCGGCGCAACATCGAGGTGCTCATCTACGATGTGGGCGAGGCGATGGGCGGCGTGCTGCACGCCAAGTACTTCGTGGTGGACGGCCGGGAGCTGTACCTGGGCAGCCAGAACTTCGACTGGCGCTCCCTCGAGCACGTGCAGGAGCTCGGGGTTCGCTGCGACGACCCCGAGCTGGTCCGGTCACTGCTGGACATCTTCGAGGCCGACTGGGCCATCGCCGGGGGGACCCCCGCCGAGGAGGCCATCCAGCCCCCCGAGCAGCCCTACGCCTTTCCCAGCGAGCTGACCGTCGGGGACGGCACCGTCAGCGCGTCTCTGGCGGCGAGCCCCACCGGGTTCCTGCCCGACGAGCAGCTGTGGGATCTGCCCGCGCTCGTCGAGCTCATCGACGGGGCGCAGGAGCGCGTGCGCATCCAGCTGTTGAACTACAAGACCTCCGACTACCAGGGCCGCTACTTCGACGAGCTGGACGCCGCCCTGCGCCGCGCGGCCGCCCGCAAGGTGCCCGTGGAGCTGATGGTGGCGGACTGGTCCAAGAAGCGCTGGACCATCGAAGGCCTGCAGAGCCTGCAGTGCATGCCGCGCATCGACGTGAAGCTGGTCACGCTCCCCGAGCACAGCTCGGGCTTCATCCCCTACGCCCGGGTGGTGCACGCCAAGTACCTGGTGGTCGACGGCCAGCGGGCCTGGCTGGGCACGAGCAACTGGGGCAGGGACTACTTCCACAGCAGCCGCAACGTGGGGCTTGTGGTGGACGGCGCCCCCTTCGCGGCGCAGCTGGACGCCTACTTCGAGGATCTGTGGACCAGCGAGTACGCCGCGCTGGTCGAGCCGGGCGCCCGCTACGAGGCCCCCCGCACCAAGGAGTAGCCGTGCCCCCCCTCGTCACGGGCCTCGCCCTGCGGCTCGAGCGCCGCGTCAGCCGCGTGCCCCGCATCGTCGCCGCGCGTCGCCCGGGGGCCCTGCGGGTACGCCGCGAGCAGATCGTGCTGGTGAGCGCCGCCGGCTACCAGCTCCACGCCTGCCTGCACATCCCCGTGGGCGGCGACGCCGCGCCCCATGGTCGCCCCGGCGTGCTGCTCTGTCCGGGGATCGACGACCCGGGCTCGGTCTTCGAGGGCCACGGGCCCCCGATCGCCGCGGACGAGGTCGCCCGCCTGGGGGCCCTCTGCATGCACTTCGACCCCGCGGGCCGCGGGCGCTCCTGGGGCCCCGAAGACTTCGGCGGCCCCGAGCACCAGGACGACGTGCGCACCGCCCTGCGCTACCTGCTCTCGCGTCCCGACGTGGTGCCGAGCCGCTCCGGGGTGGTCTCCATCAGCCTCGGCGTCGCGATGGCGGTGGGCGCCCTCGCCGGTCAGCGCGCCAGCGAGCAGCCCGGCTGGCTCATCGACTGGGAGGGGCCCTGCGATCGGGAGATCATCACCGCGGGGGGCCGCATCATGGAGCCGGCCATGGGCCACGGGCTCGACGACGAGGCCTACTGGCAGCCGCGGGAGGCGGTGCGCCACGTGGGCGGGCTGTGCTGCGGCTACTTCCGCTTCCAGGCGCGCAGGGACCACGCCCAGCCCGGTGAGCTGCGGCACGCCGAGCGCATGCTCCGCGCCGCGTCGGGGGGCAGCCTGCCCTGGTTCCAGCTCAACGATCACCCGCGGAACCAGGCCCCCGAGCGGCCCGAGTACTACCCCTCGGGGTACGGCGCGGCCAACCGCATCCTGCAGCGCAAGATCCGGGAGTTCGCGGCCCTCTGATCCGGGCTCGCGCCCTCAGCCCTCCTGGTGGGTGCTGGCGATGCGCTCGAGGAACAGGCGCTCGAGCCCCTCCTGCCCGATGTCGGCCACCCGCTCGTCGGCCACCACGCGGCCGTGGGCCAGCATCACCACCCGGTGGGCGATGCGCTCGACGGTCTCCAGCACGTGGGTGGAGAGCAGCACGGCGTGGCCCTGATCGCAGAGATCCCTCAGGTGTCCCTTCACCCTCGCGGCGGAGGGTGGGTCCAGCCCGTTGAGGGCCTCGTCGAAGACCAGGACCGGGGGCCGGGAGAGCACCGCGGCCGCCAGCGCGGTCCGACGGCGCATGCCCTGGGAGTACTCGCGGATGAGGCGATCGGCGTCGGCTCCCAGCCCCGCCAGGTCCAGGGCGGCGTCGAGATCGCCGCCGCCGCGCACCTCGGCCACGAACTCCAGCATCTCCCGCGCGGTGAGGTATTCGTACAGCTCGGGCTGCTCCGGGGTGTAGCCCATGGCAGCCCGGGCCAGCCGGGGCTGGGCCTGGACGTCGATGCCGGCGACCGTCACGCTGCCGCTGGTCGGCGGCAGCTGCCCGGTGAGGATCCGCAGGGCGGTGGTCTTGCCCGCGCCGTTGTGGCCGATGAGGCCGACGAATTCGCCGGGCTGGACGTCGAAGCTGACCCCCTTCAGGGCCTCGACGGCGCCGAAGCGGCGGGTGAGCTCCCGGACCTCGATGGTGGCGTTGGCAGGTGCGGTCACGACAGGCTCCGCTCGATGAGGATCCAGCTGGCCAGGGCCAGCGGGGGATAGGCGAACCAGGCTCGACGACCCGCGAGGCTCAGGGCGCTCGAAGCGACCGCGCAGACGACGGCCAGGCCCTCGAGCAAGCCGAGCAGCGCGAAGGCTTCGGTGCCCCGCCGCAGCCACACCGCGGCGAACGCCGGCAGGATCGCGCCCTGGAGGTAGGCGAGCACCGCGATGATGCGCGCCGCGACCAGGTGATCCCGGCGCAGGCCCAGGGCCCGCCCGAGCCAGGGTGGATCGCCGGTCTCCATGCGGATGGCCAAGGCTGCGAGCACGGCGACCGCGCTGCCGGCCACCAGCAGGGCCCGGGGGGCGGCGTCGGCCGAGGCGGTCCAGCCGGCGACGGCGGCCAGGAACCCCAGCCCCCAGGCGCCGGTGACCCAGCTGCGGCGGGCCCTCCAGCCCTGGCGCAGGGCCCGGAGCAGGTGGGGGCGCAGGGCGCTGGGGGCCCAGCGCACGCCCCACTCGAGGTACACCCTGCGGGCGGCCTCGGGATCCTCGACCTGGGCCCAGGCGGCGTCGACCTCGGCGACCACCGTGGTGGCCTCGTACCAGGTCCTGCGCGCCAGGGCGGGCACGAGCGCCCAGCCGGCGACGGCCAGCAGCGGGGGGCCGGCGAGGCCGAGGGCGCCCAGGGCCTGGCCCTCGAGGACCGCCTGCAGGCCGCTGGTGGCGCCCACCAGGGCGCCGCCGCTGGCGGCGATGGCGAGCCCGGGCGCCCAGATGAGGGCGGCCTGCATGGGCGGGGACGACCCCCGGATCAGATCCAGCAGGCCCTTCATGGAGGGTTCGCGGGCGACCCACACTGCGCCGAGCTGAGCGAGGAAGCCGAGGGCCAACCCGCTGAGCCAGCCCCCGATGAGGACCGCGGAGGCCAGCCCGAGGGCGAGCCAGAGACCCTGCAGCGCCAGGGGGAGCAGCAGCAACAGCCCGCCCACGGCCAGGCCGGAGGTCGCCCGCAACAAGCGCCTGCCGATGGCGGTGGTGAGCGCCCCGGGCTCCACCGGGTGGGGATCGAGGATCCGGCGCTCTGGCCCCCGCACCACCTGCTCGTGCACCACGAGGATGCCCGCCCCGCACAGCGCCAGCCCAAGCCGCAGGCAGAGGCCCGCCAGGCCGGGGGCGAAGTGCTCGGGCCCCCGGGCCTCGAACCAGAACAGGATCGGGCGCGCCAGGGGCGCAGCGAGCAGGCCGAGCAGCACCGGCGCGAGCCAGGGCCAGGCGGCCTCCCAGGGGTGGGCCCGCCAGCGGTGGCGACGCTGCTTGCGGTGGGCTTCGGCGTAGGGGTTGCGGGCCATCGGTCGGTGGATCGTGAGAGGATGGGAGAGAGGTCTATGAGGGTTGAACCCGTGCCCCTCGAGCCTGTCAAGACCGAGTCAGCGTTCCATTTGACAGGCCGTGGTGTACCCGTATACTCCACCACGGAGTCGCGAGTGCGCATACGTCGTTGCTTACGCAGGTTTCACCACCTCGCTCGCGCGCTCCAGCCAGCAGGAGGATTCGCATGTCGCAGGCTCACCTCGCACTCTCGGCACTCGTGCTGCTGGCGGCGCTCGGCTCCACCTCCGCGGTGGCGGCGAGCTCCGGCGACGCCACGCTGACGCCCGCCCTCGACGGCCGCACGGTCGCGCTCCAGAAGAAGACCACCGGCTCGGACGATGACGAGTTCGACTTCGACGACGAAGACGAGACGGATCTCGAGGACGAGTTCGGCTTCGACTTCGAGTTCGAGGGCCAGGAAGAGCCGGAAGATCCCATCGAGACCTTCGACTTCGAAGAGCCCCTGGACGATCCCGATGACGATCCCCTGGGCGAGCTCGACGGCATCCCCGAGAAGGAAGCCCCCAAGCCCACCAGCAGTGGCTCGGCTGCGGCGGCGCCGCCCCCGGGCATCCAGCTGGACGTGGTGGGCAAGACCCCGCTGGCCGACAACTACGAGCCCGCCATCGTGGCCTACGACCGCGACTCGGTGGTGGTCGAGCTGCCGGTCCTGCTGGGGCGCTCCCGGGCCGACTTCGACGGCATCGCCTACTGCATCGTCGCCGAGGTCTTCGCCGACGGCAACAAGGTCGCCGAGGCCCGCCAGCAGGTCACCTCGGCCAGCCTGGCCGAGTTCGGCCCCAGCTTCGCCTTCATCAAGATGCTGGCCCCGGTCACCGCCAAGTCCGGCAAGCTCGAGGTGCGCCTGAGCAAGGCCTCGAACATGTCGGCCCAGCCGACCCAGCTGTTCAGCCGCAGCGTCAGCTACCAGCTGCCTTAGCAGCCTCCGCTAGTCCGCCCGCTCGCCCTGGAGGCTGTGGGCGTGGGCGCGGGTGATCCGCACGGGCACGATGCTCCCGGCCATGCTGGCCTCCGCGGGGAGGTTGACCGCGCGGAAGCACGAGCTGCGCCCCATCCAGACATCGGGATCGTTGCGGCTGGGGCGCTCGATGAGCACCTCGAGCACCCGCCCGACGCAGGCCTGGTTGTTCTCGAGCTGGATCCGGCTCTGCAGGGCCTGCAGCTCCCGCAGGCGGGCGCCGGCCTCGGCGTCGTCCACCGGCTCGCGCTCGTGCAGCCGCGTCGCCGCCGTGCCGGGGCGGGGGGAGTACTTGAAGGAGAACGAGGCGTCGAAGCGCACGGCCTCGAGCAGCGACAGCGTGTCCTCGAAGTCCTCGCGGGTCTCGCCCGGGAAGCCGACGATGAAGTCGGTGGTCAGCGAGATGTCCGGTCGCGCGGCCCGCAGGCCCTCGACCACGGCGAGGTAGTGCGCGCGGGTGTACTGGCGGCCCATGCGCCGCAGCACCCGGTCCGATCCGGCCTGCACCGGCAGGTGCAGGTGGCTGGCCAGGCGCGGCAGGCGGCCCCAGGCCGCGATGGTGGCGGGTTCCATGTCCCGGGGGTGGCTGGTGGTGAAGCGCAGGCGCCAGACCTCGGGGATGGCGTGCACGGCCTCGAGCAGCTCCGCGAAGCGGGAGGGGGCTCCGTCTTCAGCGCCGTAGGCGTTCACGTTCTGGCCGATGAGGGTGAAGTCCCGCACCCCGCGGGCCGCCAGGCCCCGCACTTCCGTGAGGATCTGCTCCATGGGCCGGCTGACCTGGGCGCCGCGGGCGCTGGGAACGATGCAGTAGGTGCAGTGGTTGTCGCAGCCCTTCTGGATGGTGACCAGGGAGCTGACCTCCCGCTCGCTCGGGGGCACCAGGTCCTGGACGAAGGGGTACTCGGCGACCTCGAGGAAGTGATCATCGAGCACTCGGCGCTGCCCGGCGGCGCGCACGAGCTCCCGCACCCGGGGGACGCCGTCGGGGCCGAAGACCAGGTCGAGCTCGGGCATGCGACGGAACAGCTCGGCGCCGTCGTGCTGGGCTACGCAGCCGGCCACCGCGACCATGGGGGCGCCCTTGGCGCGCTTGCGAGCCAGGATGGGCCCCAGGAA
>CAYZVO010000313.1:0-7096 GCA_964481655.1 uncultured Enterobacterales bacterium | reverse complement strand
ACGACACCGCCCCCCCCGGCGGCGGCCCCCCCCCCCACGCCGACACCGACGCGGACACCGACGCCGACGGCGACGCCGACACCGACGCGGACTCCGACGCCGACGCGGACGCCGACACCGACGCGGACTCCGACGCCGACACCGATCCCATCGGCGACTACTACACCGGCGCCTTCGAGGTCTACGTCGCCGAGACCAACCTGCTCAACTACGCCGACACCTGCATCGGCACCGTGGAGCTGTGGTACAGCACGGACCAGGACCCGCCCTTCCAGGGCGCCTACGAGTGCCTCTTCCAGGGCCACCTGGCCTCCATGGGCACCCAGACCGCGGTGCTGCAGGCCTCGGGCGACGAGATCCTCGAGGGCATCGCGCTGATGGAGGTCCCCCACATGGACACCTACGAGGTCCCGTGGGAGGGCACCTTCGAGGGCGACACCATCATCGGCGAAGGCTCGTACGCCGAGACCATGGAGTTCCACGGCTACAAGCTGATCATCGAGATCGCCATGGAGTTCGAGGCGGTGCTCGAGCTCTAGCGCCGCGAGGGAACCCGTGGCCGCCTCGAGACGCCTGACCCGCGCCCTGCTGGGGCTCGGGGTGGCGGTGGTGCTGCTGCTGGGTGTCGAGCTGCTGCTGCGGGCCGTGGTGCCCGTCTCGGACGGACCTCAGCCCGTGGTGCGGGCTCGCTGGAACGTCGATGGCGCCGCTTTCCAGCGCCGGGGTGACGAGGTCATCCCCGGCTACCAGGGCCACGACATGGTGCGCCCCTTCACCGCCGAGCCCCCCGCCGGCGTGTCCAGGGTCTTCGTGCTGGGGGGCTCGAGCATCCGCGGCGGCAGCGGCATCCAGGCGCGGGACGAGGTCCCTGGGGCCCTCGAGGGCCTGCTGCGGGAGGCGGGCCACCCCGTGGAGGTCCTCAACCTGGGGCGCCCGGGGCTGGACAGCCACCACCACCGCCTGGTGCTGGGCGAAGCGGTGGCCTTCCAGCCCGACGTGGTGGTGCTCTACATCGGCCACAACGACATCGGCAACGCGGTGCTCGAGGACCGCTACGGCACCGTGGGCGCCTCCCTCACCGTGCGGGCGCGCCTGCTGCTGGACCGGCTCGCCAGCTACCGCATGCTGAAGGCCGCCCTCGCACCCAGCGAGTCCAGCGGTGATGACCCCGCCGTCGCCGCCCACGAGCAGGGGCGCCGGGACGGCCTCGCCTTGACCTGCCCCCCCGACGATCCCCGCCGGGCGCTCGCCGCCCGCGACCTGCAGGCCAACCTCGAGGCCATGGTGCGCGACGCCCATGGGGCTGGCGCCGACGTGGTGCTCGTGACCCCCGTGGCCAACTGGGTGAGCGCGGGCCCCGTGGGCCGCAGCTGCCCGGAGCTGTCCCCGGCGCCGGAGCGGGGCCGAGGCCCCGACGACCGTGGCGGGGCCGCCATGAGCCCGGCGGCCCTCGCCGCGGCCCTCGAGCAGGACCCGGGCTGTCCCGAGCTGCTCTTCGAGCGGGGCCTGCAGCGCCTCGAGCGGGGCGACCCGGGGGCCTACGACGACCTGCGGGCCGCCCTCGAGGGCGACCAGCTCCCCCTGCGGGCCACCCGGGCCATGACCGACGCCGTGCGGGCCGCGGCGGCGTCGAGCGGGGCCACGCTGCTGGACCTCGAGGCCGACGCCGAGGCCGCCCACGGCGCGCCCCCGCCAGCCTGGTTCCGGGACGTGGTGCACCTGAGCGTGCGCGGCCACGGCGTGATCGCCAGGGCCCTGGTGCCCGTCGTGCAGGGGCTCTTGGACGAGGATCAGGCGGGGGCCACTCCGATGGATCGATAGCGCTACAGCTATCCACTGGGGAGGCGAACGAGGGAGACACAGAGGAGCCCGAGCGGGCGAAGGAGACAGCTCCATGTCGCGGGTGGACCGGCGCGTGCCGGTGGTGGTGAGCCTCGTCTCGCCGCTGGTGTTGTTGCTGATCGTGTTGCTCGCCGTGAACCGGGACGGGCCCGTGGTCCTGAGCGAGGCCGCGGCCAGCCTGGATCGCGAGCTGCGGGAGACCCGGCCGCGGATCGTGCTCGTGGGCAACTCCACCGTGGCTCAGGGCGTGGAAGTCGAGGCCTTCACCGCGGCCTACGGAGATCCCGAGCTGCCCGTCTCCAAGGTCGTCGCCGGCGGGAGCCGCGCCGCCAACTGGTACGTGCTGCTGGAGCAGCGGGTGTTCGGGGCTGGGCTCGAGCCCGAGCTGGTCATCGTCGGCTCCACCCCGCGCTGGCTGCTGCACACCGAGCTGGAGTCCCAGGCCGCCAAGCAGGCCATGGCGGACCACGCCAGCGAGTTCGAGCCGGTCATCGACGAGAAGGTCTACGGGCGTGAACGCACCAGCGCGCTGCGGCATCGCCTCGAGCGGGCCCGGCTGGCCACCCGGGGGGCCTACCAGGACTGGCTCCGGGAGATCGCCGTGGGTCTGCTGTTCGGTGACGGTGCCGGATCGATCCGGGAGCGAGGCGCGCGGGTCGCCGACCAGGCCCTCGCGAGGGTCTTCGAGGACGAGCGCTCCCTGGACATGTCTCTGTACGAGAGGGTGATCCCGGTGCTCGAGCAGGATGGGGGCGCGGCGGTGACAGCCGGCGGCGGCAGCAGCGTGGAGGCGAGCCTGGTGCCCGACCTGGTGGCCCTGGCGCACGAGCACGGTGCCCGGATCCTGTTCGTCTACCTGCCCTACCCGGAGCGGGGCTGGAAGGATGAGGACCTCGAGCCGGCGCTGGGGGTCGAGCTGTTCGAGGCCCTCGACGAGCTCGGAGCCGGCTGGCTGGACATGCACGAAGGCTACGGCGGGGAGCTGTTCGTGGACACGGTCCACATGAACGCCAGGGGCCGCGACCGCTTCTCGGCGGAGCTGGGCCGCGCTGTCCGGGAGCACGGGCTGCTCGAGGGAGGCGAGCTGCCTCGCGCGCAGGCCCCCTTCTTCGTCGAGCATCATGTGCGGCGTGTCGGGCCGATCCCGGCGCTCGACGAGCCGACCCTCACCCGCTGGCGCAAGAACCCCGATCGGCTGTTCGGAGGGCTGCCCCAGGCCGCTGGCTGGAGCAACCGCGGCACGCGAGCGGCGGGTCTGGGATGGATCTCCCCCCTGGTGGTGCTCGAGGACGGTGTACCCCTCGCTCGGGAGATCGCCAACAAGCAGGTGCCCGAGCCCGGGTCCTTCGTCCACATCTCGGGCCTGCTGTTCGTGGTGCCCTCGGATCCCGCGCTCCTGGCGGAGCCCGAGGGCCACTACTCCCTCGCCTTGTCGGAGGATCTGCCCCTCGAGGTCGGGGTGCGGAAGGGCTGGTGGGTCTACCCGGGCACCCGCCTCGAGGTCGAGCTGTCCCCGTGGCACGGCGCCCCCCTGGAGCTGGACACCCGCCTCGTGGTGGAGCCCATGGACGACGCGCCGGGCCAGCCCCGCGTCACCATCGCCGACGCGCCGGTGACCCTGGCCCCCCGGGGGCACGGGCTCGAGGGCCGGCACCGGGGGCGGGCGCCGTCCGAGCCCTGGACCGTCACCGTCACGGTGCCGGAGGACGGCCCGATGACCGTCGTGCGCTGGCTCGGCCTGCAGAGCGAGCGAGGCGAGCTGGACCTGCTCGGCTCCCCTGCGGACATCGAGCCGCCCGCCGTCGACCTGCTGTCGCCGGCCCGACGGGGCGAGGCCAGCGTCCAGGGCCAGCCGGTCGCGCTGCCCCTCGCGGCCATCGAGCGCCACGAGACCCTCCCCCTCGGGCGCGCCACCACCGGCTCCCTGGCCCCGCTGGCGCACATCGCCCTGAGCCGGACGCTGGCCTGCAACCGCTGCTCGCCGCTGCGCCTGCTCGAGGATGGCGCCCCCCTGCCGGAGCCCGAGCGCAGCTGCGCGTACATGCGCCGCCGGGACAGCTTCGAGGGCGCGTCTTGCCTGGAGGGCGACGCAGTGCTGTTCGGGGCCAGCGACGGGGTCCACCCCCTCGACAGCGGCCGCAGCTACGCGCTGGGGTTCGCGGAGCAGCGCTGGCGCGTGGGTGGCCTGTGGCTCTACCCGGGCGACACCGTGCGCATGGAGCAGCCGGGGTTCCGCTTCATCGAGCTGCGGGACGGCGCGAGCGCGGTCGTGATCAGGGCCGCGCCCTTCCTCGACCATGAGGCCGGCGCACTGCAGCTCACCCTCGAGGTCGACGGGCAGGCCCTGCTCTCCCGCGCGGTCTCTCCCGCTGAGCTGGCGGCAGGGGAGCTGGTGCTGCCCCTGGATCTGCCCATGGCCCCCGACCCCGGCGCGGTGGCCCTCGAGCTGTCGAGCTCCCCCGGCGCCCCGTTCTTCTACCTCACCCTGGCCCGGCTCGGGACCCTGGCCCCTGGCGCGGGAGGCTGAGTGTCCTTCGTCCAGATCGAGTTCCTCTGGTTTTTCATCCTCGTCTTCGGGCTGTACTGGACCGTCCGGAGTCGGGTCGTGCAGAACGCCCTGCTCGTGGTGGCCAGCGCGGTGTTCTACGGCTGGGTCCACCCCTGGTTCCTCGTCCTGCTCTATGCCTCGGCGATCCTGGACTTCACCATGGGCCGCGCGATGGTGCGCTGGCCCCGTCGCCGGCCGCTCTTCCTGGCCCTGAGCCTGGCCGGTGACCTGGGCATCCTCGGCTACTTCAAGTACTGCGACTTCTTCATCGAGAGCTTCGTGGCCGCGCTGGGGGCCCTCGGCCTCGAGACCAGCATGCACACCATGGGCATCTTCCTGCCCGTGGGCATCAGCTTCTACACCTTCCAGACCATGAGCTACACCATCGACGTGTACCGGGGGGTGCTGACACCGCGCACCAACGTCCTGGACTACATCTCGTTCCTGTCCTTCTTCCCGCAGCTGGTGGCCGGCCCGGTGGAGCGGGCCAGCGTGCTGCTGCCCCAGATGGAGCGGGAGCGGCGCTTCGATCTCCTGCGCTTCCGGGACGGGCTGGGGCTGGCCATGTGGGGGGCCTTCAAGAAGGTCATCGTGGCCGACTCCATCGCCCCCTACGTGGACAAGATCTTCATCCACACCGACCCCTCCGGGGCCATGATCTGGGCGGCCACCCTGGGCTTCACCGTGCAGATCCTGGCGGACTTCTCCGGCTACACCGACATCGCCCGGGGCACCGCCCGGATGCTGGGCTTCGAGCTGTCCCTCAACTTCGATCACCCCTACCTGGCGCGGAACCCGTCGGACTTCTGGAGGCGCTGGCACATCACCTTCTCTAGCTGGATCCGCGACTACCTCTACATCCCCCTCGGTGGCTCCCGGGGCACCGCCTGGCGCACCTTCCAGGCCACCGCGGGGGCCATGCTGCTGTCCGGGCTCTGGCACGGCGCGGCCTGGACCTTCGTGCTGTGGGGGGCCTTCCACGCCCTGCTGATCACGGGCTATCGCTACACCTCGAAGTTCATCCCCAGGGAGTTCAGGCGCTCGGCGCTGGGGAGGACCCTGGCCGTGCCGCTGATGTTCGGCTTCACCGTGTTCGGCTGGATGATCTTCCGCGAGACCCACATCGAGCGGCTGCTGCACTACTGGACCCTGAACCCCTTCGTGGGCAGCCAGGACCAGTGGATCGCGGCCACGGTGATGATGGCGGCGGTTGTGGGCTTCGGCGGCCTGTTGGTGGCCGGCCTGCTCGTCGAGAAGCTGGTCCTGCCCCGGCTGCGCCCCTCGCCCTGGTACCTGCCCGCCGTGACCACCTCATGGGCGGCCGCGGCGGTGGCGATCTACGTGTTCCAGCGGGGGAGCACGGCGGACTTCATCTACTTCCAGTTCTAGCGCACATACATCTCCGCCCAGGTGACCTTGCAGGACTCGGTGTAGCAGTTGGAGCCGCCGTTGAGGTAGCCGGCGTCGTTGCAGGGGTAGGACCCGGCGCTGCAGACGCTGGCCGAGAGGTAGGACAGCTCGAGCAGGCTGTTGTCGTACAGCTCCCACGAGGCGTAGCCGTTGGGGGTGTTGCCCAGGCCGTTGGCCCAGCAGCAGCCGGACAGCTGGAAGCCGAGGATGGCGTTCTCGTTGCCGGAGGGGAAGCAGGAGCCCGCGTTGTCGTCCAGGGGCCGGAGCACCAGGCCGTGGAGCAGGGCCTGGCTGGAGGACATGGTCTCGTACCAGTCCGCGCCGCTGGCCTCGAAGGTCTGGCCACAGGTGGTGGGGTAGTTGGCGGCGAAGAAGTCCAGGAAGGACTGGCCACCGAGCACGTCGTAGAAGGCGAAGCCGTACTCCTCGGTGATGACCATCAGGTCGTAGCCGTCGGCCTCCCAGTAGGCGTCGATCTTGCTGTCGGCCGCCTGGCGATCCACCACCGTGCCGAAGGTGGTGGTGTCCGTCATCCAGACCGCCTCGCTGTTCCAGCTGCGGGAGCCCTCGTTGACCACCGAGCCGATGAAGGTCCAGCCGCCGCCGTCGCGGGTCATGTCGCAGTGGTCCTCGTAGTCGCCGGTGGAGCCGGTGAGCCAGTAGGTGCCGTCGCCCGTGGAGGCGCCGTCTGCGAGGATGTCCTCGCAGCTGTCCGCGGCGCAGGTGGCGTCGCTGCCCAGGGCGCCGTTGTCGGCCACGCCGTCGCAGTCGTCATCGGCGCCGTTGCAGATCTCGGTGGCGCCGGGGTTGATCCCCGCGTCGGCGTCGTCGCAGTCGTCGTCGGTGGCGGCGAAGCCCGAGGGCTCGCTGCAGGCGGCGGTGGTGCCCGTGGCGCTCGCGCCGTACCCGTCGCGGTCGCTGTCGGCGTACCAGGTGGCGGCGTCCACGGCGCTGTCCTCGTCGATGTCGCCGTCGCAGTCGTCGTCCACCCCGTTGCACAGCTCGTCGGCCGCCGGGTTGATGGCCGCGTCGCCGTCGTCGCAGTCTGTCTGATCGGCCACGTAGCCGCTGGGCTGGCTGCAGCGGTCCAGGGTGTAGGCGCTGCCGCCGTAGCCGTCGCTGTCGTAGTCGATGGACCAGGTGGTGGTGCCGGACACGCCCGAGTCGTCGTCGTCCACCACGCCGTCGCAGTCGTTGTCCACGCCGTCGCAGGCCTCGGTGGCGCCGGGGTTGATGGCGCCGTCGCCGTCGTCGCAGTCGGTGTCGGTGGCCGCGTAGCCGCTGGGCTGGGAGCAG
>CAYZVO010000312.1:0-7105 GCA_964481655.1 uncultured Enterobacterales bacterium | reverse complement strand
CCAGCACCTGGTACGCCGACAGCGACAGCGACGGCTACGGTGACGCCGCCACCACGGTCACCACCTGCCTGATGCCCAGCGGCTGGGTGTCCGACTACACGGACTGCGACGACAGCGACGCCGCCCAGTACCCGGGGGCCACCGACGCCTGCAACGGCATCTACGACGACTGCTATGGCGACATCGACGAAGACAGCGCCAGCGACGCCGCCACCTGGTACGCCGACACGGACGGCGACGGCTACGGCGACGCCAGCGACACCACCGCCGCCTGCGCCCAGCCCACCGGCTACCTGTCCGACGACAGCGACTGCGAGGACGGCGACGCCGCCATCAACCCGGGCGCCACCGAGACCTGCAACGCCATCGACGACGACTGCGACGGCACCATCGACGAGGACGACGCCTCCGACGCCCTGACCTGGTACGAGGACGCCGACCTGGACGGCTACGGCGACGCCAGCTCCACCACCGTCGCCTGCGGCGAGCCCACCGGCTACGTCGAGGTGGACACCGACTGCGACGACGGCGACGACGCCATCAACCCCGGCGCGTCGGAGTCCTGCAACGGCGTGGACGACGACTGCGACGGCACCGTGGACGACGGCGTGCTGGGCAGCGGCAGCGCCTGCACCGCCGAGGACTGCAGCGAGATCCTGGCCGACGACCCCAGCGCCACCGACGGCTGGTACGACCTGGATCTCGGCAGCTACTACTGCGACATGACCACCGACGGCGGCGGCTGGACCCTGGTGGGCGACGACGTGGCGGTGTGGGGCACCAGCTACGACACCACCTACTACAACAGCGAGGGATTCAGCTGGACCGAGGCCCTCTTCGCCTATGTCTCAGGCTCGGCCCACGCCCACTGCACCTACCCGGACTCCCTGACCAGCTGCAACAACATCGGCATGCAGTTCGGCAGCGAGAGCTGGGGCGTGGCCCTGAACTGGGGCTCCAGCATCTGCGGCATGTCCACCACCGACTACACCGGCGCCACCAGCTACATCGGCGGATACGACTGGACCATCACCCGCAGCGAGTCCACGGACACCGTCCGGGTCGGGACCCTCGAGGGCATCTCGTACTGCACGCCCAGCGACAACCCGGGCACCGCCTATATGGACATCCTGGTGCGGCTCTAGGGTGCCCCGCTACGCCGCCCTGGCACTGCTCGCCGCAGGCTGCAGCGCCCAGACCGGGGCACGGTCGGGCGACGACGCCACCGTGCTCTACCTGCGGGAAGCTGTGCCAGCCCAGGGCAGCAGCTTCGACTGGGTGGGCACGGTGACCAGGGACCTGGGCACGCTGTCCCCGGAGCCCCCGGCCAGCCTCGAGCGCCGCTCCTGCGGCAGCGTCATCGCCTTCGCCGCGACCCCGGGGACCATCCCCGGCGCGTCCGTGGTGCTGGACGATGTCCTGGTGAACGTCTGGTGGGCGACCGGCAACCAGCGCGCGTGGCTCCACCTCGGGGCGCCGGGCGTGACGGGGGCGCTGGCGGACGCACCACTCATCGCCGCACCCACCGGCGATCCCCGCCGGGCCGGGGCCTACACCCAGAGCACGGTCCGCCTCCCTGTGGGGCGCACCCTCGAGCGCCAGCAGCTCGACGGCCTGTACCTGGCCATCGAAGCGACCAGCGCCATGGTCCGCATGGCGACCTGCGATGCCCAACCCTCGATGCTGGTCCTGAACCCCGCAGACGAGGTGGTGCTCGGAGGCGCGGTCCCGGGCACACCCGAGGACTGCCTGTCCTCCCTCGTGGAGTTCACCGCCCCGGCCTTCGAGCGGCCGACGCTGCCGACGCCCGGTGGCCGGCTCGATCTCAGCGACGTGGACGACGAGCTGCTGATCGAGGGCGAGGTGCTCTCCCAGCGTGGCGCCCTCGTGGTGCGCGGGAGCCTGACCCTGCGGGGCGCGGGCCTGCTGCTGGAGCCCGGCGACCCGGGCCCCCGGCAGCACCCCATCATCCACGTGCGCGAGGGTGGCCGTCTGGAGCTGATGGAGGGCTCGGTGCTCGGGCCCATGGACGCCCCGCGGGGCTTCTCCATCATCGCCGAGAGGGGATCGACCGTGCGGATCCACGACAGCACCCTGCTCTACCCTGGCTTCGTGAGCATCCGCGATGACGGCGGGAGGGAGCCATGGGCCGCGGGGGTGGTCGCCCGCGGTGACGACCTCGAGGTGCTGCGCTCGCGGATCGTGGGCGGCTTCGAAGGGCTCGACGTCAGCGGTGACGGCGCGCGCATCGAAGGCAACCGCTTCGAGCGCAACGGCCTGTCCATCCGCGCCAGGGGTTCGGGCGGGCGGCTCGCCGACAACATCAGTGTCGCCGACGGGACCTTCGTCGAGCTGTGGGGCGAGGGCGAGGGTTGGACAGTCGACGGCAACGTCTCGGTCGGCGCCTTCGACCGCGCCTTCCACCTGCCCCAGGGCGCGCGGGGGGCGCGCTTCCACGACAACGGCTTCGTGGGAACCGGCAACCGCTGGGACTTTCGAGCTGAGATCAGCGAGTCGATGTCGGGCAACTGGGGCTGCGGCGGCAAGCGGGACGTCCCCGCGAACTCCATGCCCGGGCGCGGCACGCCTCCCCAGGACCGGGAGCTCCCCCAGGACCACCCCGACTGCGAGATCAAGCGCTGGCTGGCCCCCTCGGGCTAAGACAGGCCCATGGACACCACCCTCACCTGCCTCTGCGGCGCCCCCGCCAACGACCCCACCCTGCCCTTCACCTGCGCCCAGCGCGGCCAGGACGACGGCGAGCACATCCTGGTGCGCCGGCTGCGGGCCCCCAGGCCCCTGCCCGGCGGCGCGCCCACCGGCAACCCCTACCTGCGCTACGCCAGCCGCCTGCACAGCCACAGCCGCGCCATGGCCGCGGGCTGGGACAGGCCCCGCTTCGAGGCCCTGGTCCTGCGCCTGGACGACGCGGTGGCCGCCGTGGACGGGGCCGGCTTCCGGGTCACCCCCTGCACCCCGCAGCCGGCCCTGGCCGCCGCCTGTGGCCACGGCGGCGAGCTGTGGGTCAAGGACGAGACCCGCCACGTCTCCGGCTCCCACAAGGCCCGGCATCTGTTCGGCGTGGCCCTGCACCTCGAGGTCGCGGGCGTGCCCCGGGACGTGCCCCTGGCCATCGCCAGCTGCGGCAACGCGGCCCTGGCCGCCGCCGTGGTGGCCCGGGCCGCCCGGCGCCCCCTGCGTGTCTTCATCCCCCCCGACGCCAACCCGGCCGTGGTGCAGCGCCTCACGGACCTGGGCGCCGAGCTCAACGTCTGCCAGCGCACCCCCGACACCCCGCCGGGGGACCCCTGCTACCACGGGTTCGCAGCCGCGGTGCGCGCGGGTGCCCTGCCCTTCACCTGCCAGGGACCGGACAACGGCCTGACCATCGAAGGCGGCATGACCTTGGGCTGGGAGCTGGCCGAGCAGCTGCGGGACACGCCCCTGGACCGTCTCTTCGTCCAGGTCGGCGGCGCCGCCCTGGCATCGGGCGTGGCGGCCGGCCTGCAGGAAGCGGTGGACGCTGGCGAGCTGGCCCTGCTCCCACGCCTCATGCTGGTCCAGACCCGGGCCGCCTGGCCCCTGGCCCGGGCCTACCGGGCGGTGGTGGAGCGCATCGGTGAGGGGACCCTGCTGCCCCCACCGGGCTTCGAGCGCAGCGAGCGCATCGCCAGCCTCTTCGACGGCCCCGTGGTGCAGGACGCCCTGGCCTGGGCCCGCGGCCACCGCGGCGCGCTGATGTGGCCCTGGGAAGAGGCCCCCCACTCCGTGGCCCACGGCATCCTCGACGACGAGACCTACGACTGGTACGCGGCGGTCGAGGCCATGCTGAAGAGCGGCGGTGGGCCGGTGGTGGTCGATGAAGACACCCTGACCCAGGCCCACACCCTGGCCCGCGCCCACACCGACATCCCGGTCGACCCCACCGGTTCAGCGGGGCTGGCCGGGCTGCTCGCCCACGACGACCCCCTGGGGGGCGGGCCGGTCGGGGTGCTGTTCACGGGTGTGGAGCGCTAGCGGATCGATGTAGGGGCGGACGCCGTGGACAAACCAACTCCGCGGATTGGGGCTCAAGTGGCGCTTGATGCTGCGCACTGGCGTGTCCGTGGCCACCGCCGCGATGGCCAGCGCGAAGCTCGATCCCTTCTGCCCGAGGTAGCCCAGCGAGCGCGACCGCCAGCCACCGCCCACCCCCTCGGAGTACTGCCCGAAGCTGAACGCGGCGTTGGCCTGGAACACCCCGAAGCCGAGGTAGACCGCGCACAGGTCGGTGAGGGGCTCCTCGACCTCGGGCCCGCCGGGGCGGGGGGCGTGGACCAGGGCCAGCAGGTGGTGGCTCCACTCGTGGGCCATCAGGGCCACGAAGCTCTCGAGATCCTCGAGCTGGTCGGGGTCGTAGGTGATGGTGGTGCGTCCGCCGCCCACGCGGAAGGTGCCCGCCGCGCCCCGGGAGCTGTGCCGGCCGCCGGTGGCCAGGGCCAGATCCCGCAGGTGGTCGGGCTCCTGGGGCTCCAAGGCACAATGCCAGTCGGAGAGCCCCGCCCGCTGCTGCACGAAGTCGGAGACGTTCAGCGCCAGCTGGTGCCCCTGGGCCATGGGCACGGGCATGCTCTCGGGGGTGGGGACGATGATGGGCTGGGGCGGGAGGCCCCTGCCCTGTCCCACGTGGCGCTCGAGCCAACCCCAGGCCTGCAGCATCCAGGTCTGCTGCTCCGGCGGTGGCAGGGCGTCGGGCTTGGGTCCGAAGAGGCCGAAGAGCGCCATGGGGTGGGGCTAGTCGCCCTCCTCCTTCTCGCGGTCGGCGGCCATCGCGGCCGGATCGCCCAGGCCCTCGAGCTCCCGCTCGACCCGATCCAGGACGTCCCAGATGGTGCGGGGCACCGAGCCGTCCTGGCGCGGCGGCCCCAGGATCTCGTGGCTCACCAGCCCGCGGACCCCGTCGTCCCGCAGGCGGATCTCGAGGATCTGCTTGAGCCGGGGCTGGAAGCTGGTGCCGTCCTCGCCCAGGTCGTACTCGTCTCGCATGGCGCCCAGCTGCAGGATGCGCTTGCCACGGTGCTCGTGGCTGACGGGCTGGTGCACATGTCCCTGGACGAACAGCTCGGCCGGGTCCCGCTCGACCACCTCCTCGAGCCACTCGGGGTCCAGGTGGACCTCGGTGTTGGTGGTGGTGAAGCGCCAGAAGACCTCCTTGACCAGGCCCCAGTCCAGGCGCAGCACCGGGTCGCGCACGGCCAGGAAGTCGCGCCAGAAGTCCCGGGTCCAGTAGGTCCAGACCCGGGCCAGGATCAGCTCCCGGACCTCGGGCACCAGCTCCATGACCCGGCTCTTGGGCCGGCAGCGGTCGTGGAAGTAGAACAGCGGCCGCATGGGGATGAGGGCGTCCAGCAGCGCCACCGAGCCCCAGGACAGGCCCAGCATGTCCTGGCCGTCGATGCTCACGAAGGGCTGCTCGGGGTCCATGCGGAACATGACGTCCCGCTGGCTGCCGTGCTCGAAGAGCACCGACCCGATGCGCAGCTCGAAGCCGGGGAAGCAGACCCCCTGCCCGCCGAGCTGCGCGCGGACCATGGCCTGGACCTGAGGGAAGAGCAGCTCGGCGTCGTGGTTGCCCACCACGAAGTGCACGGTGCGCCGGGCGTAGGGGTGGGCCAGCACCTCCCGCAGCCCGTCGAAGAAGGTGGGGTGGGCCGCGACGATGCTGGCCATCTTGGTGACCGCCACCTCCGATGTGACGTGGTGGGGCCAGCGGCCCTTGCAGGGCACCTTGAGCAGGTCGAAGCAGTCGCCGTTGAACACGATGTCCACCGGCACGTCCCGGAAGCGACCCTGCTGGTAGTGCTCCAGCAGGGAGATCAGCCAGTCGTCGTGGGGGAACTCGTCCTGCACGCCGCCGTCCCCCAGCTCGAGGTCCGACAGGACCACGAGGATGCGATCGGCGTCGAGGGGGGCGGCGGCGGTCATGGCAGGTCCGGGATCAGTACAGCGCCAGGCGGTAGAAGTCGGTGCCGTTGCCCACGTACAGCCAGCCGGTGTCGGAGACGACGCAGGACCAGTTGTTGCCGTGGTCCACCGGGAAGTCGGGGATGGAGTTCCAGGCGTCCGCGCCGATGTCGTACTGCCACATGGTGGTCCCGCTCGACGAACCCGCCGAGTAGATGTGGCCGGAGCGGTCCGAGCAGTAGATGTCGTTGAGGTAGCTCTCCGGGTGGGTCGTCTGGGTGGAGATGCTGCCGGTGGCGATGTCGAACTTGTAGATGTTCCCGTAGTGGAACGCCCCGAAGTAGACCGCCCGGGTGCCCGGGTCGTAGGCCAGCCGGGTCTCGTACTCGCTGCCGTAGCTGTGGCTGTAGTCGGTGTAGCTGCCGGTGGAGGTGTCGTAGACCACGATGGCACCCGCGCCGTCGTGGCCGTAGATCATGCCGTACTCGTCGGACTCGGTCATGGCCGCGTCCTCGGACCAGCCGCCGTAGGTCACGGTGGCCCAGGAGTCCAGGGCCGGGTCGTAGCTGTAGACGTAGCCGTTGCGGATCATCCACAGCTTGCCGTCCCAGGGAGCCATCGCGGTCCAGGTGCCGGTGTAGGGGGAGCTCGACGAGACCGAGGTCCAGCTGTCGGCGTCCGGGTCGTAGTAGGCCGCGGTGCTGCCGTGGGTGTTGTAGATGACGTCGTACTCGCTCTCGCTGTGGTAGGTCTGCAGCGAGAACAGCGAGTAGGGGGAGCTGGCCAGGGTCTCCCAGGAGCTGCCCGTGGTGCCGTCGAACACCCGGAAGGTGCAGTCGGTGACCGCGGCGTCGGTGTCGTCGCAGTCGGTGTCGTCGGCGACGTAGCCGGTGGGAGCGGAGCAGGCGTCCACCGAGTCGTCGGCGTCGCCGAAGCCGTCACCGTCGGCGTCCAGGTACCAGGTGCTGGTGTCGATGGCGTCGTCCTCGTCCACGGTCCCGTCGCAGTCGTCATCGACCCCGTTGCAGGACTCGTCGGCGCCCGGGTACACGGCGGCGTCGCCGTCGTCGCAGTCCGTGTCGTCGGTGCTCCAGCCGAAGGGCAGGCTGCAGGCGGTGCTGGGGGAGCCGGAGTAACCCAAACCGACAGCGTAGGAGGCCGC
>CAYZVO010000311.1:0-7168 GCA_964481655.1 uncultured Enterobacterales bacterium | reverse complement strand
CGAGAAGCAGCGGGAGCTGCGGGCCATCGGCTCGATGCTGGTGGGGCTGATGCGGCAGGCCGAGGGGCCTATCGCCTTGGTCCTCGACCACGAGGTCGAGGACCAGCTTGCGGTCCACAAGGGCCCTCGTCCCGGCGACGATTCAACGCCGAGAATCACCTGGGCAGATGGCCGGTCCTCTTTCGGTCCTCAAGGACCTGGTATCAAACGCCGTTGACAGTTGGAAGGCACGCGTCATCTGGTCTCCACCCGCATTTCTTGAGCCCTCCTGCATGGCACCGTTGAAAGTTGAGATTTTCCATTTGTGTGCACTGCGTGAGCACCAGCCTGCGTGGACTCTGCTATCATCATCGATGAAATCAGAGCTTCCATCTCGACAGGGGCAGCAGATGAACCAAAACCTGAAGCGTCGCACATCGGCCGTATGGCTATCTGCACTGGCCCTCGTTGCGCTGGGAGTCCTCTACGCCTCCTCGCCTTGGTTCGCCGCCCTTGCAAATGAGGCGATAGCGACGTTCACGGGCCGAAGCGATATCAGTGCCGCGGATCGAATCGACGATCCCTTCCACGAGTACGGCATGGCGACCTGGGAGGAAGATGCCGAAGGCACGGCAACTGTCCGCATCCAGATTCCCGCAGATTGGTCCTACCCCTCGCGGAGAATGGTCCTTGAGTATACCGCAAGGCTTGGCCCCTACAAGTACGAGTGGGAGCAGGAATACGGATTGATCGAGCCAGGCGACGATGTCTCCGTGGCTATCGAAGTGCCATCAGATGCGTACCTCCACGAGGATGCGGACACCTACCTCACAGTCCTGTACGTGCGAGTCTATGTTTCCGGCGAGTCAGGCGACTTGCCAGCGGCGTACCTGGCGTGGCCGGATGGCACGGGACAGCCGGCCGTGGTCTGGACGAAGGAGCAGGCGACTTTGTCCGCACCGTACGGTGTACAGGATTCTTCACTCCAAGCGTCAGCGGCGCTGGCCTTGAGCGACCCCACGGACTTCCTCCTGCCCGCATACGAGGGGTCCGCCACACAGCGATCTACGGACACCGGCTTGGCAGCGTCGACGAGCATCTCGGACCAGGAGACCTCCGAATGACCCGGACACATCACCTCGCCGGAGGGCTCAAGATGGCCTCTGCGCTGCTCTTTGTCCTCGCTTTCTTCTGTGGCGAAGCGCGGGCCACCACCAAGTCCGTCACTATCTGCGCGAAGATCACCGCGAACTTCACCGACCCGGGAGGCGACTTCTGGCCGACATCAGGGGTGGACCGTGCCGCTCGCGGCATCCAGTTCCGAATCCTGCACGACGGAACCCAAATCGATGGGTACATGAACAGCGCGGGATGTACCACACAGACAGTCACGTCGGCCAACCGCTACTACGTCACGGTGTGGTCGAATGCCAAGGTTAACGGAATCGACATCGAGTCCTACACTGAGGCAACCGCCGGAACATTGACCACCGAGGCGAAGACGTTCCAGCTGGATATCGCCCTGTCGTACCCGACCCTGATCATCCCCCATCACCAGACCTGGTTGAACCTGGCTGTCGGGATGTGGGCATTCCACCGCAACGACATGAACCTCGGCACCTACTCAGCCCGTGGATGCTGCCATAACACGAGTCACGACTGGTACGACTACGACGGAACCTGCGTGTACGACCCAGGAGAGCCCGATCCGCCCTCTGGAGGCAACAAGGAGCTCTACGGTCCTTCATGGGGAGAATACGCCGGCGATGACGGCACCACCGTCGAGTTCATGAACAGGACCTACACTGGCGCCGGGTGCTGTGGCAGCCACTACAATGGCGACAGGCCGGCCGTAATAGTACTCACGAACAAGAAGTTCATCATCGCGCATGAACTCGGGCATGTCGTCGTGATGAAGCGCATGTTCGAGCGTACACATACAGACTACACCGCCCCCCTCAAGCAGTCGCCAGGTGGTACCATCTGCATGGGGGCATACAAGGGCACCTACGACCCGGCCAACCCGGACGACTACAAGTCGGACATGGACGACTCGGACCTTACCGACACAGTGGACAATCGCGGCAAGGCGCTCATCACGATGGAGTACCAATCCGGCGCCGCGAGAGAGGGGTGGGCGCACTTCTACTCCGCGTGGCTGTGGAACCGGCGGACGGAGACGGACTGCTTCTACAACATGCACGGGGTCCACGATTTCGATTTGGATGGTGACATCGACAACAACTACGTCGACACCGGGAAGGACTACAACGACCACGACTGGGACGGAGCGATCAATTGCGAGGGGATCGACGTCCCAACTGACACGTCCGACCCCGACCATGTGCCGGTACCTCGAGGCGATGACGTAGAGTCGTACGCGACGCCGAAGGACTGGCTGGAGGACATGTACACCGAGGGTGCCTGCAGCGTCTCCGATCTCTCGAACCGGGGCACGCAATACGATTGGCAGCGCTACTTCTGGGACATGCTCACCGACTACACGACAGTCGACCCCGAGGACCTGGCGGATGTCTACGTAGATATGTGCCCAACGAACTGGGCTCAGAATGACGACGCGGTCGACCACAACGACGAAACGCCCGTGAAGCGGTTGCAGCTCTCCACGACCTACCACGGCTTGAGCACCCAGCACACCGCGGAGAAGGGCAATGGCCAAGACCACTAGCGGCAAGGCCCTCGTCATCCTCCTCGGCCTCTTGTCCGCCAGCTGCGAGAAAGGCTGTGGAAACGGCGTTGACACGAGCGGACACGACGACACGAGCGAGACCGCTGCTCCAGCCGTCTGCGAGAACCCATCCGAGATCGAACTGACCGAAGGGGGAGCGTCAGGCTACGTGAGGTGTGAGGACGGATCGGTCAACCGGGTGGAGGCGGTAGATCTGGACCCGTCGCACTACGCGGACCGCGTGGCCGAGTGTTCGGAAGATGTCACCCCAAACCATGGGAACTGCTCCGTAGATTCGGACTGTGGTGACGGCGTGGAGCACCAGTGCAGGTTCGTGGACGCCCACTATCAGTACGGCTGCTACTGCGAGTACTTGTGTTCAACAGATGCCGATTGCCCCGATGGGCAGATCTGCGTGGCACCGGAGGCCGCAAGCGGAGTCTCGTGGCCAAGATGCGTCTTCGCGGACTGTGCCTCGGAGGGCGGTTGTGCTTCAGGAGAGTGCGGTGTGGCCTCAAAGGGCAGCCAGTGCGAACCCTGGGTCTACCTGGCGTGCCGCACTTCTGGAGATAGCTGCCGCACAAATGCCGACTGCGGCGATCAGCAGGATGCCCTGTGCACCGCGGACGACGACCAAGAGAACTGGGAGTGCAAGAGCTGGTACGGCTGCGATTGACTATCCCCCGGGAACGAAGGGGGTCCTTGAGGACCGGAACTGGACCGGCCTTGAGCCATCCTGGGAATGCCCTCTCTCGCCGAATCGGCAATGGCGGCCTTCTGGACCTCAGCGCCCACTCGCCCGTCGCCGAGGGCACGTCAAGGGCTGGCAGGATTCTGGACCACCCTCGCGGTCGGCCACCCTTGTGGACCGCCCAGCCCGAGCCTTCCGCTACTCGCCCGTCGCCTCCCACGGCCCCTGGATTACCTGGCCCTTCTCCGGGAAGTGTCCCAGCTTGGCCTTGGCCACCGCCTTCTTGCGGTCCTCGTCGCTGACCTGGCGGTAGTGCCGCAGCATCACCTCGGGGCTGTGGCCGGTGAGGCTGGCGGCGGTGGCCACGTCCACGCCCGAGCGGGCCATGCGGTCCACGACCATGCGACGAAGGCCGTGGGGGGTGAAGCGCTGGACGCCCGCGGCCTTGCAGGCCCGCTTCAGTTTGGAGCGGACGTTCTGGTCACGGGCACGCTTGCCCAGGTCGAGCAAGTAGGCGTCGGGAGCACCCTCGCGCCCCTCGAGCATGGTCACGATGCCAGCGGGGAGCGGGAAGCTGCGGGGGCCGGTCTTGCCGCAGAGTTGCAGCTCCCCGGTGGTGGCGTTGAAGTCGCGCAGCCGCAGCTCGCAGACCTCTGAGATCCGCGCGCCGGTCACCCCGAGCAGATGGATGGCGAGCCGCGCATCCCCGGTGAGGTGCTCGAGCACCTTGGGCAGATCCTCGGGCGCGGGGGTGTGGTGGTTCAGCACGTAGCCGTCGATGGTCACGGTCACCCTCGGGAGGGCGCGGGCCGGGACGTGGCCGCACTCTTGGCCCCAGCGCCAGGCCATGCCCATGATCCGCAGCTCCTGGAGCACCAGGCGGCGGGAGGCTTTCTCTCGGATGCGGGAGTTGCGGTACTGCTCGATGGTGCCCCGGTCCAGGCGGCGGCAGTCCAGGTCGCGGAGCCAGGCCACGATGTGGCGGGCGCACTTGTCGTAGTGGTCCACGGTGTGGGGCGAGAGATCCGGCCGCTGCTTCTGACGGTGAGCCCAGGTGTCCAGCAGGTCGCCCACGGTGCGGACCCGACCCGCGGACTCTTCTCGGCGTGGTGCGGGGAGCCCAGCGGCGACCAGCTCGGCCAGGCGCTCCTGCACGAAGTCGCGGGTTCCCCAGCCAGCCCACAGGGTGTCGCGCTCTCCTTTGCGTCGGGCGCGCCAGTACCACTCGACCACGCTACCGTGCTCGCGCCAGCGCTTCATGGTCGAAGCGCGCAGTGGGCCGATCTCGACGGGTTTGGGACGCGGAGGCGTGGCTGTGCGGGCCATCGTCAGCTCCCTCCTGGGCCACCCAGGGGCGCCAGCTTCGGCGCTGCCGGCCCTCGACGGCGAGCGCGGGGTGGCTGACCGGCCCGGTGTAGCGTGGCCTCAGATACCGGCTCCCAGGAAGGCAGCAGGCCCGCGGTCTCGAGGCACGCAATCCAGTGAGCGAAAGGAGCGAGGATGGCCCGTCCACAGCGCTGGGCGGTGGTGGGGCGACAGACGCGCACATCGGACTCGCGGAGGCCGAACACCCAGGCCACCTCCGGGGCCGAGCAGGGCGTGGCGGGCTGGGCGTAGAGCCTCGCACGCAGTGCCAGCCGACGGTGAAGCTCACCGCGCTGCCTGCGCCTCGGGCTGGAGTCCTGCTCATCCCCGTCGTCCGTGAGCGGGCCCCCGAAGGCCGGGCCTTCGAAGGCGGGTGACGGCACCAGCCAGAGGTGACCTCTCCGGTGGCTGGCCGGAACAGGCCCGCGGTCCACCAGCGCCTGGCCCAGCCTCTTCCGGCTGGTCGCGAGGTCCTGGGCGGTGACCCTCATGCCAGCATCCAGGCGGGCAGGGTGTCGAGGATCTTCGCCGACTGGTCCACCAGGACGGCAACCTTGGCCTTCAGGTCCACGATCTGCTCGGCCTGCTCGTCGCAGGTTCGCTGCAGACTGTCACGCTCGTCCTGGAGCCGCGCGGCCTCCGCCGTGCTCCCCCGCAACTTGACCCTGGTCGCCTCGCGCCTCTCTTGGGCTCGTCGAAGAACGGCGCGGAGTTGATGGAGCTGCTGCTCCTGCTCTCGCGAAACCATCCCGAGTCTGTGCTTCATGGAACGGGCACCGTGAAGTTCAGCCTGGACCTCGCGGAGCCGTCCACGGAGCTGCTCCTTCTCGATCTGGAGGGAGATGCAGGACGCGCAGGGCGCCGGTGTCCTGGGCGGATTGGGCATCGGAGCGGCGGGCTTTGGAGGATCTTCGTTCGGCTCGTCACCCTCGTACCGGGTGCTGGCGCTCCCCGCGGGCTTGCCGCCCGCTCCCCACAGGCGGACCCGGTACTTCGTAGCGACGCCGCGTTCACGGTGCTCGTTCAGGGTCGCCTGTACCCACTCGACCACATCGTCGACCTGGTCGAGATCGGCACGGCCCACAGCGCGTTCCCCACCGCCCTCGGGCATGGCGCTCACGGTGACGTAGCCCCCAGGCTCCAGCGCATTGGAGCCCAGCAGGCGCTCGATGCGGTCGATGTTCTGCCAGCCTTCGCTCATGGCGCGTCTCGTTGCGAATGGGATAGGGGAGAGCAAGAGTCTCAATACACAGACGAATATTCATAAGAATAATATGCCCCGAAAACGAGACCGTCAAGACCGAATCGTTGGTAGGCGTACACGTCGCCCGAAAGCCAAGGTGATCCTCGTCCCCGAGCTTGTCGGGGTCGTGCTCTCCCTGCACCGCGCACGCGCCGAGCTGCGGCAGCAGGACGTGGCCGACGCCTTGAACTGGCCCCAGTCCATGGTCAGCAAGCTCGAGCGCGGCGACCTGAACATCTCCGTCGACCAACTCGACGCCCTCACCGAGGTGATCGACGAGGGTCTCGCCGACCTGGGCAAGGGCCGCCTCCAGGCCTGGATGGTCCTTCGCCGCGTCGAGGAGCTGGCCGACGAGCTGCAGGACGAAGGCTACGACCTGGTGTGGTCCACCGCGCCTACCTGGAGTGAGCCCGCCAAGCCTATCAGGGGCAGAAAGCTCCGCGAGATGGTGCTGGACCGCCTCTGACCAAGTGCGCTTCCACGTCTACCATGCCGACCACCACGGGCTTCCACGAGGTTCCGCAGGCGGGTGTGGAAGTATGGAAGTGGCGTGGGAAGTGCCGGTCAGGCCGGTGATCGGGGGTGGAGATCGGTCTGGCGGGAGCGGTCGGAGGGGATCGGAGAGCGGAAGATCGCTGATCGGGTTCTCGCTGATCGGTCTGCGGAGATTGGAATTACGGTGATCGGGCGGACGAGCAGGGCTCGCGCCCTACCTCATCAGTCCCGCCAACATCGCTCCGATGTCCCGCAGGTGCTGCTGCTGCTCGGCGGCCCCCGGCAGGTCCAAGAGGTCGAGAGCCGCGCAGGCCTCGCTGGCGCTGGCGTACGCGATCTCGTAGTGGTTCCGCCGGGCCTGCCCAGTGCGACCGCGGCCTTCGGCGATGTTCAGCGCCACCGAGCCTGCCGCCCGCTGCGCCTGGTCCTTGAGCCACGCCATCCCGCGGGGGTACTTGCTGGCCGACACCCAGCGGCTGACCTGCACCGCCATCTTGTAGGCGCGGAGGGTCTCGTGGGGGAAGAAGGAGGAAGTCTGCTGCATCGGTGCCTCCGGAGGGCCGTAGGGTTGGGAGGAGTGCGGCCCCGCACCCGTGCGGGGGGCCGCGCTCCTCCCCGCCCGCAGGCCTGGCGGGGCGTCGCTGCCCCGGTCCGCCGCCGCCCCCCCGCGCGCCGGCGCGCCGGGAGTGGCGCCCCCGCGACCCGG
>CAYZVO010000310.1:0-7282 GCA_964481655.1 uncultured Enterobacterales bacterium | reverse complement strand
CCCCCACCACCACCGAGACCTCCACCGGCGGCACCGTCGAGCTGACCCCCTACGACGACCGGGAGCAGCTCGAGGGCCAGTACAGCATCGAGTTCGGCACCGACGTGGTCGAAGGCCACTTCAGCGCCGACTGGTGCGAGATCTTCGACATCTTCTAGCCGCCATGAATCCTCGCCCCATCTGGCCCACAGCGGCCTGCGCCGCCCTGCTCGGCTGCCACCACCCGGCCCCTCCTGCGGCTCCCGCCGCGGTCGTCGAGCCGGCCCCGCCAACCTCGGTGCCAGCCCCCACGCCCGAGCCTCCGCCCCTCCCCGTCATCGCCCTGGCCCCCTTGCCCGGCTGCACGGTCCAGCCCGACCAGATCCTGGACGCGCCCACCATCGTGGGCTCCCTGGACGACCAGGCGGTGCGCGAGGCGGTCTACCAGCAGCTGGACCAGATCGGCACCTGCATCCAGCCGGCCGTCCGCTACGACCTGCTGGAGCCCGGCCAGGGCGTGGTGCGTCTCGCCATCGCCCCGGCCGGCAGGGTCTCGAGTGTAGAGCTGGCCAGCGACAGCACCGGGGGGGACCCCGAGGTCCGCGGCTGCCTGGAAGAGGCCTTCGCCGATCTGGTGTTCCCGCGGGCCAGCACGGTCACCTGGGTCTGCTACCCCATCAACGTCGCCTACTGACCGTGGGCACCGCCCCGTTCTCGCGATAGGTCCCGGCCATCAACGCCCGCGACCGGAGGGTTCCATGTTCCTGCTTCTGATGCTGCTCGCCTGCTCCAACCAGGCCCCCACCGACTGCCCCGAGTGCCCCGCCTGCCCCGAGCAGGCGCCCGCCACCACGGCGTCCGCCGCCAGCCTCGAGAGCTGGGAGGCCGAGCTGCTGGCCCCGGCCATCGACGAGCTCCGCAAGGGCCTGCAGACCTGGGGCGACCAGCCCTTCGGCGTCTGCGAGGGCAAGCGCGAGTGCGACAGCTACCTGGACGCCGAGCCGGGCCTGCTGAAGCCGGGCTCCTTCTTCGTGCGCGCCGAGCTCAAGGCCCCCTCGGTGGGCGAAGGCTGGAAGGCCACCTTCGCGGTGCAGTGCACCTCCACCGACGCCCGCGGCAACACCAGCGAGCAGAACCACGAGAAGACCTACGACATCAAGTACACCGGCAAGGAGCGCGCCTACCGCCTCCAGCCCCTGTGGAAGATCCAGTCGCCCCACCCCGGCGGCGCCCGCAGCTGCGACTACAGCCTCACCCCGATCCGGCCCGATGGCACCGAAGGCCAGGCCTGGACGGGACACTACGAGACGCCCGGTCCCGAGGACAAGGCCGCGCCCGCGGGCGAGTAGACCGTGCCTCGCTCCGCCCGGTGCTGGTTCAACCGGGCGCTGAGGGCCCTGCGGGGACGGGGCACCGGCATCTGGTACCACCCCTCCTACCGCCTGCCGATGACCTCGGTGGAGGCGCGGGTGGGCATCGATCCCCGCCGCGCCGATCTGGTGGCCTGGTACCTGGTGGAGTGGATGGTGGTCCCCCGCTCCGCCGTGCGGACACCCACGAAGGTCAGCTACGACCTGCTCTCCGAGGTCCACAGCCCGGCCTACCTCGAGTCCCTCGATCGGCCCGAGGCCCTGGCGCGCATCTTCGGGGTGGACCCCTGGGACGTCCGCGTCGACGAGCTGCTCGACTGCATGCGCACCGCCTGCGGCGGCACCGTGGACGCGGCCCGGGCCGCGCTGGAGACAGGCGCCGCCCAGCTCAACCTGCTGGGGGGCTTCCACCACGCCTTCCCGGACAAGGGCGGCGGGCTGTGCGTGCTCAACGACATCGCGGTGGCCGTCGCCGCGCTGCGCCGTGACGGCTTCGAGGGCCGGGTGGTGGTGCTCGACGTCGACGCCCACCCCCCCGACGGCCTTGCCGCCTGCCTCGAGGACGATCCGGCCTGCTGGATCGGCTCCATCTCCGGCTCCGACTGGGGCCCCATGCCCGGTGTGGACGAGGTGCTGCTGCCCGAAGGCAGCGGCGACGAGGCCTACCTCACCGCCCTCCACGCCCTGCTCGCGCGCACCCCCGAGGCCGAGCTGGTCTTCGTGATCGCGGGCGGCGACGTGCTCGCGGGGGACAAGCTCGGCGCCCTGGGCATGAGCCTGGCCGGCCACCGCCAGCGGGAGCTGGCCATCGCCGCGGCCATCGGCGACAGCCCCTCGGTCTGGGTCGCGGGCGGAGGCTACCAGCGACGCCACGGCTGGCGCGCCCTGGCGGGCACGGCGCTGGCCCTCGAGCTGGGCAGCCGCACCCTCATCCCCGACGACATCGATCCCATGCGGCACCACTTCGGGGAGATCGCCCGCAGCCTGGGCCCGGATCAGCTCGGCTCGCCCCCCGAGGACGACGCCCTCATCCGCCCCGAGGACATCGAGGAGGCCCTGGGCCTGCGCCCCAAGCCCAAGGACACCCGCCTGCTGGGCTTCTACACCGAGCAGGGGGTCGAGCTGGCCCTGTCCGCCTACGGCATCCTCCAGCATCTGCGCCGCCTGGGCTACGACGATCCGGAGGTCGACTTCGACACCGCCTCGTCGGGGGAGCGGATGCGGGTCTTCGGGAACGCCGAGGGACAGCGCTACCTGCTGCAGGAGGTCGTGCTCGAGCGCCGCCACTACGGCGAGGACCAGATGCTGTTCGTGAACTGGCTGAGCCTGCGCAATCCCCGGGCCACCTTCACCGAGCAGCGACCGCAACTGCCTGGCCAGGAGGTCCCCGGCCTGGGCATGGCCCGGGAGGCCGGCCAGATGTTGGTGCGCATGGCCAAGCGCCTCGAGCTCGCAGGCGTGGCCTTCCACCCCGCCTGGTTCCACGTGGCCTACACAGCCCGCTACCACTTCCGCTTCCTCGACCCCGTGCTGCAGGGCCACTTCGAGGCCATGATGCGCGACCTGGCACCCCTCCCCTTGCTCGAGGCGACCCGGGCGATGGCCGAGGGCCGCGTGCGCCTGAACGGCGAGCCCTACACCTGGCAGTCCGAGGTCATGGCCCACCGCTTCGAGCCCCAGGAAGACTTCGACGCTCGGGTCGAGCAGGTCCGGGACGCCGCCCGCTTCACGGTGGTCGCCGAGGCCTGATCAAGCGGCGGGCTGCACCGGCGCGTCACTGACGACGCGATCGCGACCTTGCTCCTTGGCGCGGGCCGCGGCGGCCTCGGCGCGGCTCATCAGGCCCGCCACGTCCAGCTCGCGCTCCCCCCGATAGCTCGCCACCCCGAAGCTCCCCGTCACGGCCAGCTCGAGGCCGCCCACGATGAGGGGCTGCCAAGTGAGCACCGTGCGGAACCGTCGGGCCGCGGCCACGGCCTGCTCGGGCCCCAGGTGGGACAGCAGCACCGCCAGCTCGCCCCCCGCGGTGCGGCCCAGCAGATCGCTGTCGCGCAGGTGCTCGGAGAGGCGCTGGGCCACCATGGCCACCACCTGGTCGCCCACCGCGTGGCCGTACTGGGCGTTGATCTCCCCGAGACGATCGATGTCCAGCAGCACGATGCTGGTGGGGAAGTCGTGGCGCCGGGCCAGGTCCAGCTCGCGCTCGAGGCTGCGGACGAAGAAGCGCCGGTTGGCCGCGCCCGTGAGCAGATCGGTGACCGCCACCGAGCGCAGGCGCAGCAGCTGACGGCGCAGGCCTCGCAGCAGCCAGGCCACCACCAGCGCGAGGGTCAGCGTGGCCGCCATCAGGCTGGCGCCGACACCCCGCAGCACCCGGGGATCGGGCTCGAAGCTCCCAGCGGCCAGCCCGAGCAGGGCCAGCGCGCCCAGCAGCGGCAGCGCCAGCAACAGGCCGAGCATGGCCCAGGCCAGCGGGGACTCACCGAGCAACATGTCCAGGCGAGACATGCGCGGGGGAGGGCTCGGGGGGGCGGGACCCCGGACGTTCGGATCGGGTTGGGACATTGGGGTGCTCCTACCCGAAGCGTAGCAGCCCGCCGAGGCGGGGAAAACCCCCTGGCCAAGCTCCGCGATGCCGACGGCAACATCGGGCCCCCAGCGCACACCTGGAGAACGAGCAGGGTGTGGACCCTCACCCCCAGCTCGACCTGCGCCCGTGTCCCAGCGCTCCGCCGGGATAGGCTCACCGACCCCCACGAACGGAGCGAGGAACCATGCAGCTTCGCCACCTCCTGGCCCTGCCCCTCATCGGCGCGCTGGCCCAGCCGGCCCAGGCCGCCGACCGCCCCAAGCTCGAGCTGCAGCTGGACGACTACTCCCTGCAGACCCGCGACTTCTGCTTCGCCTCCGGCCTGCGCGTGAGCTTCCAGGAAGACCACAGCCAGCCCATGGTCAGCGTCACCTCGGTCATCGACCGCGGCGCCGACGCCGACCCGGCCGGGCACGAGGGCATCGCCCACGTGGTGGAGCACCTGTGGTTCCGCTCCCAGCGGGGCGAGCTGCCCCCCACCTGGGACATCCTCAAGGAGATGGGCGCCACCATCAACGCCTTCACCGCCCGGGACGTCACCACCTACATGACCGTGGCCCCCAAGGCCATGCTCCCCGCCGTGCTCGAGCTCGAGGCCCAGCGCCTGCTGGGCGCCGTCGAGGGTGTCACCGAGGACGTCCTCACCACCGAGCGCGAGGTGATCCGGAACGAGCTGCGCCAGGGCGAGGCCTACGGCATCGGCTTCGACGCCATCCACAGCCAGCTCTACCCCGCCGATCATCCCTACAGCAGCAGCATCATCGGCACGCGGGAGACCCTGGACGCCATCTCCCTCGAGGACGTGCAGCAGTTCGTGGCCGACAACTACACCCCGGCCAACACCACCGTGATGGTGGTGGGCGACTTCTCCCTCGACGACGCACCCGACATGCTGGTCAAGGCCTTCCCGCCGGCCCTGGTGTTCCACCCGGACCAGCCCGAAGGGCCCGCCTCCGCCGAAGCCTGCACCGTCCGCATCGACGGCCCCGCCACCGAGCCGCCCCCGCCGGCCAACCGCGAGGTGCTCACCCTCCAGGCCCCCGTGGACCGCCAGACCGTGCTGATGGCCTGGTCGCTGCCCGGCGGCTACCGCCCCGACACCCCCCTGATGGAGATGGTCTCCTACACCATGTCCTGGGCGGTGGGGACCTACCTCAACGCCTACAACACCCCGCCCTGGAAGGAGCACAACGAAGCCTTCTGCTTCCTCGACCCGGGCGAGCACGCCTCCACCGCCATGTGCGTGCTGGAGCTGACCGACGACGCCGACCCGCAGAAGATGATCAAGAAGGCCGCCGACGGGCTCTACCAGATGTGGGACCCCGAGATGCGTCGCTTCCAGGAGCAGTACTACAGCCGCTCCAGCCTGCAGGTCATGGCCGACGTCTTCCGCTCCGCCGACGACGTGGCCAGCTTGTTCAGCAGCCGCGGCACCGAGTCGGCCCTGTTCACCCACTTCACCGGGAACTCGGCCTACTACTCCACCAGCTTCCAGTGGCTGGGGCACATCGACGGCCAGCAGGCCGCCATGCTGGCCAACACCTACCTGACCCGCGACCGCTACGTGGCCGTCGTGCTCGAGCCCTTCGACGACGACGAGGACCCCGGCCTGGCCGACGAGGGCGGCTACACCGGCCACCCCCGCGAGCCCGTGGCGGACACCGTCATCGACCTCGATGCCGTGACCGGCGACGCCATCGCCGCCATCACCGTGGAGCCAGAGCTCGGCTCCCTGCGGGACTTCCGCCTGGACAACGGCCTGCGGGTGGTGCTCTACCCCTACGGCGAGGTGCCCATCACCCGCACCGCCCTGGTCACCCGCGGCGGTGAGCTGCACGAGCCCATCGCCGGGCTCGACCGCTACGCCTGGTCCGAGACCAGCTCCAGCCCCTCCGACCTCGAGTTCCCCCTGGACGAAGCCCCGCTGCGCATCGGCGGCTCCTGGGGCGAGTGGGAGACCGGCGACATGCGCGTCCTCGAGGTCAACGGGTCCTCCGCCAACCTCGACGCCCAGCTGTGGCTCATGCTGCGGCGGCTGCAGGCCCTCGAGGTCGATGCCGGCGCCACCAAGGCCTACGCCCGCGAGCTGCAGAAAGAGCTGCGCGCCGATCGCGACACCCCCGAGCACTGGGCCGCCCGGCTCTCGGACGCCGCCCTGTTCGCCGGCCACCCCCTGGGCAAGAGCCCCAGCGACGAGGACGTGCTGGCCCTCGAGTCCCTCTCCAGCGAGCAGTCCGCCAGCTGGGTCCATCGCCAGCTGCAGCCCGCCAACGCCACCCTGGTGGTGGTCGGACGCTTCGACGCCGACGCCACGGAGCAGACCGTCCGGGATCTGTACAGCGGCTGGAAGGCCCAGGCGGGCGTTGGCCAGCCCATCACGCCCATGAAGCCCCTGCCCCAGCCCGCCGAGCGCAAGATCTGGGTGCTGGACAAGCCCCAGGTCTCCCAGACCGAGGTCTGGCTGCACTGCCAGCTCGCCCCCGTCGAGGCTGGCGAGCACGAGGCCCGTCGCCTGCTGGCCGACCTGCTCGACGAGATGGCCTGGAACACCCTGCGCGAGAACGCCGGCGTCACCTACGGCTCCGGCGTCTTCACCCGGGCCTACGCCGGCGGCGCGGGTCGCCTCGCCATGATGACCACCGCCCAGACCGACGCCTCGGGCTTCGTCGTGGACACCTTCATGGACCTCGTGGACCGCGGCGATCGCGGCGAACTCGACCCCACCATGCTCAAGCTCTTCGCCCTGCGCGAAGCCCGCGGCTACGTCCTCGGCCAGCAGAGCACCAGCCAGATGCTGGACCGCCTCATCGAGCCCATCGCCCTGGACCACGACTGGACCCACATCGGCGACCACGGCGCGCGCCTGGGCGCCGTCACCGTGGACGACCTGGCCCCCGTGATGCAGGGCTGCCGCGACCGCGAGGTCATCACCCTGGTGGGCCCGGTGGACGCCGTGAAGAGCTCCCTGGACGAAGCCGGCCACGCATACGAGGTCTACGACTGGGAGACCGAGCGCGACCGCCTGTGGGAGCTGCACGACCCGAAGGGATGGAAGGCAGAGACGAAGCGGCGCAGCAAGGAGAAGTAGGGGGCGGCACGGCGCTGACCCGCTGCGGGAGCACATGAAGTGCTCCCCTTGTATGTACCCGGGAGACCCCTCCCGGGTCTTCTCGGCAAACCCTGCGCTCCAGGCGCCAACGCTGGCCACTCCGGGGCCGGAGCACCGACCCTTGGCGCTCCAGGCGCCAACGCAGGCCACTCAGGGACCGGAGCGCCGACCCGAAAGGGACGACCCTCGGAGCGAAGGAGGCCGGCGGCGAGGCGGGGGTCGCGGAACGTAGGC
>CAYZVO010000309.1:0-7329 GCA_964481655.1 uncultured Enterobacterales bacterium | reverse complement strand
CGGAGCCGGCCGAGGGATTCGTCCCGGGGGCCCGCGACGGTCATGTGGGTGGTGTTGGAGCCTTCGACGCTGACGGGGGTGTGCATCCCCAGCTCGAGGTGGTCGCCGTCGTAGAACCAGCCGTCGATCCAGTGGCTCTCGGGGAGCAGGGTGCCGTTGCGGTCCGAGGGGTGCACGTCCACGCGGAGGTACTCGTCCGGGACGCCGTCGTCCGCGCCGTTGAGCGCCGACAGCTCCGCGCCGTCGTAGCAGGCGGCCAGCAGCGCGGTGGCTGCGATGGCGGTCAGCTGCATGAGTCGGGAGGACATGGGGCTCTCCAGGGAGCGGGCACGGTCATGGCTACTGCAAGGCGCGTGCCTGAGTCTCGCCATCGGTCGAACGCCGAGAATCAGCGACCCCCGGTCACAGGATGTCACCGGGGGCCGGGAGACCGTGACGCGGTGGTCAGGGTCGGCTGTCAGGGGGATGTCAGGGAGCCAGGGCCTCCATCACCCCGCGGATCTCGGCGAGGTCCTCGTCGTCGGCGTCCAGGGCCTCGGCGTTGGCCTGGGCCTGGGCCCAGACCGTGTAGGCGGTGCTGTGCTCGCTGCTGCCCTGGCCGTAGCGCCGGAAGTCCTTGAGGGCCTCGGCGTAGGTGAACACGGCCTCGCCCTTCCAGAACAGGCGCCGGTCCACCGCCTGCAGCTCGCTCCAGGTGGCGCTGAAGCTGGCGCTCTCACCCTCGAAGCTCACCGCGTCGCGCCAGGTGACGGTGACGGTGATCTCGGGGTCCTCATCGAGCAGCTCGGGGGCGCAGGTGGACAGGTGCTGCTGGAAGACCATGGCGTCGTTGGGGGCCAGGTGCTGGGGCTCCACCTCGCGGGGGTCGGTGGACATCTCCTCGCCCGAGAAGCGGGTGATCTCGAAGCCGGGGGGCAGGTCGAGCTTGACCTGCACGTCGCGGGCGGCCACGTCCAGCACCTCGATGATGCGGTGGTCGAAGATGGCCTCGGCCTCCATCTCGCTGCCGATGAACACCGACGCGCCCTTGCCCTCGTCGGTGACCGTGTCCATCAGCGCGTCGTTGTAGGAGGTGGCGGTGCCGACCCCCACGCCCATCAGGTAGACGCCCTCGCCGTCCTCTCGCTCGGCGTGGGCGGCGATGAGCTCCTTGTCGGTGATGCCGACGTTGGCGCCGCCGTCGCTGATGAGGATCACCCGGTTGATGCGCTCCTCGTCGTAGTTGTCCATCGCCAGGTCGTAGGCCGTGATCAGGCCCTCGTTCAGATCCGTGCCGCCGCCGGAGTTCAGCTGGTCGATGGCGTCCAGCAGCACCTCGTCGTCGGGGCCGGTGACCGCGTGGCTGTCGAGCACCACCGACTGGGAGGTGTCCCAGGTGACCATGGAGATGATGTCGCCCTCCACCAGCTGGCCCGCCAGCGAGCGGCAGGACTCGCGCAGCAGCGAGATGGGCTTGCCGCCCATGGAGCCGGAGGTGTCCAGGGACAGGACCAGGTTCATGGGGTCGCGCTCGGCGCGGGTCACCGCGGGGCTGGTGACGCTGACCTGCAGGATGTACGCGCCCGTCTCCCCCGCAGGGTCGGGGGCCAGGGCCGCGGTGATGGCCAGGTCTTCGGTGGGGCGCTCGAAGTCGAAGCCGTAGTAGTTCATGAACTCCCAGGTGCGGATGTGGACGTGGTTCAGGCTCGTCCAGTTGTCCAGCACCGACTCCCTCACCATCACGGGCGAGGCCATGGAGTTCGAGTCGTCCGGGGAGATGAACAGCTCCACCAGGGTCACGTCGTCGCAGTCCTCCTCGGCGGTGTCCTCGGGCTGCGCGGTGTCCTCGGGCTCGTCGGGGATGGCGTCGGTGTCGGCGTCGGTGTCGGCGTCGGCGTCGGTGTCGGTGTCGGTGTCGCCTTCCGCTGGGGCGTAGCCGCTGTCGCCCTTGTCGCCGCCGCTGAAGCAGCTGCAGAGCAGCAACAGCAACAGGCTGGGGAGAATGACGGACGGGTTCCTGGTGGTCATGTGTGTGCCTCCTCGTCGGGTCGTGGATGTGTGACCCCGGCCTCGATTTTGCAAGAATCGAGCCAGAAGGCGAGGATCCCGTAGTATTCGGGACGCGCTATCTCGCGCGCGCGGAGAGGAGGGTCGGATCGCGACCTGGATGTCGTGGTGCTAGTGGATCGGCCCCACCAGGGCGTAGCGCCCGTCGTCGAAGCTGTTGAAGAACAGGCGGATCAGGGGGTGGGAGATGGGATCGCTGTCCGGGTCCACCTCCACCGACTCCTGGGGGACGTAGACCACGTGCTGGGTGCCGTGGACCAGCAGCTCGTACCAGGGCTGCCGCCAGCGGCGGCGGAGGGCCTCGCCGACCCAGCCCTCGTCGGTGGCGCCCTGGAAGTGGGGGTGGGCGTCCACGATCACCGCCCGGAAGCCCTTGTCCGTGTGGCGGACGAGCTCCCCGATCGCGAAGGCGAAGCCCTTGGGGGGTCGAGGTGTTGGCCGAGCCTTCCATGGTCGCGCCTCCGGGCTGCCTGGGTCACCCTTCAGCGTGACGACGGGATGGGTCCCCGGCGGTCAGGTCTGGTCACCAAAGGTCTCGGTCCCCACCGCGGGTGCATCGGCCCGGCGCTATACTCGGGCCACCCGCGAGAGGTGGACCATGACCCGTGCTTTGTTCTTCTCCCTGCTCATCGTCGCTGGCTGCGGCGACAAGGACGACACCGGGATCGACCCCGCCGACAGCTACGAGGGCGACGAGGCGGGGGAGTGCACCGACGGCGCGGACAACGACCGCGACGGCCTGTTCGACTGTGACGACCCCGGCTGCGCGGGCGGCCCGGACTGCGAGGGCGACACCGACACGGACACCGACACGGACACCGACACGGACACCGACGCTGACAGCGACGCCGACGCCGACGCCGACACCGACGCGGACGCCGACGCCGACGCGGACAGCGACGCCGACACGGACGTCGAGCCCCTCACCGTGGGCGAGCTCGGCGCCGGCGATCTGGTCGTGAGCGAGCTGATGGTCTACCCATGCGAGGTCGAGTGGCTGATGGGTCAGTACGTCGAGGTCTACAACGCCACCGGCCAGGCGGTGGAGCTGGACGGGCTGACCGTGCAGGGGCAGGGCTCCATGGGCTTCACCGTGGGCTCGAGCCTCGAGGTGGCCGCCGACGACTACGTCGTGCTCGGCTACACCACCGACACATGGCTCAACGGCGGCGCGCCGGTGGACTTCGCCTGGGGCGGGCGCTTCTGGTTCGAGGACGAGCAGGCGCGGGTGGACCTGATGAACGGCTCCACACTCATCGACAGCGTGCGGATGCGACACATCTGGGAGTGGTACGAGTGCGCCAGCTTCACCCTGGACCCCACCACCCTGACCGCCACCGCCAACGACTACGCGGGCTCGTGGTGCATCGGATCGAGCACCTACGGCTCCTACGGCAACATCGGCACCCCGGGGGCGGCCAACGACAGCTGTCCGGCCGACACCGACGGCGACGGCTACACCACCATCGACGACTGCGATGACAGCGATCCCTCGGTCTACCCGGGGGCCCCGGACAGCTGGTACGACGGCGTGGACAGCGACTGCGCTGGGGACTCCGACTACGACCAGGACGGCGACGGCTACGACAGCGACGCCTACGGTGGCACCGACTGCGACGACACCTCCCGGCGCATCCGGCCCGACGCCCTGGACGTGCCCGGCGACGGGGTCGATGGCGACTGCGACGGCGCGGACGCCACCGGCGACAGCTTCTACGACATCGACGATCTGAGCGCCGGCGACCTGGTCATCAGCGAGGTGATGTTCTACCCGGACTACGGCCCCTGGGAGGCCGCCTGGTTCGAGATCTACAACGACGCCGGCGAGGACGTGTACCTGGACGGGCTGACCCTCATCAACGACTACACCAGCTACACGGTGTGGGACACGCTGGTGGTCAGCGACGGCGACTACGTCGTCTTCGGCGGCCTCGAGGACTTCGCCACCAACGGCGGTGTGCCCGTGGACCACGAGGTCAGCGAGTTCTTCTACGGCGAGGTCTACCTGGACCTCGAGGTGGCCACCGACACCCTGGTGGTGGACGCCGTGAGCTTCACCTGGGAGATGGTCGAGGTCTTCGGGGCCTCGATCTCGGTGCTCCCCGCGTCCCTCGACGCCACCAGCAACGACGACATGGCCAACTGGTGCGAGTCCTACACCAGCTACGGCTGGGGTGACCTGGGCACGCCGGGCGACGACAACGAGTGTCCCCCCGACGACGACGGCGACGGCTACACCGTGCTGAACGACTGCGACGACACCGACGCCAGCGTCTACCCAGGCGCGGCGGACACCTGGTACGACGGCGTGGACAGCGACTGCGCCGGGGACTCCGACTACGACCAGGACGGCGACGGCTTCGACAGCGACGCCTACGGCGGCACCGACTGCGACGACACCAGCCGCCGCATCCGCCCCACCGCCCTGGACGTCCCCGGCGACGGCGTGGACGGCGACTGCGACGGCGCGGACGACACCGGCTCCACCCTGCTGGACATCGACGACCTGAGCGCCGGAGACCTGGTGATCACCGAGTTCATGACCTCGTCGAGCTACTACGGCGAGGAGGTGCAGTGGTTCGAGGTCTACAACACCACAAGCTACGAGGTGTACCTGGACGGCCTGCAGATGACCCTGGGCGAGGACGACGTGACCATCTGGGACACGCTGACCATCGACGCGGGGAGCTACGCCGTCTTCGCCATCACCGACGACCCGCACCTCATGTACGGCATGACGGTGGACTACGCCTACGACTGGTACTGGATCGGCTGGGAGGAAGGCCAGGTGGCGCTGTACACCGACTCGGTGACCGTGGACGCGGTGGTCTGGGACCGCAGCTTCCCGGTGGTCACGGGCATCTCCACCACCCTCGATCCGACGATGCTCGACGCCACCAGCAACGACAGTGGCTCGAGCTGGTGTGACGGCAAGACCTCCTACGGTCACGGCGACCTGGGGACCCCAGGAGATGTCAACGACGCCTGCTGATCCCGCGGGTTGCGCCTGGCCCATCCATGGGGCATGATGAGCGCGAAGCGTGCCTCGAGAGGGGTCAGGGATGAGCTGGGAATCACCGTCTATTTTCACACCACGGATCCGCCGTCTGGCCAAGGCCAGCGACCAGCTCACGCCGGTCACCCACGACGAGATCTTCCGGGCACTGCTCGACGCCACCCGCACACGGGTGGCGGGCACGGCCCTGGACCTGGTCGTCTTCGGCCCCGGCAACCACTTACGGGTGGTGCTCGCGGCCCCCGACGTCAACGTGAAGCACTGCGTCAAGACCGGCGGCCTCGTGCTGGCGATCCGCACCGGCGAGGAAGCCATCGTCACCGACCCCGGCCCGGTCTGGGAGCGTGACGTGCACCGCTGGGCCCGCAGCCTGGCCCAGTACGTGGTGCACTTCCTGGCCTAGCTACTTCACGTAGTAGCCACTCACCTTCCACATCCCATCCCAGTCGACCATCGGGGTGATGGTCTCGACGGCCTCGGCCTTGTTCTCGAAGACCGTCTTGTACTGGATGACCACGTACTCGCCGTCGGGGGCGCCGGGCAGGGCCTTGGTGTACTCCGCCGCGGCGAAGCTGCGGGTCTTGACCGCGCCCAGGGGCTTGCGGGCGGCGTCGACCTGCTGGGTGAACTGATCCTTGGGGGCGGCGTCCTGCAGCAGCGCGGCGGCGTTGTCCCAGCCGCCGCCGTAGTCGGCGGCGTCCACCAGGGCGAGCCACTCCTGGCTGGCCTTGACGGCCTCGTTCTTGGCCATGGCGTGGTCGCCCTCGAAGGTGGGCAGCTCGCCCTCCTTGACGGCCTCGGCGTCCGCCGCCTCGGTCTCGGTCCGGTCCGGGGCGGCCTCGGGGGCGGCCTCGGTCGCCGGGGGCGCGGGCTCGGCCGGTGTGGGCGCAGCGTCCTGGTCGCCGCTGCAGGCGAGGGCGAAGACGGCGAACAGGGGGACGAGGGTGCGGGTCATGGGGCCTCCGTGAGCGAGGGCCCCATGGTAGCAGACCCGCATCAGTAGCCGGTGGCGTACTTGAGGTAGCCGTTGGTCTCGTCGTAGTAGCTGATGTGGATGACGTCGTAGTTGCTGACGGTCATGGCGCTGAACTTGCCCACCGAGCCGTCCTCGTCCACGGTGACGGTCGTCCAGGCGCTGCCGTCGTGGTGGGCCACCTTCAGATCGGCGTTGGTGACATCGTAGTAGGAGATGTAGGGCAGATCGGCGCTGTTGAACACCATGGCCGGGTAGGCACCGACGCTGCCGGTCGAGTCCACGGTCTGCTCGGTCCAGCCGTCGTCGCGGCAGGCGAAGTTCAGGTCGCCGTCGTCGTAGTCCCACCAGGCCACGCAGGGGATGTCGTCGGAGCGTACCGCGATGGCGGTGCGCATGCCGTCGTCGCTGACGTAGCCAGGATCGGAGGAGACGGTCTCGGAGAACGCGATGCTGGCCAGGTCGTCGTTGAGCTGGGAGTACTGGATCTCCTCGCTCAGACCGTACCAGGCGTAGGGGTCGTAGAAGCTGATGTGGTCGGCGTCGGTGCTGTCCATGGCCAGGCTGGTGCCGTAGCCGGTGGGGCCGGCGGTGTAGAGGTCGGCGGGGGCGTAGACCGCCACGCCGAACGAGGTGAAGTCGGCCACCTTGGGGATGCCCGCGTCTTCGTCGTAGTAGGCGAAGCTGGGGTAGTTGACGCTGTCGATGGCCATGCTGACGTACCAGCCCAGGCTGGTGGACTTGCTGTTGCTGTAGTCGTCCACCACGTACTCGCTGGACCAGCTGCCCGCGGCGTCGCGGTAGATGAAGTCCAGCTCGGTCCAGCCGTGCAGGTCGGTGAAGGTGTAGGCGATCTGGAACTCGTCGGCGCCGCTGCAGGCCGCGTCGAGGTGGTAGCCGGCCCAGGCCCAGCTGTAGGACACGATGTCCTGGGAGCGCTGCCAGACCCCCGAGGTGTCGCGCAGCTTGTAGCGCAGGTAGCCGTTGTCGGCGTCGTAGTAGGCCACGTGCAGCTGGCCCGCGCTGTCCATGTCGATGGCGCTGGCGGTGCCGCAGTCGCAGCTGGTGTCCAGGGTCTCGACAGCGTAGCGATCATCCATCTCGTCGATGTCGCCGTCGCAGTCGTTGTCCACGCCGTCGGTCCAGTCCTCGCTGGCGTCGGGGTTGATGGCCGCGTCGTCGTCGTCGCAGTCGTCGTCGTTGACGAAGCCGTCCTGGTCCAGGTCGTCGTCCAGGGTGGCCTCGTCGCAGTCGTTGTCCACGCCGTCGTAGGGGACCTCTTCCGCGTCGGGGT
>CAYZVO010000308.1:0-7381 GCA_964481655.1 uncultured Enterobacterales bacterium | reverse complement strand
TCAACGCTGGTTGTCCGCTTTCATGCTACCCCATGGCGTTCTGTCGCCTGCTCTGGGCCTCGCGACACAGGTGGAGTTCTAGATGGCACGGCGCGCGATCCTGTTGATGGCGGTGTCCGCCCTGTCGAGCTGCTGGATGGGCCCCTGGCCCGGCGCGGACTTCTCCGAGCCCTCGGTGGGCTTCGTCTACGTGGGGCCGGTGGGCGATCACGGCTGGACCAAGGCCCACGACGACGGGCGGCTGTACCTCGAGGAGACCGTCGCCGGGGTGAGCACCCACTACGAACCGTCGGTCATCGCGGCGGACGCCCCCGACGTCATGGACGCCTTCATCGCCGACGGCGACAACGTCGTGATCACCACCAGCTTCGACTACATCGCCCAGACCCAGAACGCCGCGGCCAACAACCCGGACGTCAACTTCCTCAACTGCTCGGGCTTCTACTCCAGCGCCAACATGGGCTCCTACTTCGGGCGCATGTACCAGGCCTGGTACCTGGCGGGCATGGTGGCTGGGTACATGACCGAGCAGAGCGGCTCGGATCGCATCGGCGTGGTCGGCCCGGTGGTCATCCCCGAGACCGTGCGTCACCTCAACGCGCTGACCCTCGGCGCCCAGACCCAGAACCCGAACGTGCAGGTCCACATCGAGTGGATCCACAACTGGTTCGACGCCGAGCTCGAGCCCCAGGCCGCCACCACCCTCATCGACGCGGGCGCCGACGTCATCGTCAACAAGACCGACACCACCATCGCCCTCGGCGTGGTGCAGGAGCTGTACGACAAGGGCCAGCCCATCTGGTCCATCGGCTACGACAACATCGACTCATGCGAGATCGTGGGTGAGAGCTGTCTCACGGCCCCCTACTGGAACTGGGGCCCGCTCTACGCCCGCCTCGTGGAGCAGATGAAGGACGGCAGCTGGGATCCCTACGAGCAGATCTGGGACCAGATGAAGGGTGACCGGGACGAGAGCACGGTCTACCTGGCCGAGATGAGCACCCAGGTCCCCGCCGAGGTGCGGCTGGAGATCGAGAGCTGGATCGCAGAGCTGGTCAAGGAGGACAACGCCCTGGTGCCCTTCGAGGGTCCCATCCGGGACGCCGACCACGCCCTCCGCGTCGAGGCCGGCGAGGTGATGTCCGACGATGAGCTGCTGCGCATGTGTTGGTACGTCGAGGGCATCATCGAAGCCGACGGCCAGCCCGCCGAGGTGCCGGGCGGCTGCGGCGGCGACTACTAGGCGCGACCATGGTCCCACCCCCCACCGCTCAGGGTCGCCGCAGCTTCCGCTTCCGGCAGAAGATCGGCAGCGGCGCCTTCGGTGAGGTCTACCTGGCCGAGATGGTCACCGGTGGTGGCTTCGCCAAGGTGGTGGCCGTCAAGGTGCTCAAGCCGGAGTTCCTCGAGGAGACCGACATCGTCAGCCGCATGCGCGACGAGGCGCGGCTGCTGGGCCACCTGCGGCACCCGGCCATCGTCCAGGCCGACGATCTGCTGATGCTCGGGGGGCGGGTCGCCATCGTCATGGAGTACGTGCCCGGGGCCAACCTGCTGTGGCTCATCCACCCCAAGCAGAACCCCGATCCGATGCCGCCGTCGGTGCTCTCCTCCATCGTCTGCCGCGTGGCCGAGGCCCTGGACGCGGCCTGGTCCCGGCCCAGCACCCTGACCGGGGAGCCCCTGCGGGTGCTGCACCGGGACATCAAGCCGTCGAACATCCGCATCACCCCCGACGGTGAGGTCAAGGTGCTCGACTTCGGCGTGGCGCGCTCCGACGCGCTGGACCGGGAGACCAGCACCCACAACCAGCTCATCGGCTCCCTGACCTTCCTGGCCCCCGAGGTCTTCCTGAGCCACCCGGTGCTGCCCGCCACCGACACCTACGCCCTGGGCGTGACCTTCTACGAGAGCATCGCTCGGCGCCGCTTCGGGCGCTGCGGCCTGTCCTCCGAGTACCACCGGGAGCTGCTCGAGGAGCGGCTCGACAGGCTGGACCTGAGCCCCTGGGGCCCCTGCGGGGGCGAGGTGCGGAACCTGCTCGCGGGGATGCTGGCCTTCGAGCCCATCCAGCGCCCGACCTCGGCGACCGTGGCCCACTTCTGCTCCCAGGCCTGCAAGAGCATGGCGGGCCCGGATCTGCGGGAGTGGGCGGCCCGGAACGTGCCGCGGATCGCTGGCGCGGTGAAGGCCGCCCCGGACGGTGAGCTGGTGGGGGCGACCCTCGACGAGGACAGCTCCCAGCGCCCGGTGGGGTGGACGCCTTCGGGCGCGACCCTCTCCCCGGATGACATCACCGAGGTGGGCGCCGAGCCCCCCAGGAACCGTCGGCGGGCCATGCTCATCGCGCTGCTGCTCATGCTGGCCCTGCTCGTCCCGGCCCTGTTGGCCGTGGGCGCCGGCCTGGCCTGGCTCTTGGACGCCCGGGAGCTGCCCGTCGCGGTGGCGCCGAGCCCGGAGCCGGTCGCGCCCCCGGAGCCGGCGCCCGAGCCGGCCGTTCCGGACGACGACGGTGGCGCCGTCGCCGCGGCGCCGGTCCCGCCGGTGGACGACGTGCAACCCGTCGACGCGCCGGACCCCGAACCCGCGGTCGCCCTCGTGGAGCCCGCGCCCGAGCCTGTGCGAGAGCGCGCCGTGCCCGAGGCCCGGCCCACGCCCCGCCCGCAGCCCCCCGCACCCGCGGCGACTCCCTCCGTCACCCGCGAGCCGGCCCCCGCCGCCGCTCCGGAGCCCGCGGCCGCTCCGCCCACCGTCGAGCCCGTCAGCGTGAGCAGCGAGGATGTGTCGGACGTCGCCGCCGGGGGCCTGGAGCTGACCGTCAACGCGCCCCGTCGCAGCTTGCGCAACAGCCAGCTGTACGCCACCATCGACACAGGCGCGACAGGCTGTGATGTGTCGGTGTTCTGGAAGGTCGAGGGGTTGAGCGTCTGGGATCAGCAGCCCCTGCCGGGGGCCGGCCCGGTGCATGCCTGGAGCATGGACGTCACCGGCCAGCACCGCCCCGCCATCCTCTACTACGTCACCGTCAGCGGCTGCGGCGACGCGAGCCACGGGACGGCGGCCCAGCCTCAGCGCATCGTGGTGCTCTAGGCCCAGGCAGCCAGCGGCTATCTGGTGAGCAGGTCGTCGGCGTCGGCCAGGCGGTTGGCGAGCTGCTCGAGGACCAGGGGCAGGCGGTCGGGCTTGCGGGTCAGCTCGCGGCGGAACACGTCGCGCTCGAGCACCATGAGATCCACCTCGGTGGCGGCCACGACGTTCGCGGTGCGCTTGCGACGGGTGAGCAGCGCCAGCTCGCCGAAGATCTGGCCGGGGCCCAGGGTGGCGAGATCGAAGGCCTTGCGGGCACCCGCCCCGCCTCGCTCGACGGACACGATCACCTCGCCGTCGACCACCAGGTAGGCGGCGCTGCCTTCGCTGCCGGCCTCGATGATGGTGTCGCCGGCGCGGTGGAACTCCCACTCGACCTGGTCGAAGGCGTCGAGCATCCCCGGCTCGCGGGACATGGTGAGCAGAGGCAGCTTCAGCTGCTCGAGGTTCTGCACCATGGGCACGAGCTCGCGGCCGGTGGGGCCGTCTTCGAAGCGCGGCGCGACCTGCTGGAAGCCGATGCTCTGGGCCAGGCGGGCGGTGCGGCGATCGGTGCAACACAGCAGATGTGTCATGTCTCGGCGCGCGGCGATGAAGGTGGCCATGTAGAGCATCGACAGGCCCAGGCGCTGGCCGGCGTCCTGGTGCTCGTCGAGCAGGTGGAAGCGGCTGAGCACCCCGGCCTGGGCGCCGCGGCTCAGGTTCCCGGAGAAGTCGTGCAGGCCCACCATCGGGGAGTCGGCGGCGTGGGGGCTGAGGCGCACGCCACCTGCGACGACGTCGCGGACCATGGCGACGATGTTGCATGTGTCGGGGAAGGCGTCGAAGCGGTCCATCAGCCGCAGATCGGCGCGGGGGAAGTGGGAGCCGAGCTCCTCGACCAGGGCCTGGTGTCGCGAGCGGAACAGGCCGTCGAGCTCCGCCGCGCTGGCGGCGATCTTGATGCGGGTGGACACGCGGAACCTCCAGGGTTTTCGTGGTGGAGCCTAACACCCGGCGGGACGCGCGGGTGTTAGGGCGCCTGCCTGCCACCTGCACTCGGAGCCCCCATGCCTTCCATCGTCACCTGGAACGTCAACGGCCTGCGCGCCTGCCACAAGAAGGGCTACCTCGAGTGGCTCGAGGCCGAGGGGGCGGACATCGTCTGTCTGCAGGAGACCAAGGCCCAGCGGGAGCAGCTGGTCGAGGGTCTGGCCGCCCCCGAGGGCTGGCACAGCGCCTTCGCCAGCGCCGAGAAGAAGGGCTACAGCGGCGTGGCCATCTACGCCCGGGAGCTGGCCGAGGGGCTCGAGCTCGGGCTGGGGATCGAGGAGTTCGATCGCGAGGGGCGCACCATCGTCGCCGACTACGGCAGCTTCGTGTTGATCAACGGCTACTTCCCCAACAGCCAGCACAGCCACGCCCGCCTGCCCTACAAGCTGCGCTACGACGCTGCGGTGCTGGAGCGGACCCAGGCCCTGCGCGCCGCAGGCCGCGAGGTGGTGATCTGCGGTGACTTCAACGCGGCCCACACCGAGCTGGACCTGGCGCGTCCCAAGGCCAACAAGAAGAACGCCGGCTTCCTGCCCGAGGAGCGGGCCTGGGTGAGCGAGGCGCTGGCCACGGGGCTGGTGGACGTCTTCCGGGAGCGTCACCCTGACGAGAACGGCCACTACAGCTGGTGGAGCTACCGCATGAACGCCCGGGCCAGGAACATCGGCTGGCGCCTGGACTACTTCCTGTGCACCCCGGGCCTGGCGGAGCGGGTCACCGACGTGCGCATCCTGAAGGATGTGCTCGGCTCGGACCACTGCCCGGTGCGGATGGACGTCGAGGACTGAGCGGCTAGCCCGGCGTGCAGTGCAGCTGGGCGGTGGTGATGTCGGTGGTGGCGGGGCTGATCTGGTCGAACACGGGCACGTCCTGCCACAGGGCGTAGAGCACGTCCTCCATCCAGATCACCTCGACGGAGCCCGCGGAGCCCCACCAGAAGGTGGAGTCTTCGGTGTCCATGGCCATGACGAAGGCGGAGCCCGGTGTGAGCTCGGTGCCGTCGTAGGGCATCACCGGGAAGCTGCCGCCGTCCGGAGGGAGCTCGCCGGCGAAGTAGGCGTAGATGTTGGCCTGGACGCCGTCGGATTCGGCCAGGGCGCCGCCGCGGACCACGTACATGCCCTGCATCGCGGAGCAGAACACCGAGCCCTCGACCAGGGGGTAGTGATCGTCCCTGAAGTCGAAGAAGTCGTCGTCCTGGATGTCCGTGTCGGCGTCGCTGTCGGCGTCGGCGTCGGCGTCGGCGTCTGTGTCGCCATCGGCGTCGGCGTCTGTGTCGCCATCGGTGTCGGTGTCGGTGTCGGTGTCGCCCTCGGGCGGGGCGGTGTCGTCCTTGGGGTCCTCGCCGCATGCGATGGACAGGGAGGTGGCGAGGACGACGAGCGGTGCGAGGCGGGCGAGCTTCACGGGACCCTCCGGGTGGATGCCGGTGGTATGCTATCCACCGGACAGGCGAAGGAGAAGCCCTCCGAGGAGGCATCGTGCTGTGGATGATCCTGCTGCCGCTCGCCGCAGGCCGTGAGGTCGTCCTGCGCAACGATCAGGCCTGGGACGACAGCTACGATGAGCAGGATCGCGTGGTGCATCTGGAGTATCCGGCCTGCGCGGTGGCGGTGCTCGAGGCCGAGCCCGACGACCTGCCGGTGACGATCCACACCGTCCAGGTCTACCTCGGCTCCAGCCATGGAAACCAAGACCGTCAGAACACCATGCTCACCATGGCCATGCAGGTGCTGGGAGAAGGCGAGGATCCGACGCTGGTGGGCTACAACGACTGGGACTGGCCCGAGACGGCGTTCTACGTCACCGTCAGCTCCGAGCACTACAACGGCTTGAGCCTGGACGACGCGGGCAGTGGCATCTACCCCCTGGTGCTCGAGCAGGAGCGGCTGGCTGTGTTCGTGTGCGCTCCGGATCCCCACTGGGAGGGACAGTACGTGTGGCCCTGTGATGCCGAGGACGACTGCGCGGGGTTGGTGGTCGAGACGGGCTCCCCCAGCGAGGGCAGCTGGGTGGTCGAGTCAGGACCCGCGGCGGAACCCATCACCAGCCTCGGCGTCGACGGCGCGTGGGTGATCCGTGCCGTGGGGGAGACGGAGCGACGCATCGACACCGCCGAACCGGTGGACAGCGCAGCGCCCCGGGAGACCGCCACGCCGACGGACGCGTCGCCGGATGCTCGCTGCGGCTGTGGCAGCGCCGCCGTGGGGATGTTCTGGATCGGCGTGCTGCCGGTCTGGTGGCGCGGGCGGGCCTACAGGCTGTCCAGGTAGATGTCCAGGGTCTCGGAGTTGTCGACCATGTTGTTGACCGCGAGGTTCATGGCCGCGTCCTCGGGCACGCCGTCCTGGGAGAAAATCATCCAGGTGGCCTGCAGGCGCCAGAAGCCGGTCTCCGCGGGCAGGAACAGGTTCAGGTAGAACTGCTCGTCCACCTCGATGTAGCTGGCCAGCACCCCGGTGACCTCCGGTGGGACCTCGAGCCAGTTGCGCTGGACCATGGCCCAGCCGGCGTCCAGCTCGACCCACACGTACTCGTTGTAGGACTGGGCGATGCTCACCACCTCGAGGGGGAAGTGGCTCTCCATGTTCTCGCGGGCCTCGAGGCGGTCGCACTCGCGGTCCAGGAAGCACTCGGCGTCGCCGAAGAACTCCCGTTCGTACTCCACGAACATGTCGGGGTAGACCTGATCGCAGGGCACGCCGACCATGGCGTAGGTGGCCTCGTCCACGGTGTAGGTGGAGGCGGTGGGCACCGCCAGCCCGATCATGTCCTCGGTGCCCCGGTCGACCCCGTCCACGCCGTCCACGGTCGCATCGTCGAGGGCCCCGATGACGTAGCCGTCTTCGGCCTCGGCCCAGTTGGACTCGAGCCACGCCGTCAGGGACTCGAGGCCGGCTTGCAAGGCGGCGGTGTCCTCGTCGGGGTGGTGGGCGTAGATGTAGCTGGCCAGCTCGTCGAGCTCCGCGGGCGCCTCGGGGGGCGGCTTGCAGGCGGAGAGGGCGAGCAGGACGGCGGCGACGGTGATCGGGTGCTGGGTTCGGTGGCGCATGCGCGGAGGGTAGCACGGAGATCCCGGCCCGTCACCGGCGATGGTTCGTGCTTAGTGGGCTTCGTAGATGGCGTACAGGCTGGTCCAGCACTGCTCGTCATTCCACAGGCCGCTGCCGTAGCTGACCATGTTGCCGCAGTCCTCGCTGTAGGACCCGTCCATAATCGTCGGCCCGGATCTGGCACGGCGCTTGCTGTCGGCATCGTAGGG
>CAYZVO010000307.1:0-7449 GCA_964481655.1 uncultured Enterobacterales bacterium | reverse complement strand
CCCGATTTGGCGGGATCGCGGCCTGGCATCCCGCCAGATCCGCCCCGAATGAATCATTTGGCCCCGATTTGGCGGGATCGCGGCCCGGCATCCCGCCAGATCCGCTCCGAATGAACCGTTTGGCCCCGATTTGGCGGGATCGCGGCCCGGCATCCCGCCAGATCCGCCCCGAATGAACCGTTTGGCCCCGATTTGGCGGGGCCGGGCCCTGCTCCGTGGCAGCGGGATACGTCCCGATGGTCTGCCTGCTCGGAGTTCCCATGTCCCTGACCGCCCTGCTCGTCGCCCTGGCCCTGTCGGGCCCCGCCCATGCCGCTGCCAATGTCACCATCGTGGCCGAGTACCCGGTCAAGATGGTCTGGAACGGCGAGACCATCTCGCCGGCTGGCGGCGCCGAGGCGCTCGAGCTCACGGACATCGAGGCGGGCATCCACGAGCTGACCATCATCCGGGTCCCGGGCAAGAAGGTGCTCTTCGAGGGCACCGTGGCTGTGGCCGACGGCCAGCAGGTCAGCGCGGTGCTGCAGCGGGGCAACCTCGCGGTCTCGTCGGCTCCCATCGGCGCCGAGCCCGAGGTGAACAAGGCCCAGCGCGCCATGCGCATCGCCCAGGGCGTGGCCGGCGCCGCCGCCACCGCCAGCGCCGTGAACCAGGGTGTCAGCGACGCCAAGGACGGCATGCAGGGCGCCCAGGACGCCATGGAGAGCGGCGAGAGCTACGAGTCCGAGACCAAGATGGAGATGTCGGTCTCGAAGCAGGGCGTGTCCTACAACTCGGAGACCAACACCTCGACCGCGGGCCCCGGCGGCGTGCAGTCCACGCACTCGGGCGTCAGCTCGACGGCGGGGGCGCAGGGCGTGAGCTACGGCCGCTCCACGGGCGACGCCAGCCTCGATGGGTCGGGCCTGCAAGCCAGCTCCCAGCAGAACGCCGTGGCCGTGGGCCCCGACGGCGTGGCCGTGCAGAGCGGCAGCGGCGACCTGTCGGGGCACGAGTCCACCGCCGTCGCGGTCGGGCCCGGCGGCGTGGCCGTCTCCACCAGCGAGACCACCGCGGCGGGCACCGAGACGACCTCCGTGGGCGTCGCGGTGGACCTGGGCGGCGTGGCCGGCGGCGCGGCTTCTGCGGTCCGAGCCTCCCTCGACCCTGCCAAGACCTCCGTCGAGGATCGCGAGGAAGCCGTCACCCTCCTCGAGGACGACCCCGTTGCCACCGCCGAGATCGTGTACGTCATGCAGAACGACCCCGAGCCCGGGGTGCAGAAGCGGGCCTGGCGCGTGCTGCGCGCCCGCTGGAAGCGGGGCACCGGCGAGCCCGCGGATCACCAGGCCGCGGCCCTGTGGTTGATCGAGCACGGCGAGCTGGCCCTGCAGGTCGAAGCGCTGCGCGCGCTCGGCAAGTACGGCGACGACCTGGCCGCAGCCCAGGGCCTGCTCGAGAACGGTGAGGTCAAGCTCGATCGGGCTGCCTGCGCCGCCACCGCGGGCATCGCCCTGCGGCAGGACCAGGGCGAGCTGGCCAAGGAGACCGTCAAGGCCTGCCAGGAGCGCCTGACGGACAAGAAGTCCACCAAGGAGCTCGAGAAGCTGCTCGAGGGGATGGAGTAGCGATCACAGTGGCCCCGCTCCCCGACAAGGCCGCCGTGGTCGCCCTGCTGGGCGCGGAGCTCAGCGATGAGCTCGCCGCCCTCGAGCGAGTGGCCGCCGCGACCCGGGCCGAGGTGAGCTCCGATGAGACCCGCTCCGAGGGCAAGTACGACACCCGCGCCACCGAGGCCTCCTACCTGGCCCGGGGCCAGGCCCGCCGCATCGCCCAGCTGCGCCGCCAGCTGGTCTGGCTCGAGCGCTTCGACCCCGCCCGCCCCCTCGATCCGCCCCTGGTCCAGGTGGGCGCCCTGGTCCAGCTCCAGGGCGAGCGCGTCGAGCTGCTCTTCGTCACCCCGATGGGTGGCGGCCGCCTGCAGGTCGGCCCACACACCGTGCGCATCATCAGCCCCCGCGGCCCCCTGGGCGAGGAGCTCATGGAGCTCGAAGAGGGAGACGAGCTCGAGGTGGACAGCCCGCGGGGACTCCAGCGCTACGAGGTGTTGGCGGTCTGGTAGAGTTGCGGAAACCCGCACATGGGGGCCGCCATGACGCCGCGAATCATCACCATCCTGTGCTCCGCCTGCCTGCTGCTCGCCTGCGGTGACAAGGACGAGACCGACGCCCCTCCGGACACCGGCCCGGCCGACACGGACACGGACACGGACGCCGACACGGACAGCGACACGGACGCCGACTCGGACGCCGACGCCGACACGGACGCCGACTCGGATGCCGACGCCGACGCCGATGCGGACACCTGCTGCGGCACCGGGATGGTCGCAGAGCTGGCCCAGCTGTCCAACGCCCACATCGCCGTGGACAGCGCCTGCAACAGCTATGTCTTCAACGACAACGGCCTCGAGCGCAAGCTGTGGAAGTTCGCCTGCGACGGCACCCAGACCACCTTCGCCGATGACAGCCAGCTGTCGGGCATCGAGGGCCTGAACGCCCTGTACATCGGCGCGGACGACGACACGCTCTACGCCACCTGGTCCCTGGGCATCTACAGCTTCGACGCCGACGGCAACCCCACCACCGTGTTCGACGACGGCGCCTTCGTGGGCTTCTCATCCCCCAGCTACATGAGCTTGGACGGCGAGGACTTCATCGTCTCGAACTTCATGGGCGGCGACCAGCGGGTCTTCCGCGTCGTCCCGGACGGCCAGACCGAGATCCTGGTGGTGCCCAGCGACCCCACCGGCGTCGGCTCGAACGCCATCCTGGACAACGGCGACCTGCTCTACTTCGGCAACGCCGACGTGATGCGCGTGCCCGCGGGCACCGAGACCGAGCAGGCCTACCAGCCCGGCCTCTCGGACAGCATCATGGCGGTCCACGAGGCGGCGTACGGGGCGGTGCCCGACGACGCCATCCAGATCAGCGCCGGCCTCGATGGACACAGCTTCGCCATCGACGACGACGAGACCATCTACGCCACGGGCGGGGTGGAGTACGTGGTGAACGAGGGGGACTGGGTCCAGAAGACCTTCCACCACATCCTCAGCATCACCCCCGGCGGCGACGTCGCCTCGGTGCTCGCGCTGGACGGTGAGGACGCCTCGGAGCTGGTCTACCGCAACGGCTGCGTCTTCTTCTACCGGTTCTCGTGGGACAGCATGGGGCACCAGCTGCACGCGGAGTGTCTGGACTAGCCCTTCTTCTTCTTCGGAATCCACGCCCAGGTCATCACGCACTTCACCGGCTCGTTGCCGTCTTCGTCTGTGATGGTCACCGCGATGTCCAGGGCGCCCTTGGGTTCGGTCTGCATGGTCTCGATCTGTTCTGCCGTCAGCGTCGAGATGGCCCGCAGGCTGCCGTTGGCGCGGCGGACGTAGTCGATGTGGGTGGACTTCATCAGCGGCAGCTTGTCGTCGGGCAGGTGCCAGCCGAAGCTCAGGCCGGTGCAGGTCTCGGCGAGCAGGGCGGTGGCGCTGGCGTGGACGCCTTTGATGTGGTTCTGGACCTTGCGGCGGTTGGCGATGGTGAACTCACCGCCGTCGTCGCCCAGGGCCACGCAGACGATGCCCGCGGTGCCCACGAAGGGCACGGTGCGGCCCAGGGCCATGGAGCGGGCCCAGGGGCGAGCGAAGGCGGGCAGCTTGTCGATGGGGGCCAGGGCGCGGCGCAGCATGTTGGGGCGTGACATGGGAGGCTCCTTTGCCGTCCATGTATTGCCGCGGGCTCACCGCAGGCCAGGGGTCGGGATCAGCGTTGTTGCGTGCTGGGCATCTCGATGCAGACGTGGAAGCACGAGCCCTGCTCGGCGGCCGGCTCCACCCAGATGGAGCCGCCGTGCTGCTGCGCGATCTTCGAGCACAGGGCCAGGCCCACGCCGGTGCCCGCGTAGCGGCCTGCGCTGTGGCCGCGCTCGAAGGGCTCGAAGATGGCCAGGCGCTGGTCCTCGGGGACGCCGATGCCGTTGTCGCTCACCACGAAGTGCCAGTGATCCTTCTCGGTGCTGCAGCGGATCTCGATCCGGGGCGGGTCGTCGGCCACGAACTTCAGCGCGTTGCCCAGCAGGTTCCTGAAGAGCTGCTCGAGGTGGGCGGCGCGACCCCGCACCACCGGGAGCGGCGGCGCCTCGACCGTGGCACCGCTGGCGTCGATGCGGGCCTGCATGTCGGTGATCACCCGCGCCCACAGCGCGCCGCAGTCCACATCCTCCACCCGCTCGCCCTCGGCGTCGATCCGGGCCAGGATGAGCAGGTCCTCGATCATGTCGTTCATGCGCTCCACACCCGTGACGATCTTGCCCATCATGTCGCAGGCCTTGTCGTCCAGGGCGCCCCGGTAGCGCATCGCGAGCAGCTCGGTGTAGCCGGCGATGACGTGGAGCGGCTGCCGCAGGTCGTGGGAGACGGCGCGGGCGAACTGCTCCAGCTCGAGGTTCGAGCGCTCGAGCTCTCGAGCCTGCTGGGTGAGGGCGACCAGGGTCTCGGCGTGGCGCAGGGTGTAGCGGATGGAGCGCTCGAGCAGGGCGGCGCTCGTCTCGCCCTTGATCAGGAAGTCGGACGCCCCCGCGGCCATGACCTCGCGGTCGATCGCGCCCGATCCGAGCCCGGTCAGCAGGATGAAGGGGGTGGTGCAGCCAGCGGCCAGGGCCTCGGCGATCAGGTCACCACCCTGGCCGGGCTGGAGCTGGTAGTCCACCAGGGCGAGGTCGTGTTCGCCCCGGAGCACCGCCTCGAGCCCGTCTGTGTAGCGGTCCTTCCAGTCCAGCTCGAAGCGCTGCCCGCTGGCGGCCGTGGCGTCCTCCAGCAGCTCCCGGGTGATGAACGCGTCGTCCTCGTCATCGTCGATGAGCAGGATCCGGATGGGGTCGGTGCTCATGCTCACTCCTCCCCGTTGGGCGGGAGGCAGACGATGCCAGTCCAGTAGCGGTCCAGGGTGCTGACGAGGTTGACCAGCGCCTCGAAGGTCACCGGCTTGCTGATGAAGGACGCCGCCCCCAGGTCGTAGGAGCGCAGGATGTCCTCTTCGGCCTTCGAGGTGGTCAGCACCACCACCGGGATTCGCCGCAGGACGGGGTCGGCCTTGATGTGCTCCAGGGCCGCGCGGCCGTCCATGCGGGGCATGTTGAGATCGAGCAGGATCAAGCCGGGCTTCGGCGCGGCCCCGGGCTCGGCGTAGGCGCCCTCGTGGCGGAGGTATTCGAGCAGCTCCACGCCGTCCTCGACGAAGCGCAGGTCGTTGATCAGCCGCGCCTCCTCCATGGCTTCGGAGGTGAGCAGGCGGTCGTCCTCGTCGTCGTCGGCCATCAGGATGGTGATCGGCCGCAGGGGCGGTTTCTCGCTCATGTCTGGACTCCAGAGGGGGGCTCGAAGGGGACGCGGATCGCGAAGCAGGCGCCCTGCCCGGGTGCTCCCGTGGCGGTGATGGTGCCGCCGTGGCGTTGGACGATCTTGCCGCAGATGGCCAGGCCGATGCCGGTGCCCTGGTAGCGGCTGCGGGCGTGCAGGCGCTGGAAGGGCTCGAAGATGCGGCTGGCTTGATCGGCCTCGAAGCCGATGCCGTTGTCCTGCACGCGGACGCACCAGCCGCCGGCGCCGTCGAAGGCGTCGGGTTCGCGCTCGGCGCTGACGGTCACCACGGGGGGGCGGTCGGGGTCGGTGAACTTCAGGGCGTTGCCCACCAGGTTCTGCAGCAGCTGCCGCAGCTGGGTGGCGTCGCCCTGCAGTTCTGGCAGGGGCCCGGCCGACACGTCGGCCCCGGTCTTCTCGATGCGGGTCTCGAGGTCCGCCAGGACCTCGGTGAGCACCGTGTCGAGGGCCACCGGGGTGAAGGGCTTGGCCCGGGACGAGACCCGGGAGTAGTTCAGCAGGGCGTCGATGAGCGCCTGCATGCGCTCCGCGGCGCTCTGCATGCGCGCCAGATAGTCGAGGCTGCGCGCGTCCAGCCCGTCGCTCGCCCGGGCGACCAGGCGGTCGCCGAAGGTGCGCACCTTGCGGAGGGGTTCCTGCAGATCGTGGGAGGCGACGTAGGCGAACTGCTCGAGCTCCTCGTTGGACCGGGCCAGCTCGAGCAAGGTGCGCTGGAGCTCTTTCTCAGCGCGCTTGCGATCCTGGACCTCGCGGTCCAGCTCGTCGCGGGAGGCCAGGGTGGCCTGGAGCCTCGCGGCCATGGCGTCGAAGGCGGTGGACAGCACGCCCAGCTCATCCTGCCGGTCGAGGCCCACCCGGTGGTCCAGGTTGCCCGCGCCCACGATCTCGGCGCCGCGGCGCAGGGCCCCGATGGGCCGGGACAGGGAGGCCGCGGTCCACAGCGCGATCAGGCCGACGACCACCAGGGCGATGACGGCGAGGCCCAGGACGACCCGCCGGAGGCGCTGGACCGGTGCGAACAGGGTGTCCTGCTCGGCGTCGACCACCAGCTGCCAGCCCAGCGGGGTCCAGCGCTCACCGGACACGCCCTTGATGGCGCCTTCGGTGGGGATGCGGCTGTTGATGGGCGTGTCCACGTGGGTGTGGGCGGCCAGGGTGGCGGTCCCCTGGCGCTCCCAGGCGGTCCAGCCCTTGTCGTCCAGCCGGGCCCAGATCTCGTCACCGAGGGAGCCGGGCTCGCCTGCGTCGAGCCCCATGGAGTCGGCCACGACCTCGCCGTTGCCCCGGGCGAGCAGGACCCGCTCGCTCATGTCGTGCTCGATGGGCTCGACGATGCCCAGGATGGCCTGGATCTCGTAGTTGATCTTGAGCACCCCGATGACCTCGCCCTGGTCGGTCACCGGCACCACAACCCCGAGGATCAGCGCTCCGACGCTGGCGTCCAGGCCCCGATCGTCGATGAACAGGCCGTCGGTGCCCTGGGCGACCGTCTCGCTCCACCAGGCCTCGTCGGACTGGTCGTAGTCGGACAGCCGCTTGGTCATGGCCACCGCGGCGCCCAGCCGGTCGGTGACGAAGATCTCGCCGTAGCGCTCGGTGTCGCGCTCTTTGTAGCTGCGGAGGTAGTCGGACAGGGGGTGCTCGAGCAGGGCGTCCGCGGTGGGGCTGTGCTTCTCGGCCGCCAGCCACTCGGCGTCGAGCCGCCGGACCTCCCGCTGGTGTTGGTCCTCGTCGCCCTCGGCGTAGCGCGCGTTCGCCGCGGTCACGGCCGCGATCACCTGGGGGTGGGTGGCCAGCACCCTGGCCTCCTCGACGTGGGCGGTGAGGACCTGATCGATGGCGTCGGCCTTGGCGTGGGCGATGCCCTGGAAGTTCGCGCCGATGGAGTCCTCGAGGGTCCGGAGGGACGCCTGCACCGTGAACCAGCCCACGATCATCGCCGGGACCAGCGCGATCAGCAGGAAGCTCAATACCAGGCGGGCTCTCAGGGAGCAGGCGACAGAACGCCATGGGGTAGCATGAAAGCGGACAACCAGCGTTGA
>CAYZVO010000306.1:0-7475 GCA_964481655.1 uncultured Enterobacterales bacterium | reverse complement strand
GGTCAACACCCACGGGACCGACCCCAACGCCACCGACAGCGACGGCGACGGCCTGTCCGACGGCGACGAGGTCAACACCCACGGGACCGACCCCAACGCCACCGACAGCGACGGCGACGGCCTGTCCGACGGCGACGAGGTCAACACCCACGGGACCGACCCCAACGCCACCGACAGCGACGGCGACGGCCTGGACGACGGCGCCGAGTTGAACGATCACGGTACCGATCCCACCGAGGGCGACAGCGACGGTGACGGCGTGAGCGACGGCATCGAGGTGGAGGCCGGGAGCGATCCCAACGACTCCAGCTCCCTCCCCTCGGAGCCCGACACCGGCGACACCGGCGACACCGGCGACACCGGCGACACCGGCATCGGCGGCAAGGACGGCTGCGAGGGCTGCGCCTCGAGCGCGAGCCCCGTCGGCGGTGCCTGGCTGCTGGTCCTGGCGCTGCTGGGCCTGGCGGTCCGGAGGCGCGACGCGGCCTAGGCCGCGCGCGTCGCCCCGGCGCCGCGGCTCGCGCTCACACGGGCCCCGACCCCCAGCCCCACCCACAGCGCCCCGATCACCAGCCACGCCTGCCACAGCCTGAACTTCAGGATCAGGTGGCTGCTGACCGCGCTGACATAGCTGCCATCCCGCTCGATGAGGGGCTCGTAGGGCACCCAGGTCTCCGCCGGCAGGGCGTAGCTCGACGCGGCGATGGTGGCCCCGCAGCAGGCCTGCAGCAGGGCGTCCTCGGCCCAGGCGGTGGTGGCCATGCGGCGCTGCTCGCTGGCGGAGAGTTCCTCGCTCCCCAGCCGATGCAGGTAGCGGTCCCGACGGAACAGGTGGACCCGCAGCTCGTGGGTGTAGGGGTCGCCGAAGGGGGGGTAGTCCCGCAGGAAGATCCGGTAGTCGTCGCGGGTGGGGTAGCCGTCGAGGATGCGCCCCACCTCGGCCGCGCGAGTGCGGTCCTGTTCCTGCAGATCCTCCCAGCTCAGCCGCGAGTACAGTCCACCCACGCCCTCGACCTCGTGCAGGTGGCCGTACTCGGTCATCACAGCGCCGTAGTCCACCAGGTAGCTCAGCGGGGGGACGAGGCGGCCGAGGGCGACGGTGCGGGGCGGGGTGTTGGAGAGGGCGAGCCCGAGGAGCAGCAGCAGGCCGGCGCTCGAGCCACAGAGCCAGCGCACCGAGCGCGCCGAGGGTCGCCGGGACAGCTCCACGGGGCGCATCCCCCCGCCGAGGGCCAGCAAGGCCAGGGCGACGGCAAGGCCGTTGACGAAGACATCCCGCAGGTCCCAGAAGCGACCGGGCACGAGCCACTGCACCAGCTCGTCGAGCACCCCGAAGGCGGTGCCCAGCAGCAGGGCCGCGGGGAAGACGGCCAGGTCCGGCAGGCGGTGGCGCAGGGCCCGGTACAGCAGCAGCCCGAAGACGCCGTACTCCACGAAGTGCAACGCCTCTTCAGGGGCGTGCCGCAGGTGCCAGGTGTAGCCCGCGCAGACGGCACCGGAGACCAGCAGCCAGGGAAGCCGCCGCAGGGCGTCCCGACCCATGGCGCGCACGGTGCTCCAGATCCCAAGCGCCAGGGCGAGGCCCAGCAGGGCGAAGACCGCCCACAGATAGGCCTGGCGGCCCACGGTGGACCGCACCTGGTCCTGCAGCGCCCGCGCCAGGGGCACGGAGGTCAGGATCACCACCGCCCAGGCGAGCACCGCCCACCAAGCGCGGCGGGGATCGGCGCTCACGGGTCGCGCCTAGCCACAGATGTCGAAGCGGTCGAACTCGCTGGTGAACTGGCCGCGACCCCGGGTCAGGGAGCGCAGATCGCCGGCGTAGCCGATGAGCTTCTCGAGGGGGACCTCGGCCTCGAGGGAGGCGAAGCCGTGGTCGGTGGTGCTGTCGAGGATGCTGGCGCCGCGGGCCTGGAGGTCACCGAGCACGGAGCCCAGGGACTCGTCGGGCACCACGACCTCGACCTTCATGATGGGCCCCAGCAGCACGCCGCCGGCCTGGGACATGGCCTTGCGCACGGCCTCGGCCACCGCGATGCGCAGCGCCTGAGGGCTGGAGGCGTCGCCGAAGAGGGTGACCTTGTGCACGGTGACCTTGACGTCCTGCAGCGGCGCGCCCTCGAGGGGGCCGCCCACCATGGCGTCGTTGGCGCCAGCCTCGACGGCCTCGCGCTGGGCGTTGGACAGGTTGCCGCCCAGCACCTCGGGCTCGACGATGGCCTTGCTGCCTTCGCCCCGCTCGAGGGCCTCGACCTCGGCGACCGCGGCGGCCTTGAGCTCCACGGTCTTGTCCTCGTCGATCTCGAAGACCCGGTCGATGAGGCCGTCGGCCTTGGCCTGGCCCAGGACGGTCTCCCGGGAGACGACGTAGGGGCGGCCGAAGCGCAGGGCGAGGCCGAACTCGCGCTGGATGCGCTCCTGGACGATCTGCAGGTGCAGCTCGCCCATGCCGCGCAGGATGCGCTGGCCGGTGTCCTCGTCTTCCACGTACTGCAGCGTGGGGTCTTCCTCGAGGATCTTGCGGATGACCTCGAGCATCTTCTCCTCTTCGCGGGAGGACTCGGGCTCGACCGCCAGGCCCATGACGGGGTCGCGGGTCTGGATGGCCTCGAGCAGCACCGGCTCGTCCGGGGCGCAGAGGGTGTCGCCGGTGCTGGCCTTGCGCAGGCCCGCCAGCAGCACGATCTGCCCTGCGACGGAGTTCTTGAGCCGAGACTTCTTGGAGGAGTTGACGTCGAAGACCCGGGCCACGCGCTCGACCTGGCCGGTCCCCGCCACCAGCACCTTGTCACCGGGGGCCAGCTGGCCGCGGTACAGCCGGGCGAAGACGTGGCGGCGCCCGTCCCACAGCTGCACCTTGAAGGCCAGGGCCACCAGGGGCTCGGTGGGATCCATGGCGACCTCGACGGGCTCGCCCTCGAGATCCGTGCCCTCGACCACGTCGCGATCGGCGGGGGACGGCAGCAGCTCCAGCACGGCGTCCAGCACCGGCTGCACGCCCTGGTTGCGCAGGGCGGAGCCGCCCAGGGCCGGGAAGAGCTCGCGCTCGAGGCAGCACTGGCGCAGCACGCGGATGACCTCGGCTCGGTCCACGGGCTCGCCCATCAAGGCGGCGTCCGCGATGTCCTCGTCGTAGTCGCCCAGCGCCAGCAGCAGGGTCTCGCGCTGGGTGTCGTAGGTCTCCTGCAGGTGGCCGGGGATCGGCTCGGTGACGACCTCTTCGCCCATCTCGCCCTCGAAGCGCAGGAAGCACTCGTCGAGCAGGTGCAAGACACCGCCTTCGACGGGCACGGAGACCGGGACGGGCTCCACGCCGAGGCGGCCGCGGATGGTCTCGAGGGCCCGATCGAAGTCGGCCCCCGGGCGGTCCATCTTGTTCACGAAGAACATGGTGGGGATGTCGAAGCGGCTGGCCTGGCGCCAGACCGTCTCGGTCTGAGGCTCGACCCCCCGCACACCGTCCATCACGATGACCGCGCCATCGAGCACGCGCATGGCGCGCTCGACCTCGATGGTGAAGTCCACGTGTCCCGGGGTGTCGACGACCTGCACGAGGTGGTCCTTCCAGGGACACTGGGTCACCGCGGTGGTGATGGTGATGCCGTGGGCCTGCTCCTCCTCCATCCAGTCCATGTGGGCTTCGCCGTTGTGAACTTCGCCGATCTTGTGCTTGGTTCCTGTGTAGTACAGGATGCGCTCGGTCAGCGTGGTCTTGCCGGCGTCGATGTGCGCGGCGATGCCGATGTCGCGCACGGTGGACAGGTCGGGGAAACCCTGGTCAGCTTTCTTGGCGGCCATCGTGGCTCTCCGTCGAGGGTGGCGGTCCGCCATGGTAATCTTCCCGGCACGCGGGCGCGAGGCCCCTGACGGACCCGACGCAGCCTCCGGGAGAGCCCATGCGGCCAGCACCCATCATCGCCATCACCCTCGCCTGGATCGGCCTCTCCGGTTGCTCCATCTTCGGGTGGATCGGAAAGAACGACGACAGCGCCCCCGAAGGCGACACCGACACCGACACCGACACCGACACCGACACCGACACCGATGGCGACTCGGACGCCGACGCCGACGGCGACACCGACGCCGACGCCGACGCCGACGCCGACAGCGACGCCGACACCGACCCCGAGTTCTGCGACGAGCTGCTGCCTGACCGCCCCCCCGACGGACCGGACTGTCTCTCGGGCACCCTCTCCTGCGGCGAGACCGTCACCGCCACCACCGAGGGCGGCAGCACCCACTTCTCCACCGAGCACTACGAGAACTTCTACTGCCTGGTCCCCACCGGGCACTACGACGCGGCCGAGCGGGTGTACCTGATCGAGCTCGAGGGCAGCACGCTGGCCACCTTCGAGCTGTACAGCCCCTGCGACGACCTGGACCTCGTCGTCCTGCGCCGGGACGAGCCCGGCGACTGCCCGAATGCCGATCAGCTGCTCACCGAGTGTGAGTCCGACACCAGCAGCGGCAGCGGCTCGACCTCGGTCTGGACCGATCGCGAGTCGGCCTACTTCGTCATCGTCGACGGCAAGGACGGCGCCGAGGACAACTTCGAGCTCTCGGTCTCCTGCGAGTCCCGCTGATGGCGCGCCTGGCCTGGCTGCTGGGCCTGGGGCTGCTGGGCTGCACGAGCCCCGAGGGCCCCCAGGGCAGCTGGGCGATCTCGGGCCACGGCATCAGCGGTGGCCTGGTGGGAGACGGCGACACCCTCACCGTGACCATGAGCGGCCCGGCCTGGACCACCGAGACGACCGGAGCCGAGGCGCGCTTCGTGCTGGATGCCGACGGCAGCAGCTGGCTCTACTTCCCCGTCGCCACCGCCGCGGGGGAGGCCGAGGCGGCGCTGCAGCTGGACCTCGAGGCCGGCACCGGGCGGCTCCCCCTGGGCTTCCGCGACGGAGAGCACGTCTTCGCCCTGACGGTCACCCCGGGCGAGCCCGCGGCCATCACACCGCCGCCTGGGCTGGGCGACCTGCAGCGCGCCTGGCAGGGCGAAGGCTTCACCCTGCGGGACACCGCCGGCGCGCTGGCCGGCAGCCTGCAGCTACTGCCCGGGGACCAGGCCCGGGTGCTGCTGCTGTCGTCCACCGCGATCACCGATGGCGCCGTGCCGGCCATGCGCAAGGCCGAGGGCCCCGATCTCCTGCTGGCCTTCCCCGTCGAGCCCCGCTTCGCCGACGAACTGGGGCTGCTGCGGCTCAACCTGCCCACCATGAAGGCCGTGCTGCCGGTGGACCGCGTGCCCCACCCCAGCGACCGCTGGCTCACGGTCAACGCCGGCCTGCCCACGGACCCACAGCTCAGCGAGCGTGAGGCCCAGGTGCGCGCCGAGGCGCTGCAGGCCGAGAAGGCGCTGCTGTCCCGGCTGGCCCAGGAGCTCAGCGGCGCGGCGCTGGCCATACGCGAGGACAAGGGCCGCTGCCCCACGGTCGAGGAGCTCCAGCCGGACTGGAAGCTCCTGCTCGAGGACTACCGCCTGCGCATGTCGGAGACCGCAGGGGACTGCGTGGTCCACCTCGAGCCCCACCTGGTGCAGCACACGCGGCGCACCGCCATCCGCGCCACCGCCCAGGGGCTGCACCAGATCGAGGTGCTGGGGGGCGAGTGATCCGATAGCAGGCGCCCATGGGCCCCTCCATCCTCCTCGCCAGCGCCTCCCCACGACGCCGCGATCTGCTGCGCGCCGCGGGCCTCGAGGTCGTCATCCAGCCCGCCGACATCGACGAGCAGCGCCACGAGGGAGAGCACCCGGTGCACCTCGCCCGCCGCCTCGCCGCCAGCAAGGCCGCCGTGGCACAGGCGGCGGCCGCGGCCCCCCACGCCGCCCTGCCCGTGCTGGCAGCCGACACCGTGGTGCACGCCCGGGAGCCCGGCCAGGGCCCCTTCGGCGCCACGGTCTTCGAGAAGCCCCGGGACCGGGCCGACGCCGTGGCCATCCTGACCCAGCTCAGCGACCGCTGGCACGCCGTCACCACCGGGTTCTGCATCCTCCACGGCGAGACCCGCCTCGTGGAGCACGTCACCACCCGGGTCCGCTTCCGCTCACTCACCCCCGCCCTCATCGATCTGTACGTCGACACAGGCGAGCCCATGGACAAGGCCGGAGCCTACGGCATCCAGGGCCAGGGGGCCGTCCTCGTGGCCCGGGTCGAGGGGTCCTACACCAACGTGGTCGGGCTGCCCCTCGAAGCGGTGGCCGCCTCCCTGCGGCGGCTGGGCATCGGGAGCGCGGGCCGATAGGAGCCCGGCGCCCACGGCAGGGCCCGGCGCCCGCGCCAAGGCCTGCCGCCCACGGCAGGAGCTTTCATGACCGACAGCATCGAGGCGCGCCTCGCCAGCGTCCGCGCCCGCATCGACCAGGCCTGCGCCGCGCACGGCCGCGATCCCTCCGAGGTCACCCTGGTGGCCGTCAGCAAGATGAAGCCCCCAGAGGCCATCCGCGAGGCCATGGCCGCCGGTCAGCTGGCCTTCGGCGAGAACTACGCGCAGCAGCTGCGGGACAAGGCCAGGGAGCTGGGCGTCGGCCCCGCCATCGCCGGTGGCCCGGCCCTGCCCGAGTGGCACTTCATCGGCCCCCTGCAGCGGAACAAGGTCAAGTACGTGGTCGGCACCGCGGCGCTGATCCACGCGGTGGACTCGGAGAAGCTCGGGCGCGCCATCGCCAAGCGCTCCGGCGACCGCCCCAGCGACATCCTGGTCCAGGTCAACATCGGCCTCGAGGACAGCAAGAGCGGCGTGACGCCGGAGCAGGCCCTCGAGCTCTGCCACACCCTGCACGCCATGGCCGGCCTGCGGCTGCGCGGCCTGATGTGCATCCCCCCCTGGGGCCTGGGCGAGCAGGCAGCCCGTCGCTGGTTCTCCGGGATGGCCGCGCTGCAAGCCGAGGGCGTGGCCCAGGGCCTGCCCCTGGAGCTGATGTCCATGGGCATGAGCGACGACTACGAGCTGGCCATCGAGTACGGCGCCACCCACGTGCGGGTGGGGACCGCCATCTTCGGCGCCAGGTAGCTGCCAGCGGGCGACGCGGAGCGTCGCCTAGGGCATGAAGCGGAAGCTGGCGGTGGCCAGCTCGCCAGGCTGGATCTCGACCTGCATGGTCTTGGTGGCGCCCGTGTCACGGCAGACCGCGCGCACGGCGTAGCTGCCGGGCTCGAGCTCCATGCGGGCGATGGGGGTCCCGCCCAGTCGGCGGCCGCCCATGTAGATCATGGCGTAGCGATCGCTCTCGACGACCATGAAGCCGGGCCCGTCGGCCGTGGCGGCGGGCTCGGGCTCCTGGGGCTCGGGCTCGGGCGCAGGCGGCGGCGTGGGGCGCGGGGTCGGGGTCGCGACGGGAGCCGGGCGGGTGCGCTCAGGCTGAGTCCGGACGGGCTCGGGCTCTTCGACGGCTGGCGCGCTGCGCTCGGGCTCTTCGACGGGCTCGGGCACGAGAGTAGCATCGGGCTCGGGCTCTTCGACGGGCTCGGGCTCTTCGA
>CAYZVO010000305.1:4171-7547 GCA_964481655.1 uncultured Enterobacterales bacterium | reverse complement strand
ATGCCGCTCCTAACGCGGCTGGATGGAGAGTCGTGTTCCGGCGGGGTCAATACATCTCGAGCACCAGTGAAGACCATGTTCGGCGTATCGGATCCGAAGTCGACAACCGGATCCGCGAGGTAGCTCCACATCATGCGACCATGGCGAGCTCCTTCGAGCTCGTCACAGGTGGACGTACCGTCTGCACAGATGGCGATCGCGGCCGCGCCCCCATCCCCAGAGTCGTCCTCGTAGTCGCACAGGGCCTCGTCCGGGCAGCCGTCCGTACAGGAGCACCCCGCCGTGTCCGCGCTGTCAGCCGTACAGGCACACTCCACCTCGAAGTCGGTGCCGTCCTCGTCCGCCGAGTCGAGGAACATGACGTGGGGATTGGTGGCGTCGTCCTGGGTGTGCATAAACAGCCGAATGAACTGGGTTGTCCCGCTCTCGGCTGCGACCACCCAGGGGTGAGTTGGGTCCGTGAAGTCACCGCAGCCGCTGCTGCACCCCGTGCCCGTGGCAACATCCTGATCGGTGGTCCAGGCGGTGGTGGTGTTCCAGCTCAGCTGGCCCGTGGAGGTGGCGCGCTTGTAGCCGATGCTGTGGTCGTCCACGTCGTTGTAGCTCCACCACAGGGCCAGCTTGCCCGCGCTGTCGAAGCCGGTGGGGTAAAACAGGGCCGCCGAGGCCATGGCGTCGTCGATGACCCGGTCGCTGTCGGACAGCGAGGTGATGTCCTCGAGCTCCCAGATCTCCTGGGCGGTGGTCTCGCTGTCGTTGTCGTTGCTGACGGTGGAGCCGTGGGTGCCGTCCCCGTAGTAGTGGGTGCAGTCGGCGTTGTCGCAGGCGAAGATGGTGGCCGAGTACTGCTTCAACGAGCGGTGCACGAGGTCGTCGGCCGACACCGTGGCGCTCGAGCCCTCCTTGACCCGGCACACCGCGCCGCTGGTGGCCGGTGTGCTCGGCGCGGTCGCCCCCGCGAGGCGACAGACCCGGTAGTGATCGAAGGTGAAGGTGTCGCAGTCCGACACCGCGTCCCAGCTGTAGGAGAAGCCCAGCGAGGGGCGTGAGCTGTGTTGACTCATCCCGAAGTCCGCGTCCCAGGCAACGCAGGCGGCCGCGTTGGCGTCAGCGGCGCAGAGCAGGCTCACGAGAGAGAGAGAGGCAGCGTTCTCGTCACGGCGTCCTCCACCAGTGAAGCTCGGATATGGAAGGAGCGTACCACATCCGCTGGAGAGCTCGCCCAGCCCCCTACCCCTCCGGCACCACCCCGGGGCTCCGGTACAGTGTCTCGATCAGCTCGTCGTAACGCTCGTAGACCACCCGGCGCTTGAGCTTCATGGTCTGGGTCAGGGTGCCGTCCTCGACCGACAGGTCCTCCCGCAGCCAGGCCCAGCGCTTGGGGACCTCGTAGCCGCCGTACTTCTTGCGCAGCTCGAGCTCGATCTCGGCGCCCAGGGCCGCCAGCACGATGGCGCGGTCCAGGATGTGCTCGTCGTCCTCGAGCTCGAGGCGGCGGTCCTTGGCCCAGTGTTCGAGGGCGGGCAGGTCGGGCACGATCAGGCAGACGTTGAAAGGCCGCCCCGCGCCGTAGACCACCGCGTTGGCGATGCCGGCGACCCGGCGGATGTCTTCCTCGAGGGCCGCAGGGAAGACGTACTTGCCGTTCTCGAGCTTGTACTGTTCTTTGATGCGGCCGGTGATGCGCAGGTAACCGTTCTCGGACAGCACGCCGCGGTCGCCGGTGCGGAAGCCGCCGTCTTCGGTCATCACCGCAGCCGTCTGCTCGGGCTTGTTGTGGTATCCCTTCATCACGTTGGGACCGTAGACCACCACCTCGCCGTCTTTGCCGCCGTCGTCGACCACCGAGGTGTCGATGACCACCCGCACGCCGTCCACCGGGCGGCCCACGGTGCCGGGCTCGAAGCCCAGGGTGGAGTTCATGGTGACCGCGGGGGAGGTCTCGGTCAGGCCGTAGCAGTCGTAGGCGGGGATGCCCACGTCGTGGAAGAACCAGCACACGTCGGGGTTGAGGGTGGCCGAGCCTGAGAGCACGCCCAGCAGCCGCCCGCCGAAACGCTTGCGGATCTTCGAGAAGACCACCGCGTCGGCGAGGTGGAAGCGGGCCGATGCCCACAGGTCCTTGCGGCCGGCGGCCTGGGCTTCGCGGCGCTCCTTGGCGGCCACCAGCCCCATGTCGAACAGGGCCTTGGCCACCCCGCCACGCTCGCGCATCTGGGCCTGGACCCCGTCGTGGATGCGGTTGAGGATCCGGGGCACCGCCAGCAGGTAGGTGGGCCTAGCCTCGAGGAAGTCCTCCTGCAGGGTCTTCACGGAGGTCATGAAGGCCAGGGAGCCGCCGAACTGCAGGAAGCAGTTCAGCTCACCGGTCTGCCCATAGGAATGGGCCCAGGGCAGGATGGAGAGGCTCGAGCCCGTCTCGTCCAGCTCCGGGAAGCGGCGGTAGCCGGCCCAGGAGTTGGACGCGAGGTTGCCGTGGGACAGCAAGACACCCTTGGGCTCGGCGGTGGTGCCCGAGGTGTAGATCAGCAGCGCGATGTCGTCGGGATCGGGGGTGATGGAGGCCACCGCGGGGGCGTCATGGTCCTCGAGGGCGGCCAAGGTGTCGGGGCCGTCGCCCTCGAAACAGACGATGCGCTCGAGGCAGTCGATCTCGTCGACCCAGGGGGCCAAGAGCTCGGCCAGCTCGGCGGTCGCCACGAACAGCAGGGAGATGCCGGAGTCCTGCACGATGTAGCGCCAGGTGGACTCGAGCTCGGCCAGGTACATGGGCACCAGGCGGGCCCGGCGGCCGTAGGTGGCGAAGGCCACCACCGCCCACTCCACGCAGTTGTTGGAGATGAGCCCCACCACATCACCGGGGCCCACACCGGCTCGGTCGAGCCCCGCCCGCAGAGCATCGACCCGCGCGCCCACCTGCTCGTAGGTCACCCAGGAGTAGGGCTGCCCCAGCTCCCGGGTGCCGAACAAGGGCCGCTGGCCGTGCTTGGCCACGGTGCTCTCGAAGAGGTCCACCAGGGTCGCGTGGGGCGGCGGCTCCTGCATGGTCATGGGGCGGCTCCTGCAGCGTCATGAGGGGCGATCATCGTAGCAAGCTGGCGCGGGCGATGCGGGGGGCGGCCTCACAGGGTGGGGGCGAGGCCGGACACAGCGCCGCCAGATGCGCCATGTTGGCGAGCTGTGGCCGGTCCGGGGCCGCGAAACCGGACACAGCGCCGTCAGATGCGCCATGTGGGCGAGCTGTGGCCGGTCCGGGGCAGCGAAACCGGACACAGCGCCGTCAGATGCGCCATGTGGGCGAGCTGTGGCCGGTCCGGGGCAGCGAAACCGGACACAGCGCCGTCAGATGCGCCATGTGGGCGAGCTGTGGCCGGTC
>CAYZVO010000305.1:0-4071 GCA_964481655.1 uncultured Enterobacterales bacterium | reverse complement strand
CTGTGGCCGGTCCGGGGCAGCGAAACCGGACACAGCGCCGTCAGATGCGCCATGTTGGCCCGCTGTGGCCGGTCCGGGGCCGCGAAACCGGACACAGCGCCGTCAGATGCGCCATGTGGGCGAGCTGTGGCCGGTCCGGGGCCGGTAAACCGGACACAGCGCCGTCAGATGCGCCATGTTGGGCCGCTGTGGCCGCTCCTTCGACGCACCAACGGCGCCACGCCCACCAGCAGCCACCACCACCCGGCCGTGCCGCGTCGGCTGGTCGCGCACCCACAGCCGGTCGCCTCGATGACCTGCTCATCCAACGCCGGGCCCGACACCCCGTCCACCTCCAACACCACGGTGTAGCTCCCGGCCCCGGGCAGCTCGAAGCTCGCGTCCCAGGCCTGGTTCCAGTCCAGCGGCTCGCCGTCCCGTTGGAGCTCCCAGCGCACGGTGTCGGTGCAGGCGTTGTCCACCCGGGGCAGCAGGTTGTCCAGGCGCAGCACCCCGGCTTCGACCGAGGCCGAGAACAGGGGCGGCTCGATCTCCGTGTAGTCGTCGCAGAGGATCAAGCGCTGGCTGGCGACCGGGCAGTCCTCGGGCTGCTCGAGGCCCCGGACCTCCACGTCGAGCACGTCGACGTCCTCGAAGCCGTGGCAGACCTCGGCCCCCTCGGCGCTCGCGCCATCCCCGAAGTCCCAGACGAAACCGCCGAGCTCGCGCTCGGCGCTGGCCTCGAAGCAGACCTCCACCGGCACCCTGGCCGCCGACGCGAAGTCGTGGTGGACCAGGCCATCGCCGGTGAAGGCGTCGATGGAGGCGCGCTGGCCGTAGATGGCGATCAGGCCCGCGAGATCGTCGCTCATGGGCTCGGAGCCCTGGTCCGAGCACATGGTCAGGTACCACATCATCGCCGCCTCCCGCAGGAGCTCGTCGTCGCAGACGTCGTCCTCCTCGCAGGAATGGGCGAGCCCGATGGTGTGCCCGAGCCAGTGGCCGAAGACGGCCTCGAAGACGAAGGCCCAGTCGCACCCGTCCAGCTCATCCAGGGTGATCCACTCGATCTCGTCGGCGGACACGATGTACTCGTCCCACACCGTCTGGACGTGGTTCCACGGCCACTCCGTGTCGTCCTCGAGCCCCAGCGGGTCCCCCATCACGAAGGTCGGGATGTCGTCCTGGGCGTCTTCCTCGGTGTAGCTGTCGAGCAACCCCAGGTACTCGATCTCGAAGCAGGGGCAGTCCGACGCACCCTGCCACGCGGCCACGGTGTTCGCCGCCGCCTCGTCCAGCCGCGCGGCCCGCTCGGGATCGGGGTCGTACAGGGCCACGGGGATCGGCTCGTCGCAGGACCAGGACCAGCCCATGGCCTCCCAGCCCCAGGCGGAGCCGACCATCGCCAGCAGCAGCCACCCGCTCACGGCCCGGCCTCCACCGGCGCGAGCCCCTCGACCTCGCCTCGCAGCAGCCAGCCCTCGGACCCGGGCAGTACGGCGGTCTCCGGCAGCTCGACGGACCGTCCCCCGTACAGCGCGTCCAGCCCTGCGCGCTCATCGGGCCCCGGTGCCGCGGCCCGGGCGCTGCAGGTCTCCATGGGCCAGCGCAGCACAGGGCCTCCTTCCCCACCGCTCGACGCTCCATCCGGCGGCGGCTGCAATCCCAAGCTGCGGGCGATCTCGTGCCCCAGCACATGCTCGATCACCAGGGCACCATGACAGTCCTCGTCCAGCCCGGCCGCCGCGATCCAGGGTACGCCGGCGTGCAGCACGATGTCGTTCTCCACCAGCTCGAACAACGACAGCCCGGCCAGCTCGAGGCGCGGGCCCTTGGACAGCCGCGGCATCGAGGCCATCACCCCCATCGAGGGCAGCGGGCCTCCGTCCGCGGCGAAGCGCACGGTCCAGACGCCGTCGGCCACGAAGGGCTCCGCCGGACCGTCCACCAGGCCCTGGTACTCGAAGCGATGGCACTGCCCGTCCCGGGTCCCCCAGACCTCGAAGGCGGCCCTCACCGCGGCCTCGTGGCGCTCACCGTGGCCCTCGGCGTCCCGCGCCAGGGCCCAGCGCTGTGGGCGCTCGCAGCTGGCGACCCAGCCGATGGGGGTCCAGGCGCCGGCCGGGGAGGTCCCAGCGAAGGCCACGATCAGGAGTGAGAGGACTGAGAGAGACACCGCGGGCTCCACCCGGGCACGATAGCATTCACGTGGCCGCCGTCCCGCGGCCAAGCGTGGCGGCGTTCGAACAGACAGCGCGCCCGGCGCCGCGGTCCAACGCCGCCACCGGAGGTCCCATGCTCCCACTCGCACTCGCCGCCTCGCTCGCCGCCCCCGCAGAGGCCACCACCACCGTCTCCGTCGACTCCGGCTGGATCTACGGCGACGCGGGAGACGACGACTGCGACGTCGAGGACGGCGACGTCAGCGCCACCACCAGCTTCTCGACCTCCACCACCAGCATCGCCGACATCACCGGCATCCACGTGGACATCGCCGGCCAGCACGGCGGCTGCGCGGTCTACATCGACAGCGCCACCCTCTACCTGGACGGCACGGCCATCTGGAGCCAGTCCATCAGCGCGAGCGGCTCGGGCCTGTCCTGCTGCGACTGGTACATCGACCTGGACTACAGCCCCTCGAGCGTCACCGACCAGGTCCTGGCCAGCGGCACCCACACCCTCGAGCTCTACGTCGACGGCCGGGTCTCCGCCTGGGGCGAGCAGATCGCGGCCCGCATCTCTGCGACGGTGGAGCACGGCACCGACTGGGACGGCGACGGCTACGACGCCACCGCGGTGGGGGGCAGCGACTGCGACGACGACAACGCGGGGGTCAACCCCGGCGCCACCGAGACCTTCTACGACGGCACCGACGCCGACTGCGACGGCGCCAGCGACTACGACGCCGACGCCGACGGCTACGACCACTCGAGCTACGGCGGCTCGGACTGCGACGACGGCGACGGCGCCATCAACCCCGCCGCCACCGAGACCTGCGACGGGGTGGACAACGACTGCGACGGCACGGTGGACGAGGGCTCCGCCAGCGGTGCGAGCACCTGGTACGCCGACGACGACGGCGACGGCTACGGTGACGCCGGCGACAGCACCACGGCCTGCACCCAGCCCAGTGGTACGGTCAGCGACGCGACCGACTGCGACGACGGCGACGGCGCCATCAACCCCGCCGCCAGCGAGGTCTGCGACGGGGTAGACAACGACTGCGACGGCACGGTGGACGAGGACTCCGCGACCGACGCCAGCACCTGGTACGCCGACGGCGACGGCGACGGCTACGGCGACGCCAGCTCCACCACCGCCGCCTGCAGCCAGCCCAGCGGCTACGTGGCGGACGCCTCGGACTGCGACGACGGCGCCAGCGGGGTGAACCCGGGCGCCACCGAGAGCTGCAACGGGGTGGACGACGACTGCGACGGGACCACCGACGAGGACTCCGCCAGCGACGCCTCCACCTGGTACGCCGACGGCGACGGCGACGGCCACGGTGACGCCGGTGACACCACCACGGCCTGTTCCCAGCCCAGCGGCTACGCCGCCACCAGCGACGACTGCGACGACGGCGACGGGGCGGTCAACCCCAGCGCCGACGAAGTGTGCAACGGCATCGACGACGACTGCGACGGCACCACCGACGAGGACGACGCCGTCGACGCCTCCACCTGGTACGACGACGCGGACATGGACGGCTACGGCGACGCCAGCGCCAGCTCCACCGCCTGCACCCAGCCCCGGGGCACCGTGGCCGACGCCACCGACTGCGACGACGGCGACAGCGCCATCAACCCCGGCGCCGATAAGGAGTGCGACGGCATCGACAACGACTGCGACGGCAGCGTGGACGAGGACGACGCCATCGACGCGTCCAGCTGGTACGCCGACGACGACGGCGACGGCTACGGCGACGCCGGTGACAGCACCACCGCCTGCGACCAGCCCACGGGCGCCGTGGCGGACGCCAGCGACTGCGACGACGGCGACGCCACCATCAACCCCGGCGCCCCCGACATCAACTACGACGGCGTGAACAACAACTCCGAAGACCGAACAGAATACAACAAAGAAGAACACGGC
>CAYZVO010000304.1:0-7724 GCA_964481655.1 uncultured Enterobacterales bacterium | reverse complement strand
CGAGCTCGGCCTCGAGCTCGGCGATGCGGGCGTTGGCTTCCGCGAGGGCCTGGGCCTGGGCGTCCAGGGCCTCCTGCATCTCGACCGGGATGCCGTCCAGGGACTCTTCGTCCACTTCGGGGCCGGCGAGGGCGAGGGTGGGCAGGGCCAGGAGCAGGGCGAGCACGGTGGTGCGGAGCATGGGTTCCTCCATAGGGGGTACAGCGTGGTGGCAGTGTAGCCACCGCCGGGGTGTTGGCCAGTACAACCCCCTTTCACCGCCGGAGCTGCCATGGCCGGGTTCTCGAGACGGCGCGCGTTCATCCTGGGCCTCGTCGCGGTCGTGGGGCTGTGGTTCCTGATCCCCGCGATGTGTTCGGGGCCAAAGACCCCCGAGGAGAAGGTCCGCGCGGCCATCGGCGCGGTGGCCGACGGCGTCGGGAAGCCGGATCTCAGCGCGGCCCTGGCGCCGGTCTCCAAGCGCTACCTGGACGAGGACGGCGCCGACTTCGCCATGGTGCGCGGCATCCTGTTCCGGGAGCTGCAGACCCGGGGCCCCATCACCGTGCACCTGGGCCCCATGGATGTGGCGCTGGACGAGCAGGCCGGCGTCGCCGAGGTCAGCTTCGTGGCCGTGCTGCTGGACGGCATCGACGTGGGCGCGCTGGACATCCGGGCCGACAACGCAGACGCCTGGCACCTCGACGTCGAGCTCGAGCTCGAGGACGACGACGAGTGGCGCATCGTGTGGAGCGACCGCCGGGCGGTGGAGCCCCAGGATGTGTTCCTGTAGGGGCGGAACCCGGCCTATGTCGGCCGGAACCGACCGGTCGCCAATCTATCCCCCTCGCAAGCGTCCACTCGAGCCCGAATTCGGGCTCGAGCGGGTGTCTCGAGGGCGATACCGGCCGGTTCGGGGCCATCTGGACCCGCATCGGGGCCCAGGTGGTCGCTTGCAACCGACATAGATCCGCGAGTGGTCGGTTCCTGTGGGGATAGGCGGGGTGAAAGCCTGTGAGCCTCCCACCTTGGCGCCGCGCTTAGCGCGCGCAGGTTCCCCTCCTGATGAAAAGGAGAGACCCATGGCCCGCACCCCCTCCACCATGCTGCCCCTCGGCACCCGCGCCCCCGGCTTCGAGCTGGCTGACTACGACGGCGAGACCTGGTCCCTCGAGGACTTCGCAGATGCGCCCGGGCTGCTGGTGATGTTCATCTGCAACCACTGCCCCTTCGTGATCCACGTGCGCGAGGAGCTGGCCCGCCTGAGCACCGAGTACGCTGCCCGCGGCGTGGCCGTGGTGGGCATCATGAGCAACGACTACGCCAAGTACAGCGACGACACCCCCGCCAAGATGAAGGTCGAGGCCGAGACCTACGGCTACCGCTTCCCGTACCTGGTGGACGAAGACCAGAGCGTGGCCAAGGCCTACCAGGCGGCCTGCACCCCGGACTTCTTCCTGTTCGACGCGGAGCAGCGGCTGGTGTACCGCGGCCAGCTGGACGCGAGCCGTCCTGGCAACGGCGAGCCGGTGACCGGCGCGGACCTGCGCAGGGCGCTGGAGGCGCTGCTGTCCGGTGAGACACAGGCCGACACACAGATCCCGAGTGTGGGCTGCAACATCAAGTGGAAGCCGGGGAACGAGCCGCCGTATTACGGTTGAGCCGAACCGCCGTAGCGCCGTGCTACCCTCCGGGACATCGGAGGCTTCCCCATGGTCCGACGCCGACTCTCGAAGTTGTTCGCCGGTGGTCTCGCCGCCCTGACCGGCTGCACCAACGTCGCGGTGCCCATGTACGGGGTGGAGATGCCCATGTACGGCTTCGCGGGTCATGTGGTCGACGCCGGCAGCGGCGCTCCCGTCCCTGGCATCCAGGTGCGGTTCGGGGGTGATGAGCAGCTGGCCGACGACGCGGGTGCCTGGGTGCTCTGGGGTCGCGCCCCCGAGGACTGCGAGCCGGGGGCCTGCATCATCCAGGCCCGCGACGTCGATGGGGACGACCATGGACGCTACGCACCCACCGAGGTCCAGGTGCTGCACACCGACAACCTCGACGCTGACGCGACCGACGTCATCATCCAGCTCACGCCGCTTCACGACACAGGAGCCCCCCCATGACCGACACCCCCGACAAGCCCACCCAGCGCTTCGGCGAGCACCTGATGGAGGTGATGGCGGCCCTGGACGAGGTCAACCAGCCCAGCCGGGGCGGGGATCTCGAGACCTTCCTGGACGCGGCCGGCCGCAAGCGGCGCTTCCGGCTCGAGGTCTACGGCGGCGGCCCCCTGACCTTCCTCTCCGCGCGGGAGGAGCGCACCGATGGCCGCCTGGGCCTGCGCCTGCTCACCCGCTTCGACGAGGCCACCGAGAACCCGCCCTTCGGGCTGCTGCGGGACAAGATCCGGGCCCGCCTGGCCACCCGGGACGTGGTGCGCGATCCCGACAACGGCCGGCTGCAGCTGCTCACGGGGCAGATCCGGGCTCAGCTGACCTGCGACCCCGACGATCCCGACGGCCCGCCCGCCGTGCTGGTGGACGACGAGCTGTTGAGCTGGGACGAGCTGGGGGATCTGCTGGCCGGCTACGAAGGCTTCGGCCTGCGGGTGCAGGTCACCGACGAGTAGCTATCGATCGTCCTCGACCGCGGCCTGCCACGGCGCCGATGTGGGCGCGGTGCAGGTGCTGGCGGTGCAGACCTGGTAGTCGAGCGTCCCCGTCAGCGCCGCGGGGGCGTCGGCGGGCAGGGGGGCCCGCAGCTGCACGGTGCCGTCCAGCACCCAGGCCGCGCCCAGGGCGTCGGACAGGACCTTCTCGTGGCCGCTGGGGATGGGGATCTGCAGCTCGGGGAGCTGGTCCACGGTCGCCGCCAGGGGGCGTGAGATGGTCTCGTTGGCCCCGTAGACGTGGAACCCCGGGCCGACCTCGAGCTGGATGACCAGCTCCGCGGCCTCGACGAAGGCGGCGAGCTGCACGGCGTTGGCCCAGTCGGGTGCCGCCGGCTCTGCGGGCTCGGGCTCGGGCTCGGGCTCGGGCGCGGGTGTGGCCACCGCGGACCCCGGCTGGCTCCAGGCCGCCACGCGCTCGATCATGGCCGGCACGTGGGCGCGCTTCATGTGGTTCACGTGGATCTCGCGGTACACCAGGGTGCCATCGGGCGCGATGATGAAGGTGGTGGGGTAGGGGATCTCCCCCCGCTTCTCGTTGGCCAGGCCCCACGCGGCCCACAGCTCGGGCTCCGCGCGCACGAAGGTGGCGCCGAAGCCGTGCTCGGCGATGGCCTCGCGCAGCACGGGCTCGCTGTCGCTGGTGAGCACCACCAGGCGTCCGCCGGCGGCCTCGAGGGCGTTCATGTGCTCATCGTAGTCGCGCAACTGCGCGATGCAGAACGCTCACCAGTCCGCCGATCGGATCAGCTCCAGGACGACGACCTCGCCGCTGGGATCGGGCACCGAGATGGCCTCGCCGTCGATGCTGGCCAGCTCAGCGGTGAAGGCCTCACCAGGCACGGGGGCGCCGTCCAGCGCGGAGCCCTGGGCGGCGATGGCGGCGGGGTCTCCGCCGCTGCGGGCGGCGCAGCCAGCGAGCAGGAGGGTCGCGGCGATGGTGGGGATGCGGGGCATGGCAAGTCTCCAAGAGGGGCCTGGTCTCAGCAGGTAATCCCGGGACGCCCCATCGGACATCCGCGGAGGCCACCGTCGGCCCGGAAACCGGCCTCCCGAAGGAACCCAGAGGTCAACCGGATGTCAAGAGCGGCGAACCATCCAAGGAGGAACACCCCATGCTCCGTCGCTCCCTCGTCATCTTCGCCCTGCTCACCCTGCCCGCCTACGCCCAGGACAACGCGGACGAACCCACCCCCGAGACCAGCCGTCGCCTCCGCTACCAGAGCGTGACCCACATGGACCTCGAGGGCGCCGACATCAACGCCCCCGTGCAGGGCCCGGACATCAGCCTGCTGCCCGAGCGCGTGCGCGCCCGCTTCAACCCCCTCATCACCCTGCGGGCGGACTTCTCCGACGCCATGGACGCCTCGGTGGACGAGGTCCGGTAGCCGACGAGCCGGGCGGTACGGTAGGATCAGCGCCCCCCTGCCCGGGAGCCCCCATGCACCGCATCGCCCTGCTCGCCCTCCTGCTGCTGCCCACCGCCATGGCGGGCAACAAGGTCCAGCTCACCGACGACTACAAGAAGCTGAAGGGCATGCCCAACGATCTGGGCATCGTGTTGGTGGGGGACGCCACCTACGTGCTGCAGAACCGCAAGAGCAGCCGCGACGCGGTCGGCGCCGAGTTCTGCCCCCACCTGGTGCGCTTCTTCAAGTCCACCGACACCTTCGGCCTGGTGCGCTGTGTGGTGGTCCCCGGCGGTAACGTGGGCACCATGCGGACCCTCGAGAAGGGCAAGGTCAGCGCCGAGGTCGAGCTGCCGGCGGACGGCAGCAGCCTCACCATCGATCGCCGCGACCCGGCGGTGGTGCTCTTCATCCAGGATCTCGAGATCATGAACACCCTGGAGCGGGACGAGCTGGACGCCCTGGACGACGCCGGCGCCTCCGCGTTCAAGAAGCCCATCACGCTGTTCGGTGACTTCGCCTGGTGGGACAACCAGAACGGCGCGGTGATGGGCTACCAGGGCTTCGACGCCACCGTGGCGCGGGTGCTCTACGATGGCGCCGATCCCGACAACGCCGATCTGGCCTGGTACATGGCCCGGGAGATGGGCAAGGGGATGCCCTTCGAGTTCACCTGGTAGCGAGGGATCAGTCCTCGCTCCGGCCGTCGTCGCGGCCGTCGTCGCGCTCGTCGTCCTCCCACTCGGGCTCTGGGCCCCAGTGGCTGCGGTCGGCGCGCCAGTCGTAGCAGTGCCGCGACGAGCAGGCGTTGCGGGTGAAGAAGCGACATCGAGAGCAGGTGTTTGGTGATCCGATCATGGTGGCTCCTGGGAGGCGGGGAGGGGAGGGGGCTCAGGAACAGCATGTCGTGGTGGTCGGGACTGAGAAGCTCTCGGACACCCAACTGTGAGTGTTCCCACCCCTCGGCCACGGCACGGTGAACGGACCGTGCAGGTGCGGATCCTCGTCTCTACCCTGCATGGTGGTCCAGCCTTTCCGGAGGTCCCATGCGTGCCTGTCTCCCCGTCATCCTCGGCCTGTCGGTCTCCCTGATGTCGAGCGCGCCAGCGCTCGCCGGCGAGGGCCACATGGGCCTCACCAGCCTCGGGGACGCCCACGAGACTCCGGAGCGCCCCTTCCACGACGAGCTCATGCCGACCCTGCGGGCCCGGGACATCACCGGCGCGCCCTTCGCCCTGGAGGAGACCCTGCAGGACGGACCCGTGCTGTTGGTGGTGTGGTTCAGCGACTGCCCCACCTGCCCCCGGGCGCTGCAGCGGCTGCTCGACTGGGCCGCCGCGCAGCCCGAGGCGCCCCGGGTGGTGGGCGTCAACGGCGATCCGGCTCAGGATCGCGCCTGGCTGCGTCCCTTCCTGCGCCGCAGCGAGCTCGAGCTGACCGTGCTGGCCGACCCCGACGGCGACCTGCGGCGGGGCCTGGGCCTCGAGCAGAGCCCGGCGGTCGTGCTGATCCAGCGTGAGGCCGGGGACACCCACGTGGTGCGGCACCAGCCCTCCGAGCGTGTCAGCATGGATGGGCTCGCCCGCTCATGGATCGAGGTCACAGAGGCGGGCGAGGGCGTGCTGGCCACCCGCTAGTCGATCCAGCTGCCGACCTTCTTGTAGTGCACGCCGAAGGCGATGCAGGCCACCACCGCGAGCACGACCCACAGGGCCAGCGCACCCGGCGTGGTCGCGACCGCGCCCAGGTTGCCGGACCAGTCCAGGACCGGCCGGGCGGCCCAGCCCCCCGAGAGGGAGATGATGGCCACGCCCGCCAGGAACTGGGCGGCGCTGTAGAGGTTGGTGTGGGTGACCACGCCCAGCTTGCCGCGGTCGTCCAGGCGGAAGCGCTCGAGGATGACCCGGATGATGGGGTGGGTGAGCATGTACAGGCCCGCCAGGGTGCCGCTGTGCTCGATGAAGGGCAGCAGGGCCAGGAAGAGCAGGAACTGGGCGGTGTGGGCCGCGGTGGCGTAGACCTGGGCGGGGTGGATGGGCACGCCGCGCAGCTCGGGGCGGGTGCGCACGACCTTGCTGTCGTGGCTGTGGTAGCAGACGCTCACGGCGCCTTCGGTGGGCTTGCCGAAGCAGCAGCCGTAGACGAAGCAGCCCAGCCGGCAGATGGCCTCGCCCAGGGGCATGGCCAGGGCCCAGGCGTCGAGGATGGGCAGGATGGAGACGTCGGCGTAGCGGGCGTAGCCCAGCATGGCGACCATGCCGCCGAAGACCCCGCCGTGCAGCATGTAGCCGGGCTTGAGCAGGGTGCGGATGGGGTCGCGGAAGATGGCGGCGCCGTCCAGCAGCACCGAGAAGCCCCGGGCCCCCAGCAGCACGCCGGGCAGGAACAGCAGCACGCTGATGTTGACCATCTGCACCGGATCGAAGCCCACGGCGCCGTAGTACCAGGTCGCCAGACCCAGCCCTGCGCTGAACGCGGCCGCTACCAGCAGGCCGTAGGTGGCGAAGACGAAGTCGCCCGCGCGGAACAGCACGGTCTTGTTGTGGAAGTCCATCAGCCAGGTGAGCGAGCGTCGGGTCGTGGTCGCGATCATGGGGGTTCTCCTTGGTCCCTTGGGTTTTAGGCACCCCCTCGCGGCCCCGTCTGGGCAGACCCGAAGGCTGTAGGCCCCGCTACGATGTGAACCCCGCCGTTGTGACTACCTTGCTCCTGCTTCGTCTACCCCCAAAGGGAGCTCCCCATGCGCGCAGACCAGGCCCACTCGCTCTACCTCCAGCACAAGCCCTACCGGGGTGACGCGCTGGACCGACACTGCCAGCGGCTCGCCGCGTTCACCCTGCTGCAGGGGGAGCGCAACGGCGTGGAGCTCGACCCGGACTTCGTGCGGGCCACCGCCTGGCTGCACGACATCGGGCTGCTGGTGGAGCTTCCGGGCACCCGCAACTACCTGGACCGCGGCCTGCGCTTCGTGGAGCCGCTGGTGGACTCCTGGGAGCTGCCCGCGGGCCAGCGCCGGATGTTCGAGCAGATGATGCTCTACAACCACAGCGCGCGGGCGGTGCCCGGCCTGTGCGACGAGGCGGAGATGATGCGGCGGGCTGTCCAGGTCGAGCACAGCTTCGGGCTGCATCGCCATGGTCTGGATCGCGCCCGCGTGCGCGAGGTCTTCCGCAGCCACCCCCGCCGGGGGCTCACGCCGGTGCTGCTGGACTTCGGCCGCATCACCGTGACCCGCGACGGCCCGCGGCAGCTGTGGCACATCTTCTCGCCGGGGGCCGTGTCGGCGTAGCCTCGGCTGATAAGGGTCGTTCAATGCGCGCTCAGGCCCTGTGGTCTGGGCGTGTTGTCCCATGGCGCCGGGGCCCCTGCCGCGCCGCCCCACACCCGCGATAGTGCGGCCGCGCGCCATGTCATGTGACTGTTCGTACAGGCTGGTCTCGAAACGCCCGATCGGGCAAGCTCGAACCCCTTCTGTGCGAACGCCTACGCCGCGTTCGAGGGCGCCCTCGGTGAAAGTTTCCTGAGAGAGTCGCGAGAACCCAGGGGCCAGGCAGGACATCGGGGCGGTGACATTCTGTGACTATAAGAATGTTGGTTTTGGGTGCGGTTGCCGCTGGGGTTCATCCCATCGTATTCATGGAGGGGGGGAGGGGCGGCCAGCGTCGGCCTGTGCT
>CAYZVO010000303.1:6459-7724 GCA_964481655.1 uncultured Enterobacterales bacterium | reverse complement strand
GATCCCGTGCCTGTGCGGATCGTCTCCCCTGGATGTCAGGAGGTCTGGAATCCAGCCCGCCACACCGTTGAGCGCGGCGAAAAGCACCAGCGACAGGTTGTAGGCCTGCACGGGGTGGAAGAACAGGTACAGGGGCAGCTGGAAGACCTGGACCCCCAGGTTCCACATGGTCGTGTCCACCCGCTGCCCAACGGGCCAGAGCAGCTCTGGGGCCCACCAAGGGCTCTCGAGGGAGGCGACGCGGGTCAGCAGGTGCCAGGGCAGCCACATGCCCCCCTGCAGGTCGACCATGTCCGGGGACGAGGGGAAGCTGGAGCCCGACTGGATGGCCAGGGGCCAGGACGCCAGCACGCTCAGCAGGACCGCCCCCAAGGCCACCGCCACGATCTCGACCGCCAGGGCCTTCCGAGAATGGGACGCGGCGGGAGATGTATCCATACGGACATATAAGCGCCGTACGGATTCAGAGCCCCATTCGGTTGCGCCGGAAGTGCGGCAGCGCCAGCGTCAGCAGCACCACAGCCGCCAGCACGGTGCAGACGGCGGCGGACCAGTAGACCTGCTGGACCTCGGCCACCGTGACCAGCGCGCCGAAGACCACAGCCCCGCCGCCGATGCCGACATCGTAGGCCGAGAAGAAGGTGGCGTTGGCCGCGCCCCGCCGGTGGGGCTCCACCAGATCGATGGCCATGGCCATGAAGACCGTGCCCGCGGTGCCGAAGCCGAGCCCGAGCAGGGTCGAGGCCACCAGGGCGACGACGCTGTCGGTGGAGGTCGCGAAGCCCAGCCAGCCCGCCAGCAGCAGCAGCAGGGTGGTGACGCCGGGCCCCACTGGCCCCCGGGTGTCGTACCAGCGGCCCGCGAACAGGCGGCTGGTCAGCCCACCCACCGCGTACCAGAAGAACAGGGGGCCGGCTGACTCGAAGCCCAGGCTGGGGGCCACCATGGGCAGGAACGACATCCAGCCGCCGAAGCCGGCGCAGAGCAGGGCCTGCACCACAGAGATGGGCGCGACCCGACCCTCGAACATGCCGCGCAGCCGCAGCCTGGCGGTCTCGTCCTTCACCGCGGGAACCCGCACGCCCATGTAGGCGAGCACCGCGAGCCCGGTGATGCCGGTGCCCACCGCGAAGACCAGGCCGTAGCGGTCGGTGCCCAGCAGCGCCGAGCCCGCCAGGGGCCCCAGGGCCATGGCCATGGGCATGGCCAGCCCGTACAGCCCCATGCCCGTGCCCCGCCACTTCGCCGGCACCAGGTCGGCGGCC
>CAYZVO010000303.1:0-6449 GCA_964481655.1 uncultured Enterobacterales bacterium | reverse complement strand
CCCCCCCCCCCCGCGGGCCCCCCCCCCCCGGCCCGCCCCGGGGGGGGGGCCCGGGGGGCCCCGGCCCCGGGGGGCCAGGCCCCAGGCCAGCCCGTGCACCAGGCGCAGCCCCTCGAGCCAGGCGAAGCTGGGCACCAGGGCGTAGACGGCCATGCAGGGCACCATCACCACCGCCCCGCCGATGAGCCAGACGCGACGCCCGAAGCGGTCCAACAGCCAGCCCACGAAGGGCCTGGCGGCCAGGGCGGTGATGGAGAAGGTCCCCACGGCCAGCCCCACCTGGGCCTCGTTCCCCTCCAGGGGGCCCACCACCAGCAGGGGCAGCACGGGCATCAGGAAGAAGAACGCCATCGCCACCAGGAAGGTGCCGAGCACCACCAGCGCGAAGTCGCGCTTCCAGGTCGGGAGGGGGGCGGGGGTGGTCACGGGCTGCGCTCGGAGACGGCGGTCGGGTCTGCACGCATAGCCCCTGCGGACGGGTCGCGCGTCACACTTCGGGTCGAGGCCACGAAGAACCGGTTGTCCATCACCACGGCGCCCACAGGACGCGTCGAGGGGAGCCATCCGTATGTCACCGTTCCACCGAGCCCCCTCGGGCGCCACCCCTGCGCGCCGCGCTCGCCTGGTGCTCGTCGCGCTGAGCGCGGCCCTCGCCTGCCAGCCCCGCTTCCACGCCGGGGGGACCGCAGACAGCGCCCAGCCAGGACCCGTCGACAGGGTCGTCATGGTCGTCCTGGACGGCGCCCGCATCGAGGAGACCCTGGGGGACATCCACAACCACGGAGAGGGCTGGTCCGACGCCTGGGAGGGCCCCAGCGATGAGATCCTCCCGGCCGTCCGGACCATGCTGGTCCCCGCCGGAGCGGTCGCCAGGCCCGGCTACGTCGTGGGCGACACCACCACCCAGAGCGCCCACGCGGACCTGCTGACCGGAGCGCGCGCGCCCTTCGGGCCGCTGGTGCTCGGCGAGGGCACGGGGTTCTTCCGCCCGGAGCTGCCGAGCCTGCTGGAGCTGGCCCAGGACCAATGGGGCGGCGGCGCGGTGCTCACCCACAACACCGTGCACCTCATCCCCTTCGCCCACGGCAGCGCCCCCGGCTACGGCGAGGACGCCCGGGTGGAGAACCGCTTCCACACCGAGGACGGCGAGGTCTTCGAGGCCGACACCCTCCACACCCTCGACGGCGACGGCGCCCTCTCCCCCAGCCCGGACGACGGGCGGGTGGTGGAGGACATCCGGACCCTGCTGGAGGACGGGTACAGGTTCGTCTTCGCCAACCTCCACGAGATGGACCGGGCGGGCCACGAGCACCCCCAGACCTACGCCAGCCACGTCCAGCGCGCGGACCAGCCCCTCGCCACCCTCTGGCGCTGGATCCAGAGCCCCGACAGCGGCATCGCCGACCGCACGCTGCTGGTGGTCCTCGCCGACCACGGGCGCCACCGCTTCGGGTCGGGAGATCACCCCTGGCAGGGCCACAGCTGTGCCTGCACCGGCTGCCGGGAGGTGCCCGTGCTGCTGCTCGGCCCGGGCATCGGCGCGGGCGTGGAGCTCCAGGACCCGGTGATCCTCGAGGACCTGCACCAGACCGTGGCCTGGGCGGCGGGGCTGCAGAGCCCCTACGGCCATGGCCGGGTGATCGAGGAGGCCCTGCTGAACCCCAGCGCCGTCGTCCAGCCCCAGGGGCCCCGCAGCCTGACCGGGTCGGGGGGCCTGCTGGCGTGGCAGGAATCCAGCGGCGAGGCCCACAGCCGACACAGCCTGGTCGTGGACGGCCAGGAGCACGAGCCCGCCGACGCGCTGCTCACCGAGGCCCCGCGGGTGCTGAGCAGCGACGACGCCGACTACGCTTGCTGGCGCAGCCTGACCCTCGAGCCCGGGGCGATCCGCTGGCCGTGGCAGGCCCACTGCGTCCGCCGGGAGCTGGGCGGTGACTGGGAGGACATGGACCTGCCGTCCTTCCACGCCGGCCCCCACTTCGCCCCATCCATGACCCTCGACGACCAGGGCCGCCTGCTGCTGGCCTTCACCAACCAGCACAGCGGGGATGAGCCGGAGGACACGCCCCACGCCAGGAACATGCGCATCCGCATGATGCGCTGGACCGCCGGCGGCGGCTGGGAGAGCGCGGATCAGTCGAGCACCGGCGGCTACCCACTCCACCCGGCGCTGGCATGGCACGCCGGCCACGCCTGGGTCGCCGTCGCGGCCGGCGAAGACAGCGACACCGCCCGCTACGACCGCCAGCTTGAGCTGCACGCCCTGCGCTGGCCCACCGGCGACGAGGCCCAGCTCGCGGAGCCCCGCACCCTCTCCCTGACCGACCGCGACGGGCGCCGCTACGGCCGCCACGAGCGGCCGGCCCTGCGCGCGGCGGACGACGGCCTCGAGCTGGCGGTGATCGCCTGGGACGAGGAGGGCACCCACCTGCTGGCGGCCCGCTTCGACGGCGCGATGGGGGCCCCGATCCCCATCGACCGCAGCGGCCGGGTCTTCCCCCACCTCGCCCCGGCCTGGACCGACGACGGGACCGTCGTCTGGGCGCGCCTGGGGGAGCAAGGCGAGGTCGAGCTCTGCGCCGCGGCGGGCCCCGAGGGCAGCGCGCGCTGCGAGGCGACGGGCGCCCGGGCCATCGACAGCCTGGCGGTCGGCGACGAAGGCGTGTGGCTCTCGACCAGCGACGGCGACGGCTGGTGGGAGCTGGAGCTGTGGGAGCAGCTCCCCGTCGACTCACTCCAGGACGAGTAGCCCTTCCTCGAGGATGGTCTCCGCCACGACCCCGCCAACCACGGCGTTGCCCTCCACCGACAGGTGGTTGAGATCCAGGGTCAGCTCGTCGGGGGTGAAGCCGCTGGCGGTGAGCGCGGGGACCGTCTCCGCCAGGGCCTCGCCGGGGGGTAGCTCGTGGCTGGGGGCGAGGGCGGCCATGGTGTCGCCTCCCAGCGCGACCTTGTGGAAGGGGTAGTCCAGGAAGAGGACCCGCACCCCGTGCCGACGGAGCAACTCCGCGATGAGGGCGTGGTTGCCGAAGCGATCCTCGAGCTCGGAGGCGGGTCGCAGCAGGCCCTCGGGGCCCGCCTCGCGGCCCTGGGCCCCGCTGTGGCGGCCGAGGCCGAGCTCGATAGCCCAGACCATGCGCGAGTGGAAGGCGAGCCGCCCCAGGGCGGCCCCAGAGGCCGAGTCCGTGGTGATGTCATCGCGGGGGCTGTCGAAGGTGCGGCTGTCCAGGATGATCAGGTCGGGGTCCCAGTCGAGCAGGCGCAGCCGGATGAGGCGCAGGGCGTGCAGCGAGGTGTAGCCGGCGACCGCGGCGTTGATCAGCTCCACCTCGGGGCCGCCCCCGGTCCGCTGCCGCAGCAGGTCCTCCGCCACCGCCGGCCAGCTCTCGTGGGCCGCGACCCCGCTGCCCATGGTCTGGGAGTCCCCGATGGCGAAGGCCCTCCAGGTGCCGGCGGGCTTTCGCTTGGACACCGGCGCGTGGCGGAAGCCGTCCTCGTTGATGCCGAGCTCGGGGTTGGGCAGGCTGTCGTGGACCCAGCCGAGGAGCGGGTGGTAGGCCAGCTCGTCCGCGGCGATGGAGTGCCGCACGCTCGCCGCCGGATGATCGCCCAGCCCACCCCGCGCAGCACGACCCGCAACCCGCACTCGACCAGCAGCAGGACGCCCACGGCCGTCCCGACACCCAGCAACAGCTTCCTGGGCCATGAACGTCGGGGTGTTGGCGCTGTTCCATCGGCCATGTCTGCGAGTCACCTCGGCCCCACGGTACCAGAACCGGCGGGGACAGCGGGGGGCGCTGCACCTCGAGCGAGACAGCGAGGGTCAGCGCGACGGCGCTGAACGCGACGACCGGGTGGAGCCGTCGGAGGCCGCCTCGATCGCGGCCACCACCCGCGCCCAGTCCTGAGCCCGCCCCAGGGTGGCGTCCACCGCCGGGAGCTTCGTGTCGGGCAGATAGAGCTGCCGACCCCGCAGCTCGAGCTGCCCGCGCCCGCGCACCAGGATCTGTCGGCGGATGCCACCGCAGCGGGTGTAGACCTCGATGCGGTTCTGGAACAGGGTGAAGGTGGGCGTGGTGGACCAGCTGTAGGCCAGCCCCAGGTTCAGCACCCCGATGAGGCCCAGGATCCAGTCGGCGTAGACCCCCGCCACCGCCAGGAAGCCGACGGCGAGGATCAGGTGCCCGACCCCGATGGCACCGTGGGCTCGGACCGGGATGGGCGTCATGGTGTGGGGGTCCCCTGGTCCAGCAGCACGCGCAGGACGATCTCGGCGGCCACCAGCCCCGGGTCTCGCTCGAGCTCCGGCAGGTCGTAGCGGCGACCCAGGTCCCTCCAGCGCATGGGGCTGCCGTCGGCGTGGAAGCGCACGGCGGCCCGCTCGTGGGCCAGACCCCGGGCCAGGTACCACTCGCCCGCGCTCATGGCGACGCGCACATCGGGCACGATGCCGCCGCCCTGATCCCGATCGAGGGCCTGGCCGTTGGGCAGGGTCCAGACCAGGTTCGTGTACTGCAGCGCCGTGCCGTGCTCGAGCTCGGCCCGCAAGGCCTGGGTGCGGCCCTTGCCCCAGGTGGGCGCGCCCACGACCCAGGCGCCGGCCCGGGTCTGCAGCGCGCCCGCCAGCAGCTCCGCCGCCGAGGCGGTGCCCGTGTCCACCAGGATCACCGCCGGGACGCCCTCGAGGTGGTGGCCGGGGGCCGCCTCGTTCCACTCCGCCAGCTGCTCGCCCTCCGGGGCCTCGAACAGGGCGCCGGACTCGGGCATGACCCGTCCGGAGACCCGGATCAGCCAGCCGTCCGCCACGAATCGATCGGCGATCTCCACCGCCGAGGCGATGTCCCCGCCGGGGTTGTCCCGCAGGTCGATGATCACGCCTCGCACGCGCTCGGCCACCGGCTCGGTGAGCGCGTCGAAGGCCGCCAGGGTGGTCGGCTTGAAGGCCTCGATGCGGGCGTAGGCCAGGCCGGAGTCCTCGTCGAGCCAAGGATCCCAGCTGGCGTCGTCCCGGCGCTGGAAGCCGCTGACGGTGGGCACCACGATGGGGCCTCGGGTGAGGCTGACTTCGAAGGGCTCCCGGCCATCCCGGGCGAGCAGGAGGGTGACGGCCGAGCCGGCGGCGCCCCGCAGCGCGCGCTGTGCGGCGTCCACCGGGTCATCATCCACCTGGTCGAGCACAAGCTCCCCGATGCGCAGGATCAGGTCGCCCTGGTGCACGCCGGCGTGCCAGGCGGCGCTGTCCAGCACCGGCATGGCGACGCGCACGCTGTCCTTCGAGCCCTTCTCGAGCTCGAGGCCCACGCCGTAGTAGACCCCGGCGTGCTCCTGCTGCCACGAGGCCAGCTCCACAGGCCAGACGAAGCGGGTCCAGGCGTCCAGGGAGGCCATGGTGCCGTGGGTCCACTCGGCGATCACCAGCTCCTGCGGCAGGCCCGCGGCCTCACCCCAGCCGATGGCCGCGTCCAGGGCCTCCACCGGATCCGAGGCCGCCGGGGGCGGCAGGGCCGCGCTCGCGATGCCCAGCTCGTCCAGCCAGGCCAGCTGCCGGGCGCCCGCCCGGGTGGCGGCGGCCCAGTCGGGCTCGACGTAGTACTCGCGGTCGATGCGCCCGATCATGTGCACCGCCGCGTCCCGCTCGATGCCCTCGTGGGAGGCGTGGGTCGCCGCGATGGTCCCCGGCTCGTAGCGGCTCTGGAGGGCGGCCCGATCCGCGTGCTCGAGGTAGCGCAGCCGCCGCTCGGGCTCCCGGCAGACCTCGGCGAGCTCGATCCAGGCCTGGGCGCGCTCGGCGGGGGACGCCAGGATCATGGCGCCCTCGACGGTGTCCCGCAGCTCGAGCAGGGCCGGCTCGTCGGCCATGCTGCCCAGCGAGGCCGCCAGCAGCCCCGCGGCCCGGGGCAGATCGTCGAGGATCAGCGCGTTCTCGACCCCGGTGCGCAGGATGCGCAGCTCCGACTCGTGGACACGAGCCCGGCGAGACCCCAGATCCAGCCAGGCCTGGGCGGCCGCCGCCAGCTCCGGATCGGGGTGCTGCACCAGCCCCCGCGCGGCGGTGTCGAGCTCGGCCCGCAGCAGCAGCTCCGTGGAGCTGGGCCGCGGCTGGGACCAGGCGCAGGCAGCGAGCAGGATCAGGGGGGCGAGCATGGCTCCTCCAGGCGGGAAGCATAGCGCCTCACCCGCCGGGGTGGTCGCCCCTTGTGGTCCGCCCGATCGCTGCGCTACCTTCGGTCGATGCTCCCCTCCTCCCTCCAGGCTCGGACCTCCGCGACCAGGGCGCGAGCCCACGCGGCGCGGTGGGCGTTCATCGTCGCCGCCGGCCTGGCGCTGGGCTGCCCCGGCGAGGACCCCGCGCCGGCCCCGGCCGTGGGGGCCCGCCCCCCCCCCCCCCCCCCCGCCCCGCCCCCCCCCCGCCCCCCCCCCCCCCCCCCCCCCCCCCCCCCCCCCCCCCC
>CAYZVO010000302.1:0-7799 GCA_964481655.1 uncultured Enterobacterales bacterium | reverse complement strand
GGGGGGCCCGCGCCCCCCCCGGCGCCGGCCCGGGGGGGCCCCCCCCCGCCCGCCGGGGCGCGGGGGGGGGGGGGCCGCGACGTCGTGACGGACTTCTGCGCGACCCACCCTACGGGCTGGGCCACCACCAACGGTTCGAGAAGCTGGAGCGCAGGTTCGTCATCACGAGTGAAACGTGGCACGGGTCGTTCGAGACGTCAACCCCCGGACCTGTCACGATGCGTCCCCGGTGTCCCAGCGGGCTAAAGGGGCCTGTCGCGCCCCCGACCGCCTCTGGGGCCAGGAACCACGGAGCCTCCATGGACATCGCCGACCTGAGAGCCCGCATCGAGCTTTCGATCTCCGACCCCTCCCAGCTGGACGGCGACGCCGTGCTGCAGGTGGTGGACCTGCTGGACGCCGGCGTGCTCCGCGTCGCGGAGAAGATCGACGGGGAGTGGGTGATCCACGAGTGGGTGCGCCAGGCCGTGGTGCTCTACTTCCGCGTGGCCGACATGAAGGTCATGGAGCTGCCCCCCTTCACCTTCTACGACAAGGTGCCCTTGAAGACCGACCTGCGGGCCCAGGGCGTGCGCCTCGTGCCCCCGGGCACCGTGCGCTACGGCTCCCACCTCGAGCGCGGCTGCGTGGTCATGCCCGGCTACGTCAACATCGGCGCCTACGTGGGTGCGGGGTCCATGGTGGACACCTGGGCCACGGTGGGGACCTGCGCCCAGATCGGCGCCGGCGTGCACCTCTCCGGCGGCGTGGGCATCGGCGGGGTGCTCGAGCCCCCCGGAGCCCGCCCGGTGATCATCGAAGATGGGGCCTTCATCGGCTCCCGCTGCATCGTGGTCGAGGGCATGCTGATCGAGGAAGAGGCCGTCCTGGCCGCCGGCACCGTGCTGACCGCCAGCACCAAGATCATCGACGTCACCGGCCCCGAAGAGCTCATCCTCACCGGCCGCGTGCCCGCCCGCTCGGTGGTGATCCCCGGCACGCGCACCAAGCGCTTCCCCGCCGGGGAGTACCAGATCCCCTGCGCCCTGATCATCGGTCAGCGCAAGGAATCCACCGACAAGAAGACCAGCCTCAATCAGGTGCTCCGTGAGTTCGCACTCGCCGTCTGACGCCCTCGTCGATCGCCTCGCGGAGCTGCTGCTCGAGCTCTGCGCCATCCCCTCGGTCACCGGCGACGAGGCCCAGCTGTGCTCCATGCTGGCCGCCCGCTTCGCCGAGAACCCCTGGACAGCCACCCGGGTCGGCAACGCCCTCGCCGTGCGCGGCCCCGACCGGGGCAGGCCCCTGCTGACCCTGGTGGGCCACACCGACACCGTGCCCCCCGCCGTGGGCGGCCCCTACGCCGAGCTCGACGCCTCGGGCGACGTGCCCACCTGGCGCACCGGCGACCGGATCCACGGCCTGGGCGCGGCGGACATGAAGTCCGGCCTCGCGGTGATGCTGGCCCTGGCCGAGGACCTGGACCCCACCACGCTGCCCTGGGACATCGGCCTGGTGTTCTACGACAAGGAAGAAGGCCCCTACGAGGACAACGGCCTCGAGCCGCTGCTGGACGCGGTCCCCTGGATCAGCGACTCCACCATCGCGGTGCTGCTCGAGCCCAGCCAGGACGTGGCCATGCTCGGCTGTCTGGGCTGCCTGCACGGCTGGGTGCGCTTCGAGGGCCGCGCCGCCCACTCGGCCCGCAGCTGGCTGGGCGAGAACGCTGTGCACAAGGCCGGCCCGTTCATCACCGCCGTCGCCCAGCAGGCCCCCCGCCACGTCACCATCGGCGGGCTGGACTATGTCGAGACCATCAGCGTCACCCTGGCCCAGGGCGGCCGGGCCCGCAACGTCGTCCCCGACCACTTCGAGCTCAACCTCAACTACCGCTTCGCCCCTGACCGCAGCATCGCCCAGGCCGAGTCCCTGCTCATCCGCTTCGTGGCCGAGGCGAGCCAGGGCCTGGCCACCCTCGAGATCCACGACCGCGCCCCCGCTGGGCCCGTGGACGCCGACCACCCCGCCATCCAGCACTACCTGGCCCACACCGGCGTGGACGTGCTGCCGAAGCTCGGCTGGACCGACGTGGCGCGGCTGTCCCTGCGCGGCATCCCCTGCATCAACCACGGCCCGGGGCTGGCTGCCCAGGCCCACCAGGCCCGGGAGCACACCGACCTCGCGCCCATCGCGGGCACCTACGGGCGCCTGCACGCCCTGCTCCTGGCGCCGCCCCCCACGGGGCTCGGCCGCTGACCATGCGCCGGCCCAGGCCCGAGCTGCTGCTCCCGCTGGCCGCGGGCCTGCTGGTGCTCATCACCTGCGCCCACGCCCCGGTGGTGGACGAGGAGGTCTACCTGCAGCTGGCCGGGTTCTTCGCCGAGGACCCCCTGCACCCCTACGGCTTCTCCCGCGCCATGCAGCCCTGGGGGGATGGCGCGGAGACCTTCCTCTTCGCCCACCCACCCCTGCACTGGGCCTGGATCGCGACGGTGCAGGCCCTGGTGGGCCCCGATCGCCTGTGGCTGCTGCGGGCCTGCGTGGCGCTCCCTCCAGCCTTGCTGCTGGGCTGGGCCGTGGGCCGCCTCGCCCGCCGCGCCACCCGCAGCCCAGGCCTGGTCGCGGCGGTCTGGCTGGCCTCCCCGGTCACGGCCCTGGCCCTGGCGTCGGGCCTGATGATCGATCTCACGGCGACCGCCCTGGCGACCGCAGGTGTGGTGGCCTGGCGCGAAGCCCTGGCCGCCCGGGGCAGCCCCGCGCGCCTGCGCTGGTTGCTGGGGGCCGGCCTGCTGCTCGGCCTGGGCGCGGCCACCAAGTACCCCATGCTGGTGCTGGCCCTGGTGGTGCTGCTGCACGCTGTGCGGCTGCGACGGCTGCCCTGGTCCTGGCCCCTCTGGGCAGCCATGGCCCTGAGCTGGGGCGCGGTGGAGCTGTGGATCGGGCTGGCCCACGGCGGCTTCCACCTGGGTGTGGTCCTGCTGAACGCCGGTGAGATCGCCCGGGGCCCCCTGCCGGGCCGCATCCTGGGCGTGCTCACCCGCACGGGCCTGGCCCTGGCACCGCTGCTGCTCATCACCAGCGGCCGGCGCATCATCACCGCAGCCTCGGTGCTGGGGGCCGCCGCCCTGGCCTGGGCCCTGCCGCCGGAGCTGAGCGGCCTGCAGATCGCGGCGCTGGCCCTGCTCGGCCTGCTGGGAGCCCACCACCTCGTCCTCGCGGGCGCCCGGCTGGCCACACCCAGCGAGGACGAGCACCACGACGGCTTCCTGCTGGGGGCCTGGGTGCTGCTGGCCGCCCTCGCGGTGGCCGCCGGCCACAACTTCTCCTCGGGCCGCTACCTGCTGCCGGCCATGGCGCCCCTGGCCTGTCTGCTGGTGCGCGGTGTGCGACTCAACGTCATCGCCCAGCGCATGGCCCCGGCCCTGCTGGGCCTCTGGGCCGTGATCAGCGCCGCGATGCTGCTGGCGGACCACCGCTACGCCAGGGCCCTCGACGACCTGGCCACCGTGGTCATCGAGACCCACGAGCCCGCCCTGTTCACCGGCGAGTGGGCCTTCCGCTGGCGCATGGAGCAGGCCGGCTGGCGCTACGCCACCCCCGCCATGATCGACGCTGGCCTCCCCGCGGGCACCATCATCGCGGGCCCCAGCCACGCCGCCCCGGGCCCGCTGCCCTGGGAGCAGCTCGACGAGCTCGAGGTCCTGCACGCCGCCGACAGCCTCCCGGTGCGCGTCAACGACAGCTTCGGCCGGGTGGGCTGGTACGGCGAGACCCTCGGTGCCCTGCCCGTGGGCTGGCGCCGGGCTCCCCTGGACGAGATCACCATCTACCGGGTGAAGTGACGGCTACATCACCCCGTAGCGGTACTGCTCCGGGAGCACCCCCTCGTCGGGGGCGGTGATCCACAGCCAAGCCACCACGGCCAGCACCACGACGAGGGCGCCGCCGCCCCAGATGAGCAGGTCTCGCTGCAGGGGGGTCACAGGGGGAGTATCCGCCCGCTCTGGCACGCCGTCAACAGCCGCCGGGGGCCTCAAGGAGGTGAGCTGCTGATCCGATGGATCATGCAACGTGAGGTTTCACATGAAGCAGAACTGCTGGGAAGCGAAGAACTGCGGCCGCCAGCCTGGCGGCGCCAAGGCCCACGAGGGCGTCTGCCCGGTCGCCACCGAGCACCGGCTGCACGGGGTGCACGAAGGCCGAAACGCCGGACGGTCCTGCTGGATCGTCGCCGGCAGCATGTGCGGCAACAAGAAGCAGGGCGACTTCAGCAACAAGTTCGGCAACTGCATGACCTGCCCGTTCTTCACCCAGGTGCGAGACGAGGAGGGCGGCCGCTACCAGATGGCGGTGAGCCTGTTGGCGCGGATCCAGTAGCGCCGGTCAGCGCTCCGTCAACGGAATCCGCGACACCTTGGCCTCCACCAGCGCGCCCTGGGCGACCCGGATGCGGCGCATGTGGACCTCGCCACGGATGACCGCGGTGGCCTCGATCACCAGGCTCTCCCGTACCCGCAGCACACCGTCCACGGTGCCGGCCACGACGGCCCTGGCCACATCGACGTCACCCTCGATGCGGCCGGCCCGGCCCACCTCGAGCACGTCCTCGCTGTAGATGCGGCCGCGGAAGTCGCCGTCGATGCGCAGGCGGCCCTCGAAGCTCAGATCACCGCTCCAGCTCGCACCCGGGCCCAGGAAGCCCGACAGCGGGTGGCGTTGACGGGCCACCTAGCGGCCCTCGGTGCCGATGCGATCCACCAGCTGCACCAGCTCTTCTTCGCTCGAGTAGGTGATGACGATCCGGCCCCCACCTTTTGGCTTGGCCTTGATCTGCACATCAGCGCCCAGCTGGCGGGTGAGCAGGTCCTCGGCGCTGGCGTAGCGGCTGGCCGCCGCCTTCTTGGGCTTGGTGCCCGGCCCGTTCAGCACCGCGACCCGGCGCTCCGTAGCGCGGACGCTCATGCCCTGATCGACGATGGCGCTCAACAACGGCGGCAGCTCGGAGGGGTCGTGCAGGCCCAGCAGGGCCTTGCCGTGGCCTACGGAGATGAGCCCGGCCCGCAGGGCCTCGAGGGCCCGGGGAGGCAGGCGCAGCAGGCGCAGGGCGTTGGTGATGGTGGTGCGGTCCCGGCCGACCTTCTCGGCGACCTGCACCTGGGTCAGGCCGTAGGTCTCCACAAGCCGAGAGAAGCCCAGGGCTTCTTCGACCGGGTTCAGATCCGCCCGCTGCAGGTTCTCCACCAGCGCCAGCAGCAGGGCGTCGGCCTCGCGATCGGCGCGGTCTGTGACCAGCACCGGGACCTCGGTGAGGCCCGCCCGGCCCGCGGCCCGCCAGCGGCGCTCCCCGGCCACCAGCCGGTACTCGCCGGCGTGCTCCCGCACCAGCAGGGGCTGCAGCAGGCCGTGGGCCTTGATGCTGTCGGCCAGCGCGTCCAGCTCGGCGTCCACGAAGTCCTCGCGGGGCTGCCCCGGGTTGCGGGTGATGCGGTCGATGGGCACACGCAGCAGCGCCGCGGTGCCGGGGGCCGTCTCGTGCACGGCCCGCTCGGGGATCAGGCTGGACAGCCCCCGCCCCAGCCCGCTGCCGCGCTTCGGCGGAGGCCGACGCGCCGGGGGGCTCACTTGGCCACCTGGAAGGTGGCGGGGGCGATGGTGTTCTGGTGCTTCTTCACCAGCTCCGCGGCCAGGGCCCGGTAGGCCACCGCGCCCCGGCAGCCCGGATCGAAGTCGATGATGGGGCGCTGGTAGCTGGGGGCTTCGGCCAGGCGCACGTTGTGGGGGATGACCGTGTCGAAGACGTCGCGCCCGAAGACCTCGCGGGCCTGGGCTTCCACGTCCCGGGCCAGGTTGGTGCGCAGGTCGGCCATGGTGATCAGCACGCCCTCGCGAGCCAGGCGCGGGTTGAGCTCCCGCTTGATGGCGGCCAGGCTGTCGAGCAGCTGGCCCAGGCCCTCGATGGCGTAGAACTGGGCCTGCAGGGGGATGAGCACCGAGTGGCTGGCCACCAGGGCGTTGACCGTGAGCAGCCCGAGGCTGGGGGGACAGTCGATGATGATCCAGTCCACCGGCCGCTGGTAGCGGAGCCGGGCGGACTTCAGCCGCTGCTCGCGGCGGGGCAGATCCACCAGCTCCACCTCGACCCCGACCAGGGAGCGGGTGCAGGGGACCAGGTGCAGGCGCTCGTACCAGGTGGGCACCACGACCTCGTCGAGGTCCCGGAAGCCCAGCAGCACATCGGCGGTGCCCCGGGTCTGATCTTCCCGCGGGAAGCCCAGGCCGCTCGAGGCGTTGCCCTGGGGGTCCAGGTCGATGAGCAGCACCTCCTGGCCGATGGCGGCCAGGCACGCAGCGAGGTTCACGGCCGTGGTGGTCTTGCCAACGCCACCCTTCTGGTTGGCGACAGAGATGATGCGGGACATGGGGGTCCTGTGGGGGAGGCGGGGAGGGATGCGCGAGGGCATGGACGGGAGCGGGGGAGACACTCCCGGGGGGGAGCTGAGGATACCGTCTACAGGCGGCAGAGGCAACGATCGGGACGGGGCTGCGGTATGGTGAGGGGCATGAAGCCGAGCCCCCTCTCCTCCGCCCCTGTGGCGCTGCTGGCGCTGCTGTCTCTCCCCGCCCACGCCGCCGGCCTCGACTCCGGCCCCTGGGTGCAGCGGGTCACACCCACCGAGGCCTGGGTCCTGTGGGCCGGCGACGCCGAGGGCGTCGTGGAGTGGGGCTCCAGCGCTGGGCTGGGCAGCGAGGCCGGGGTGAGCACCACGGCGGGGGACATCCACCACGCCCAGCTCACGGGGCTGTCCCCCTCCACCCGCTACCACTACCGGCTGCGCCACGAGGACGGCACCACCGACAAGATCACCTTCACCACCCCCAGCGACGACCGGGAGCAGGGCTTCGCCTTCGTGGTGATGAGCGACACCCAGCACGACCGGGCCCACCCCACCCGCCTGCAGGAGACCGTCGAGGACGGCGTGCTGCCCTGGCTGGAGGCGGAGCTCGGCGGCGAGCCCGACGAGACCATCGATCTGGTGCTGGTGGTCGGCGATCTGGTGGACGACGGCTGGGACGCCGATCAGTGGCGGGACGAGTTCATCGGCCAGGCCCAGGCCCTGATGGGCTCGGTGCCCTTCTACGCCGCCATCGGTAACCACGAGGGCAACGCCAGCCTGTACTTCGATCGCCTGCTGCTGCCGGAGAACGGCAGCACCAGCTACCTCGAGCATTGGTGGTACCTGGACCGGGGCAACGCCCGCATCATCGGGCTCGACTCCAACGTGCCCTACACCGGCGAGACCCAGAAGGAGTGGCTGGCGGAGACCCTGGACGACGCCTGCGCCGACGCCGACATCGACTTCGTCTTCGCCTCCATGCACCACCCCTACCACAGCGAGCTGTGGATCCCGGGGGAGACCGCCTTCACCGGCGAGGTCATCACCCTGCTGGACGCCTTCGCGACCAGCTGCGGCAAGCCGGCGGTGCACTTCTTCGGCCACACCCACGGCTACAGCCGCGGCCAGTCCCGGGACGCCACCCACCTGATGGTCAACGTGGCCACCGCGTCGGGTAACATCGACTACTGGGGCGAGTACGAGCAGGTAGACTACGAGGAGTTCTCCGTCTCCCTGGACGAGTACGGCTTCGTGGTGGTGCAGCTCGAGGCCGGCGACGCCCCGGCGGCCACGGTGACGCGGGTGGGGCTGGGCGACGAGCTCGAGCCCAGCGACGGCGAGCAGCGCGACAGCGTGCGCATCGAGCGCGACCCGACCCCCCCCCCCCCCCCCCCCCCCCCCCCCCCCCCCCCCCCCCGCCCCCCC
>CAYZVO010000301.1:0-7902 GCA_964481655.1 uncultured Enterobacterales bacterium | reverse complement strand
CCCCCCCCCCCCCCCCCCCCCCCCCCCCGCCCCCCCCCCCCCGCGCCCCCCCCCCGCCCCCCCCCGCCCCCCCCCCCCCGGGGGGCCCCCCGGCCACCGCGCCCACGCCGGAGCAGCCCGAGCTGGCCAAGCCCCGCCCCCCTCAGGCCGGCGTCCCCACCCCGGGTGCGGGGCAGCCCGCGCGCAGCGCCGCCGTCCACGCCCTGCCCCTGGCCCGGGCCGAAGACCAGCTGCTGCGCTGGGACGCCACGGGCAACGACCAGCACCTCGAGCGCGCCGCCGAGGCCGCCACCCGGCTGGTGCGTCAGGGCGAGCGCCACGACTACCCCCGCTTCCTGCTGGCCTTCATCCGCCAGCTGCAGGGGCGAGACGAGGAGGCCCAGGCCCTGCTGGCAGAGACCCATCCCAGCCGTGGCCACATCTGGGCCCGCTTCCTGGCCCCCGGCGCGGAGCACGCGCTGCCCTACCTCGCCGCCAACGTGCAGCAGGCCTGCGCAGACTCCGGAGACAAGCTGGGCGGGATCTGCCAGGCACGGGAGCCCGCCGAGGCCCCCAGCGACTACCAGGCCTACCGCCAGGCCAGCTGGCCCCCCCACAGCCGGGACCGGCTCCGGGCCTGGGGCGTCCCCGACAGCAGCGTGTCCGCCTTCTTCGGGCGCCTGGGCATCGAGCCGGGCATGACCGTCGCCGACATCGGCGCCGGGGAGGGCTGGTTCGCGGTGCCCCTGGCCCAGCACCTGGCCGGCGGGACCCTGCACGCGGTGGAGCTCGATCCGGGCCTGGTGGAGACCCTGGCCTTCGCCGCCGAGCACCACGGGCTCGACCGCCTGCGCGCGGTCCAGGGGCAGCCGGCCTCCATCGGCCTGGCCCCCGCCTCCATCGACGCCGCCTTCGCGTGTGAGGTCCTGCGCCAGGTGTACGCCAGCCCCCAGGCCGAGCGGGATCCCCAGCACGTCGCCCGCTTCCTCGGCAGCATCGCCACCGCGGTGAAGAGCGGCGGCCGCCTGCTGGTCATCGAGCACACCGACCCCGCCCGGCACCCCCAGGCCGTGCCCTCTGCCCAGCTGATCCAGGACATCCAGGCCGCGGGCTTCGCGTCCGTGGACTGCGCCCTCAGCCTGTCCACCAGCATGCAGCTGCTCTGCTTCGAGAAGCGGGCGGACTAGGCCCGGCCGCGGCTCCAGCCGCGGCCCATGGCCCCGGCGATCAGGTGTGCCAGGCGCAGGGGCTCGGGCACGTGGCCGTGCAGCGCGCTGGCCTCGAGCAGCCTCCGGGCCTCGGCGAGCTCGAGCCCCGCGCGCTGCACCCAGACCGGGCCGCAGGGCTCCATCGGGCCGGCGCGCTGGATCAGGCTCCACTTGCGGGCCCCGCCCGGCACCCGCTCGAGCAGCGCCGCGCGCACCGCCTCCATGTCCGGCTCCCGGCGGGCCATCACCAGCACCGGCAGGCCCACACGCTCTGCCAGGGCGTGGATGTCCACCACGTTGAAGCCACCCAGGGCGATGCCCTGCAGCAGCACCACCTGGACCTGGTCCACGAACGGCCCCTGCTGGATGCAGGCCGCCAGCTGGCCCGTGGCGTCGGTCCCATCGCGGAGGACGTGGCCTCGCAGCACCCCGTCCACCCGGGCCCCGGTCATCACCACGCCGACCACCCCGACCTCGCCCCGATGGTCCCGGGGGAAGGGCTCGTCGTCGAAGCCCACGACGCGGGAGAAGCGGCGGGGTCCGGCCATGGGCGCTCCGTTCGGAAGGGGTCGATCCCCTAACGTCGGAACCGATTCGCGAAGCAGGGGATCCACAGGGCCACCCCCGTCCACTATGGAGGTGTCCGGGTGGTGAGCGTGATCGCACGCGATCCATCCACACGGCCCCACCCCTTGCCGGTGGTGGCCGGTCGCGCCACACTCTCCTCGTCACCACCGCACCCGAGGCCAACCATGCGCAAGCTGCTCATCGCCGCCCTCGCCCTCTGCATCCCCTCCACCGCCATGGCGATCCCCTGGTTCGACCGGGTCTGGGCCGAGCAGCTCGTGGCCAAGGAGTTCCCCGCGTACTGGGATTGGCTGAAGACCGTGAAAGAGCGCGACCAGGAGAAGTACGAGACCCAGCTGATCCGGGCCCGCATGATGGCGATGCAGCAGGACACCCAGCCCGAGCTGGTGGACGCCTGGCTGACCCACTTCCACGCCATGGAGCACTACCGCGATCTGGTGGCCAGCTGGAACACCGACGCCTCCAACCAGACCGACGCCCTGCAGCTGCAGCTGATCTCCGCGGCAGAAGACATCCACCTGGCCTCCCTCGAGCTGTTCGAGGCCCGCATGTTCCTCAACGAGGCCCAGGCCGAGCAGCTGCGCCTCAAGGTGGCCGATCACGAGCTGAACTTCGACGTCTACGCCATGGAGACCGTCGAGCGCTCCGTGGGCACCTTCGACGAGTAGCCGTCCGTCACAGGGGGGAGACGCGGAACACCGAGGTCGGGCGCAGCCAGCGCCCGTCCGGGTCGTTGTCCGCCGGCGCGTCGTAGCAGGCGACGAGGTCGAGCTCACATGGCGCGAGGAAGCCGCGGCCTGGATCCCCCACCAGCACCAGCACACCCTGGGCGGCCAGCTGACGGAACCAGGCCACCACCCGGGCGGTGAGGTAGACGTCGTAGGTCATGTCGCCGGCCAGCACCACGTCGACATCGACGGACTCCCCCACCCGGTCCCGGGTCTCGGTGCCGATGGTCAGCCCGTTGGCCGCCGCGTTGAGCCGGCAGGCCGCCTCGCAGACCGGGTCGATGTCGTTGGCCAGCACCTTCGCCGCCCCGGCCCGGGCCGCCGCCAGCCCCGCGATGCCGCAGCCCGCGCCGAAGTCCAGCACGCGCGTTCCGGCCACCAGCTCCGGGTGATCCAGCAGATGCCGGGCGAGGGCCTGCCCCCCAGCCCAGGCGAAGCCCCAGAAGGGCTCGTCCACGCCGAGCAGCTCCAGATCCTCGGGGGTCGAACGCCACCATGGGCAGTCGGCGGTCACCAGGTGCAGCCGCAGCTCGGGGACCAGCGGCGGCGAGGCCAGCCGGGTGTTGTCCCGGACCAGGCGCTCGGGATCGGGGATGGGGGAGATGAAGCAGCTCACGGGGTGAGCTTGGCTCGTCGGTAGGCCCACCGCAAGCAGACAACGATCGACATCGGGCCCCTGGCGACACTGGTATGATGTGAACACCCGACAACACAGGGAGGACGCGATGTTGCAGGGGGTGCTCCGGAGCCTGCTCTCAGCCTGGGTGCTGCTGTGCCTGGGCTGCGACTACGGAGAGCGCACCGTCTACGAGGACGACGGGGGCATCAAGGACCTCCCCGACGACGAGGTCCCCGACATCGCAGTGGAGCCGGAGGAGATCGACTTTGGGGTCGTGACAGTCGGAGACGACGAGTGGGTGGATTTCGTCACCATCAGCAACATCGGAGAGGCCGACCTCCACATCCAGAACATCGAGCTGGACGACCCCAGCGCGCCCTTCCTGCTCTGCTCGATCACATCGGTGCTCGTCTCACCGGGTGGCTCGGCCCAGTTCGAGGTCATCTTCGCTCCCGACCCGGGCGAGATCGCCGAAGCCAACATCCTGATCGACAGCGACGACCCGGACGAGCCGGTGTCCCAGGTCCAGCTCTACGGCGAGGGGGAGTCGTGATCGGCCTCGCCATCTGGGCGCTCATGGCCAGCGCGCAGGGGGCGCAGCCCGCCCCGTACACCCTCTGGCTGGGTCCCCAGGTCCACGTCAACGACCCCTACATCATCCAGAAGGGGCTGGGCGCGACCTTCGAGGTCCCCATCGCCCCTATCCTGCAGGTGGCCGCGTCCGGCAGCTGGTTCCACATCGGCGGTTGGGACGACCTGACGCCGTTCTCCATCCAGCTGGGGCGCGAGAACGACGTTCGGCCCACGGTCTCCCGCAAACACTGGCGCGCCGAGCTCGCCGCCCATTGGACCCCGTTCACCGTCACCACCGACCGGATGGAGGGGCTGGTGGGCCTGCGCACCGGCTTCGGCGTGGTGCGCACCTCCGACAGCCTGCGGGCCCTGCAACAGGAGGGCGACGAGTACGCCGAGGCCACCCGGGACCAGCTGCACCCCACCATGGTCTGGGGCCTGTACTGGGACATGGGCGGCGAGCGCCTGCGGGGCCGGGTGAGCGTCGAGCAGGCGCGCTTCGTCGAGACCATCTCGTCAACCTCCCTCGAGCTTCACAAGGACCTGATCGTCTCCTCCGGGGCGGTGCTGCGCTGGGGCGGCGAGATCCCGAAGATCGACTGGGCGGCGCGCTGGGCCGCGCGCCCACGCATCCCGCGGGACGGCCCACCCACCCCCGCCGCCATCACCATCGGTCCCCGGGTCCACGTCAACGATCCCCTCCTGGTCCAGAAGGGCCTGGGCGGCACCCTCGAGCTCCCCCTCGCGCCCATCCTCCACGTCGCCGCGGGCGGGGCCTGGTACCGCATCGGCGGCTGGGACGATCTCACGCCGCTGGCCATCCAGCTGGCCGACGAGAACGGCGTGCGCACCATCAGCTCCCGCAAGCACTGGCAGGCGGACCTGGCCGCGCACTGGACCCCGGTGACCTTCACGACCGAGCGGGCCGAGGGGCTGGTCGGGCTGCGCACCGGCTTCGGCATGGTGCGCACCTCGGACAACCTGCAGGCCCTGGATGACGAAGGCGACCCCTACGCCGAGGCCACCCGGGACCAGCGGCACCCCACCATGGTGTTCGGCCTCTACGCGGAGGCGGGCCGACCGCGCCTGCGGGGGCGGCTGCTGGTCGAGCAGCTCCAGTTCGTCGAGACGCAGAAGTCCACCACCCTCGAGCTCCACCAGAACATGATCGTCTCCGCCGCGGTGGTGCTGCGCTGGGGCGGGGAATTGGGGTGGAGCAGACGCGACGCGCTGAAGGCCCGGTCCCCCCACTAGGGAGAACCGGGCCCGAAGGCTGGGCTCTGCAGGACTAGCCCGGCGCGAACAGGAAGGGGTAGCTCACGATGACGATGCCCTTGCCCTTGGGCTTGGGGAAGTCCATCTTGTAGAAGCGACCGTTGATGCAGGACTCCGTCGCCGGGCTGCCCAGCGTGCTGCTCTTGGTGCTGACGTTCGAGACCGAGCCGTCGTTGGCGATGACGAAGCGGACCGTGACCTTGCCGGTCAGCCCGGGGTCCCGCTGCAGCTCGCGCTGGTAGCAGTAGCGGATGGACTGCAGGTGGCGTCGGATGACCGCGTCCACCAGGGCCTTGTCCATGCCGGCGATCTGGATGCCTTCGCCGCCGATGCTGACCACATCGCCCGTGCGCTTGCCACCCATGATGCCGTCGCCGGTGCCGTAGTTGCTGTCGCCGGAGCCCTTGCCCTTGGTGCCCAGGCCGCCCACACCGTAGGCGGTGCCGCCACCACCCAGGCCCGAGCCGCGGGAGAACAGGCCGTAGCTGCCGTACTGGTTGCCCTTGGCGCCGATGAGGCCGCCGATGCCGCCCAGGATGTCCTGGGACAGACCGGCGCTGCCCATCACGCCATCCAGCTCCGAGCCGTCGCGCAGGGCGCCGAGCACGCCGGCGTTCTCGGCGATCTCCTTGTCGACCTGGGCCTTGGCCAGCTCGACCTTGTCGCCCTTGGCGCGCTCCATCTCGGCGTCCTTGCGGCCGATCTTGCCCTCTTCCCGCTTGGCCTTGGCGCCCTCTTCCACCTGGGCCACCTTGTCGGGCTGGTCGTTGTGGCGCTCCACCACCGGGTCCTGCAGGAAGATCTCGGCGAAGCGGGCGGGCAGCTCGATGGTGTCCACGTCCATGGTGGCCGGCGAGGTGGCCATCAGGATGCCGCACATGGCGCCCACGAAGATGGACGAGGCCAGGAAGGCGGCGAAGGGGCCGTCCACCCGATCCCGCGCCCGGGTCATCACCCGCTTGCCCGGGGGCACCAGGTGCAGGGCGAAGGTGCCGCGGCCGGTCTCGACCACCGCGCGGGTGCCCGGGGTCAGGGGCAGCACCGCGCAGCCGTCGCCGTCGTGGGCCAGCTCACCGGCGTCCCGCAGCGCGCGCAGGGAGCGGCGCACACCGTCGCGCTCCACGAAGCCGGTCCAGCCGGGGGCCACGTGGCAGGCGGGCTCGCCGCTGTCCCAGCGCACGAAGGAGAAGTCCTGGTCCGGCAGCGTGTCGGAGGGGTGGTAGAAGTCCGTGCGCCGCTCCTGCTGAGCTTCGCTCAGCATCGGGGCCAGCATCCAGGCGACCCGGGCGAAGCCCTCGGGAACCCAGCCGAGGGGCATACCCAGCATCCGCCAGCGGTAGCCGGTGCTGGAGCCGATGGTCACCGGCTGTTCACCGGCGGCGTGGTGCTGCACGTCCAGCACGATGTCGTGCCAGACCTGGGCGATCTCCACGACGTCGGGCCGGCTGCGGTCGATGCCCATGTCGCCGCTTCCGCGCTCGGCGCGCAGCACGAACTCCAGGGCGTCCTCGCCGGGATCCGGCTGGGGCGGGGTCTCGCTGACAGGGGGGGTGGTCCACGGGGGGGGGTTGAGCATGGTGGTGTCCTCCGGGCCGCACAGCGGCCTGATATGGGGCGTCGTTCGCGTCCTCTCGGGGGGTGAGCGCGGCGGGTTCGTGGGGGTTCGACCACCCGGGTGCCCACGGGTTCCCGCCACACATTCTCTTTGCGAGCGCTGGACGGTTTGCTGACAAGTGGGCGCCGCCACGGGAACGCCTCATCGAAGCTGGATAGGGCTTCTGCACGAGGTGAAACATGGCTCGTTACTTGGTCGTCGGCGGCGCCGGCTACATCGGCTCCCACATGGTGCGAACCCTGCTCGAGCGGGGGGACGAGGTCACGGTCCTGGACGACCTGAGCCGCGGGCACGCGGCCTCGGTGCCGTCTGATCTGCTGGTGAAGGGCGACCTGGGCGACGGCGCCCTGCTGGACGAGCTGTTCGCCGCCCACCGCTACGACGCCGTGATGCACTTCGCCGCGTTCGCGCAGGTCGGGGAGTCTGTGGACGAACCGCTGTTCTACTACCGCAACAACCTGTCCCGATCGGTGGAGCTGCTCGAGGCCATGAAGCGCAACGGCGTGGACCGCTTCATCTTCTCCTCCACCGCCGCCACCTACGGCGAGCCGGTGCGCCTGCCCATCGACGAGGACCACCCGACGGTCCCCACCAACCCCTACGGTCGCTCCAAGCGCTTCTTCGAGCACGTGCTCGACGACTGCGAGGCCGCCTGGGGCCTGCGCTCGGTGCGGCTGCGCTACTTCAACGCCGCGGGCGCCCACCCGTCCGGCGAGATCGGCGAGGACCACAGCCCCGAGAGCCACCTGGTGCCGATCCTGCTGCAGGTCGCCCTGGGCCAGCGCGACAAGATCTCCATCTTCGGCACCGACTGGGACACCCGCGACGGCACCTGCATCCGCGACTACGTCCACATCTGCGACCTGGCCCAGGCCCACCTGCTGGCCGCCCAGCACCTGGCCGACGGCGGCGGCACCCGCACCTACAACCTGGGTGTGGAAGAGGGCACCTCCGTGCGCGAGATGATCGACGTGGCCCGCGCCATCACCGGCCACCCCATCCCCGCCGTGGACGCCCCTCGGCGCCCCGGCGATCCCGCCCGCCTGGTGGCCACCTCGGCCCGGGTCCGCTCCGAGCTGGGCTGGGCCCCGGAGTTCGCCAGCCCAGAGGCCATCGTCGAGACCGCCTGGCGCTGGCACGAGCGCCACCCCCAGGGCTACGCCACCCCCTGAGTCCAAGCAGGAGCCCGTCATGGCCGACATGTTCGCCGACTTGAAGAAGCAGCAGGCACAGCCCAAGCCCGAGCCTCAGGCCCCCCCCCGCCCCGCGCCCCCCCCGCCCCCCCCCCCCCCCCCCCCCCCCCCCCCCCCCCCCCCC
>CAYZVO010000300.1:0-7951 GCA_964481655.1 uncultured Enterobacterales bacterium | reverse complement strand
CGCGGCGCACGAGCTTGCGCAGCCCCGCGGCCCCGGCCTCCCACCCCCGGCTGTCACCCCCCCGCGCCCGCCGCGCGGGGGCGCCCTCTCCCCCCGGGGGAGAGGGGGGAGGATTGCTCGCTCACATCCCCTCCAGCATGCGCAGCATGTCCTCGGGGCTGGGGGTGCCGGGCTGGTAGGGCACGGCGGTGGGCATCCCGCCCATCATCATGCGCAGCAGATCGCCGAAGCTCATGCCGGTGATGGCCAGGCTCTGATCCAGCTGGGCCGCCATCTGCTCGCCGAACATCAGGCGCACGGCCACGCGGCCGTCCTCGTCGATGCCCAGATCCTCGTCGCCGTGGGCCTCGGTCCACCAGCGCTGAGCCGCGCCGCCGGCCTGGTTCAGGCCGCCCCGCTCGAGGGCCCCGATCCAACCGTCGGTGTCGGTGATGCCCCAGGCCAGCTCCTCCACCGCGCGCCTCAAGGCACGGTCCACCGCCGCCCGACCGTGGCGCTCCTCGAGGGCCAGGTAGAGGTAGGGGGCCTTGCCGTAGACCAGCGCCCCGTACTCGAGGGTGCTGCCGAAGGCCGCGGTGGGCCGCCCGGCGGTGGCGTCGGGGCCACCCAGCAGCCGGAACAGGGCGTAGTTGAGCAGCACGTTGCGATCGCGCTCGTCGGCGCCGGCCTGGGGCCCCAGGCTGGCCTCGGCCACCCGGCCGGCCAGGTACTGGGCCAGGGCCTCATCCACGATGGGGTGCTCCTGGCTGTCGGTGCCGACAAGGCCCGGGACCCACTGGTGGGCCAGCTCGTGGGCCACCACGAAGCGCCGCTGACCGTCGAGCATCCCGCCCATCTCGGCGGACATGTCCCCCATGCCGATGGAACCCCACAGCTGCATCAGGGACGCCATGGGCGACTGGGAGCCGGCGGGGTCGCGGTACAGGAACCCAGCCACGAGCACCATCGCCGAGAACTCCACGCCGCCGGCGCCCCCGACCAGGGTGGCCTCGGCCACATCCAGCTCGGTGTAGGGGTAGGGCCCGAGCAGCTCGCTGAACACGGCGAGGGAGGCCGCGGCGCTGTCCAGGGCCGCGCGCCCGGCCGCGGCGTCTTGGGGCAGGAACCACGAGCGCAGGGTCACACCGTCCTGCACGCGCTCTTCGACCTGCCAGCTGCGGGAGGCGACGATGACGAGGTCGCGCACCCCGGCACCGGCGCAGCGGGTGAGCTGGGCCTCGCCCTCGAGAAGCTCGGCGGGCTGGTCCACCAGGTTGGTGACCACGTCCAGCCCCGCCGGGGTCACCACCCGCAGGTCGAAGACCCCCAGCTGGTTCCAGGCCAGGTCACCGACCGCGCTGGGGCGCTGGACCACGGGCTCGCCGTCGACGATGGGGGCCAGCATGGGGTAGGCCGACGCGGCGGTCAGGAGGTCGTCCCCGGCCCCGAGCAGGCCGTAGTCGGCCACGCCCACCGGCGCGCCCAGCTGGCCCATGCCGCCCATGGACTGGGCGAAGACGTCGTTGGAGGACGCCGCGAGGCGACGAAGTCGCCCGCCGAAGCGGGTCTCGATGCTCAACTCGGCGCCCGGGGCCAGGGGCTGGGCCAGGCTCAGCTCCACCACCGTGGCGCTGGGCTGGGTCCAGCTGCAGCCGGGGCCGGGGGGCGCGCAGCGCAGCTCGTGCACGGCGATGGTGCCGCTGGCGGGGGCGCCCCCCTCGGCCGGGGCGTTGGGGTGCAGCAGCAGCGGCAACCGCGCGAGGGGCCGGCCGCTGGTGTTGGTGAAGCGGATGCTCCCCTGCCCTTCGTAGCGACCTTCGATGTCCGAGATGGACAGATCGAGGCTGTAGTGGGGCAGCTGGGACAGGGACGCGAGCCCGTTGGCCCGCACGATGCGCGCGGCCTCACCGTCCCTCAGCAGATCGAGCCCTGGCACCGGGCGCTCAGCAACAGCAGGGGCCACCTCGGCCCGCAGATCCCCCACGGCCTCCCCCAGCTCGAAGCAGCCGGTCAGGAGGATCAGCAGGGGGAGGAAGGGGCGCATACAAACACCCTAACCGTAGACAGCCGCGCACTGTGGTGAACCCAGACGAGGGGCTGGCTAGCTCGCGGCGGCCTCGGGGGGCGGGAAGTCGTGCTCTTCGTAGACGTAGGCGAACTGCTCGTAGATCTCTTCCGCGCTCGTCCCGAACTCTTCCGGGGTGTAGCTGTGCTTGGTCTTCCACTTCTTCTGGCGCTTGCCGGCGGTGGTGAGCACGTTCTCGAGGCTGTCGGGGACCTCCCAGCCGAAGTGGGCGTAGAGCATCCGCACGGTGCCGCCCGGGTCGGCCGCCAGATCGTCGAAGCGCACATCGACCCAGTTCTCCTCGGGGATGAAGCCGCGGCAGTGGTGGGCGTGCTGGTAGCCGCTGTGCACCATCTCGAGGATGGTCTCCATGTCCTGCTCGCCAGGAGGCAGCGCGCCGGTCTCGTGCCAGACGAAGTGCATCATGCTGGCGGCGGAGACCACGGTGTTGACCGGGTTGCGCACCAGGTGCACGAACTTGGCGTCCGGGAACTGCTTGGACAGCGACGCGATCTTGTGGGTGAACATGGGGTTCTTGGAGACGAAGCGCTTGTGCGGGCCCTGGTGGTACAGCTGCCGCTTGACCAGCTTGTGGTAGCGCTGCATCACGAACTCCTGCTGGATGCTCGGCATCTCGCGATCCACGAAGAACAGGCGGCGGAAGCGGCGGACCATGGGGAACAGCTCGAACACCGCGCCCGAGGCGAAGTCCAGGAACAGGACGTGGTCGTCTTCTTCCGGCTTGAGGAAGCCGGTGTCGTGGATGCGGGACCACTCGCGCAGGAAGACCTCGTCGAAGGCCTCGAGGCCCTTGTAGAGGAAGCCCCCCAGGGCGCGATCGACGCGCCAGACCATGGCCACCACGCGCTTCATGACGATGGACACGCAGAAGGCGTCCAGCATGGTGAAGCAGGAGACGCTCTGGTCATCCCGGGCCAGGGTCCGGTACAGCAGGGTGGAGCCGGTGCGCCAGTTGCCCACGATGAACAGGGGCTCCTTGACCTCGACCTTCCGGAAGCCGGGGTAGAAGATGTAGTCCATCAGGATCATGACCAGGCTGGCCAGCTTGATCAGGGGCCAGCCGAGGCCGAACGCGAACAGCCACACGAGGCGTCGCGCGTTCTGGGGCCACTTGGCGGTCACCACGGTGCGGGCGCAGGACCCCACCAGGGTGAACCAGTCCAGGATGGGCTCCTTGCTCATCTTGTTCATCTTCATGGTGCTCGCCGGTCAGAAGACGGCGCCGCACTAACAATCTTGTCAGTCCCCCGCATATTGCCCGGTGACGATGTCGCCGGGCCTCTGCGCCCGGTCAGGTCGCCGCCACCTCGGCCGGCGGCGGAAAGCCGTATTCGTCGTACACATACCGGAAGTCTTCGTAGATCCCGGATTCCGTCAGCCCGAACTGAGCGGGTGTGTAGGTGTGCTTGTTGCGCCACTTCTTCTGGCGCGTGCTGGCGGTCGCGAGCACATCGGCCAGGTTGGGGTTGACCGGCCAGCCGAAGCGCTCCCAGAGCATCCGGATGGTGCCCTCGGGGTCGCCGATGGGCTCCTGGAAGCGCACGTTCACCCAGCGGGAGTCCTCGAGCTCACCACCGCAGCGGGCCGCGTGCTGGTAGCCTTCGTGGCAGAACTCCATCACCGTGTCCATGTCCTGCTGGTCGGGGGGCAACGCCCCGGTCTCATGCCACACGAAGTGGAACAGGCTGGCGGTGGAGACCACGGTGTTGACCGGGTTGCGCACCAGGTGCACGAACTTGGCGTCGGGGAAGTGGGTGGCCAGGGACTTGATCTTGTGGGTGAACAGCGGGTTCTTGGCCACGAAGCGCTTGTGGGGGCCCAGGTGGTACAGCTGGCGCCGCACCAGCTTGGCGTAGCGCTGCATCACGAACTCGCGCTGCAGCCGCGGCATCTCCTGGTCCACGAAGAACAGGCGCCGGAAGCGCTTGACCATGGGGAACAGCTCGAACATCGAGGCCGAGCAGAGATCGACCAGCAGGGCGTGCTCGTCTTCTTCCGGCAGCATGAAGCCCATGGGGTGGATGCGGGAGTACTCGGCCAGGAACAGGTCATCGATCTTGGCCCCGACCTTTGCGCCCCAGCCCCCCAGCCAGCGGTCGATGCGCTGCAGCCGGGCCACGGCCCGCTTCATGCAGATGGCAGGCAGCAAGGCGTCGAGGAAGGTGAAGCAGGCGACGTTGTCGGTGTCCCGGGCGATGTTCCGGTACAGCATGGTGCTGCCGGTGCGCCAGTTGCCCACGATGAACAGGGGCTCCTTGACCGGGATCTTGTGGAAGCCCGGGTAGAGGATGTAGTCCAACATCAGGCAGGGGAACGCGAACAGCTTGAGCCAAGGCCAGAGCACCGTGAACAGGAACAGGAACTTGAAGCGCCGCCAGTTCTGAGGCCAGCGGGACGAGAACACCGTGCGCGCGGCCGCGGTGACCAGGGTGAACCAGTCCAGGAAGGGCTCAGGGCTGTAGCGCTTCTGGGTGATGCCGGTCTCTGGAGCGGACATGCTCACCTCGCGTGGGGTGCAGGGTCCATAGGCCGTCCATGGCCCAAGATCGAGGTCGACCCCGAGGTCGCGGCGCCGAGCGAGGCCCACTAGGCCGTCCGGGACCGACCGCGGCGGGGCGCACCCAGGGGCTGCTCTTCGTCCACCTGGTAGCGGCGATCGGGCGCGGGGATGGGCACCATCGAGACGGGCTTTGCCCCCGGCTCGTCGGGGATGACCTGCAGGTCCATGCTCATCTGCTCCCCGTCGAAGCTGACGAAGAACGCATGGCGGCTCCCCGGGTCCTGTCCGAACCAGCCTCGCCAGGTGAACATGGGCGCCCAGGTCCCGGTGTTGACGAAGGTGCGATCGGCACCCAGGCGGATGAGGGCGGGCTGATGGGTGTGGCCCATCACCACCACCCGCGCGGGGAGCAGCTCGGTGATGGCGCGGGCGTAGCCGGGCGCCTCTTCGTTGACGGCGAACACGCCGCTGGTGGCCACCCTGCGCTCGTAGAGCACCACGGTGAGGACGGCCCCGAGCAGCAGCGGGATCAGCCGCAGCAGCGGCGGCCCCGGCAGCAGCGTGAACGCCGCCGCCACCAACCCCACCAGCCCCGCCACCAGGCCCACCCGGTCGAGCCAGAACTCCCGCAGGATGCGGAAGGTGCGGAAGTAGATGGGGACGGGCTTGAGCTGGTCCAGGCTCCAGACGGTGGTCCAGGGCAGCCCCTGACGCCGCGCGGTCTCCTTCAGGGCCTGGGCGTGGCCCTGGGCCTGTGTCCAGAGCCGGGCCCGCAGCCGCATCACCCGCACCAACACCATCATGGTGCCCAGGAACCAACCGACCAGGATGCTGCGTCGGGAGAAGGCGTAGTAGCGCAGCCAGTGGGCGACATACCCCGGCAGGTTGCAGATGTAGTCGGTGCTGCGCGGGTTGAAGAAGCCCAGGATGCTCACCAGGTAGCGATTGGAGAAGCCCCCCAGGGGCAGGGCCAGGATCTCCTCGCCGTCGAGGGTGGCGGTGGGCTGCAGGATGTGGGGGAAGGATGAGTAGATGTCGTACTGGTGGCCGTGCTCCACGTACAGGCCGGCGGGGTCGTAGAAGAACCAGGGCTCGTAGCGGATGGTGCAGGTGGCCGGGTCCAGCCCCAGGTCCCAGGCTCGGTCCCGCAGCGCGGCCTCGAGCACGGCCTGCACCGAGGGCCAGTGCAGCTCGTGATCGTGGTTCCCCAGCACGTAGACCACCCGGTGACCGGCCCCCAGCAGCTCGGCCAGGGCGGTGAGGAACTCGGGGTGCTGCTCCAGGATCACGGCGAGCTTCCACGCCGCCTTGGGCTCCGAGGGCTCCAAGCCCCGGGTGCGCTCCCGGCGCCGCATCCTCCAGGGGGGACGCTCCGGCACGCGGGTGGTGATGCAGAAGTCGAAGATGTCCCCGTTGAGCACCAGCACCGATTCCTCGCCAGGGCGGGCCTCGGCCGCGAAGCGGCGGGTGAGCTCCAGCAGCTGGCGGTCACGCAAGAAACCAGCGCTCTTGAAGCGCTTCCAGCCGTCGGCGTGCTCCTCGACGTCCGAGAGGTGCGTGTCCGAGATGATGAGGTAGCGGCGTGCGCCCACGGTGACAGACCTCCCCAGTCGACGGGACCGGCAGTTCGACCGGTCCACCTGCGCGACCCGACCCCGCGTCGCCCTAATGGGTTCTCGGGAGCCCCACCAACGACCAGCGGGTCAGTTTCGCAGCTCGCGCATCAGGGGTGTGGGGAAGTTGGGCATGACCCGCTCTCCGGCGAGGTAGACCTCCATGGCCGCGCCGGCCGCCTCGAGGGCTCCGGTGGCCTCCCTGCCGAGCTCGTCGAAGAGGCGCCAGACCACCCGCCCGTCGCTGCGCTGGACCCAGCCGCCCACCACGCGGCCCCCAGCGAGGATGCTGGGCCCGGCGTTGCCGTTGCGATCGTGCAGCAGCGCGTAGCCGTCGGCGCCCATGATGCGGCGGCGGTGCTTGGTGGCCATGACCCATGGATCCAGGGTGGGCAGGAGGGTGACGCAGGCCTGGTCCAGGGGTTCGCTGGCGGCGATGGCGTCCAGATCATCGGCGGGGACCAGCTGCTCGCCCTGCTCTCCGGCCACCCGGACCGGCGACAGCGCGGGGCCCAGGGCCTTCACCGCCGCCTTGACCTGGCCCTTGGTGAAGCCCGTCCACCACTGGATGTCGTTCAGGCTGGCCGGCCCGAAGGCGTCCAGGTAGCGGCGGACCAGGGAGGAGCGGGCCGCGGCTGGGTCCACGCCCTCGGGGTCCACGCCGGGCAGCCAGGCATCGCGCAGGGCGTAGCTGTACTGGTTCGAGCGCCAGCCCCCCTTCGGCCTGGCCCGCACCACGCCGCCGCGCATGCAGACCACGCCGTTGATGCGGGAGCCCAGGGAGAAGTGGCCGCCGTAGGGCTTGTCCAGGGCGTAGGGGTAGGTGGTCTTCATCTCGGGGACGCGGGCGGAGATGTCCGTGCCGAAGGCCTGGCCCAGCTCGCCCACCACCCGCAGGATGTCGGCCTCGATCTGGGCCGCCCGGGCGGGGGCGCCGGCATGGTCCGACAGCTCACCCAGCACCATCAGCTTGTGCAGGCGCCGCTCTTCGGGGCCCAGCAGCCGGGGCACGCAGGCCTGGTGCACCAGGGGCACGTCGTCGACGGCCACCACCCACAGGGTGCGGCGCATGGCCAGCCAGCGCACCACGGCGCGGTCCTCGAACAGCGCGCGCTCGACCGCGGGCCGATCAAACGCCGCCTGGCGGGCGTGCGCCGACAGGTAGATGCTGGTGGGCTCGGTGGCGTGCAGGCCCACGATGGCGCGGGCCAGCGCCGGCAGATCTCCATCGAAGGGCTGGCCAGCGAGGCCCTGACGCGCCGCGCGCTGCGCGAGGACCGACGAGGGGGTGAGCGTGGGTACGGCCATGCCAGGCTCCCGTCTTGTGGATGCGATGAGAGGGTGTAACCCTGGCCTCAGCCCCCTCGCCCCGGATGGTCATCATGCGCCCGGTCGTCCTCGCCACGCTCGTCCTCGCCCTCTCCGCCTGTCGCACCGACCCCGACAAGCCCGACACCGACACCGTCACCCCACCGGACGACACCGCGGTGGAGCCGGTGGACGCCGACGGCGACGGCTTCACCACCGACGACGACTGTGACGACAGCGACGCGGCCATCAACCCCGGCGCCGACGAGATCTGCGACGGGATCGACAACGACTGCGACGGCAGCATCGACAACGACGCCGTGGACGCCGCCACCTGGTACGCCGACGCGGACGGGGACGGTTGGGGCTACCAGGCCGAGGAGCTCACCGCCTGCGAGCAGCCCGACGGCTACGTCGAGGCCTTCGGCGACTGCGAGGACGACGACCCCACCAGCAACCCCGGCC
>CAYZVO010000299.1:0-8390 GCA_964481655.1 uncultured Enterobacterales bacterium | reverse complement strand
CTGGCGAGCTTCGCCCATGAGGTCTTCGACGAGTCCTTCGAGCCCGAGCACGTCGTCCGAGAGCAGAGAGAGGATCGCGCGGCCTTTCTCTTGCCTACCCGCGAAGGTCCAGCGTTTCCTGGCGTCGATGACGCCGCGCTCGATCCAGACACCTACGAGGACTCTGAGACCTGGCTGGATGCCCAGCAGCTGGCCTGGCTCGGTGACACCCTCGAGTCCCTCGCGCTGGGAACGACGCTTCGCTCCCACCCCCTGCTGAACCACCTCCTCGCCGTCAGCGCACAGCGGCCTGCCTCCTTCGCCATGGTGGACGCCGCGCTCGCTGAGCGGGTCGAAGGCTGGGCTGAACGATCAGAGCCCACCCGCCGCCTGCTCCTGTCCAGCTTCCTGGGCCTGGTGAGCCACGCCCGGCGTGACGTGGGCGGCACACCCCGCCCCCTGCTCACTGTGCAGGTCCAGCTGTGGTGTCGGGAGCTCACGCGCCTGCTGCGAGCCCTGCCAGACCAACAAGACGGGAAGATCCGCCCCCACCGCTTCGCCTGGTGGACGGACATCCCGGGCCAGGCGCGCCCCGAAGGGCTGTACGCGCCCCAAGCCCACTGTCGGGAGTGCGGTATCGACGGGCTGGCTGCGGTGCAGACCGAAGCCGACCGTCAGAAGGCCAAGCTGACCTTCTCGCCCAGCGCGGTCGGTCAGGCGTGGATGCAGGCGCACCGCGATGCGCGCTTTGTGTGGCCTCGCCCCCTGGAGCGGGAAGCCCGCCCGGGGGAGATGGTCCACTGGCTGCATCCCGCCGCAGGCACGCTCCATGGCGATGTGCCCACCGACAACGCTGGGAAGCCTTGTGGTGTCCCAGTGCTGCTCGAGACCACGACCAAGGAATGGAGCGGCCGCAAGCGCTTCGCGGCCCGCTGTCCCGCCTGCGGCGCCGACGACGCGCTGTCCATCGTGGGCGCACGAGCGGCGAGCCTCTCCGCCGTAACCGTGACCCAGCTCTACCAAAGCCCGATGAACCAGGACAAGAAGCTCCTGGCCTTCACCGACTCGGTCCAGGACGCCTGCCACCGTGCGGGCTTCTTCGGTGGTCGAACCTTCCGCATTCACCTGCGGACGGCCATGCAGTCGGTCATCGCGATCCATGACCCGCTGCCACTCGACAACGCCGCCAAGGCCTTCGAGGACCACTGGCGATCCAGGCTGGGCGACCTGGCCTACGTCGCCGCCTTCCTGCCCCCCGACCTGCGCGAACTGCCCGAGTACGAGCGCTACGTCGAGGAGCTGGGCAAGGGGCGCCACACCAAGCTCTGGAACATCCTGCGCAAGCGCCTGGGCTGGGAATTCACCCGCGAGTTCGGCCTGATGGCCGCCATCGGTCGCAGCCTCGAGCGTTCGGCGGCTTCGACTGTCGCGGTGGACCCGGTGCGCTTCGCCCAGGCCGCGACCGAGTTCGAGGCCTGGTACCGCGAGCAGGGCGAGGCCAAGGTCGAAGCCGAGCCGGCCCACTTCCTGCGGGGCCTGCTCCACCGCATGCGCCACATGGGCGCGATCCACCACAAGTACCTCGAGCGCTACGTGAAGCAGGACGGCAACCGCTACCTGCTGTCCAAGGGCAAGAACCCCCACATGAGCCCGGTAGGGCCACACTCGAAGCGCATCCGGTTCGTCAGCTCCCGTCCCAAGCGGGACGTGTTCCAGTCACCCTTCGGCCGCCGCGCTGGCACCAGCTGGTTCGGCGACTGGGCGCGCAGGTCCCTCCGCTGGCCCGAGCCAGGGCCCGACGAGCTGGCGCGCATCTACGGCAAGGCGCTGCACGCCCTGACCAGCGCAGGGATCCTCTCGTCGGTCCGTGGCGCCAGCGGCGTCGATGTGTGGGGTCTGGAACCGAAGGCCTTGCAGCTGACCCGGGCGGTGGGCTGTGTGCAGTCCGGCCACCGCGGCCGGGTGTTCCATGTCTCGGCCGACGACGCCCAGCAGGCGGACGGCAAGACCTCATGGGCATTCCGCGCGGTCGCGCACCTGAAGAAGATCGAGCCGGTCACCGGGTACTACGCCGATGTGTACAACCGCGAGCACACCACACGGGTGTTTCCCGGGGAGCACACGGGGCTGTTGACGCGCGAGCGCCGCACGGAGCTCGAAGAGCGCTTCCTGCGCGGTTCTACGCCCGAGGATCCGCAGGCCCCCAACCTGCTGGTGGCGACCCCCACCCTGGAGATGGGTGTGGACATCGGCGACCTGTCAGCAGCCATGCTCTGTAGCGTCCCGCCCACCCCGGCGAATTACCTGCAGCGCATCGGCCGCGCGGGTCGCAAGACCGGCAACGCTATGGTCTTCGTGCTGGCCACGGCTCAACCTCACGACCTGTACTTCCACGCCGAGCCGACCCAGATGCTCGACGGCGCCATCCATCCGCCCGGCGTGTTCCTGGGAGCCGTGTCCATGCTGCAGCGGCAGCTCTCGGCCTGGTGCATGGACCACTGGGCGAGGGATGACACCGAGGCGGGACCGATCCCGCGCAAGGCCAGCCTGGTGCTCAGCGAGTCGGGGCGCAAGCAGTTCCCTGGTCGGTTCCTCGATCACCTGGTCGGCAACAGGGACGCCTTGCTGAGAGGGTTCATAGAGCGCTTCGGCGCCACGCTGACCCAGGATGGGCAGGCCGTGCTGTCCGCATGGATCATGTCCGCAGAGTTCGGCCTCGACGCAGCCTTCCAGGCCGCCTTCGATGACCTCCTGCGCCACATCAAGGACTACCAGAACGAACGCAAGAAGGCCTTGGCGAGGATGAAGAAGATCGAGGCCGATCCGACCTCGGTGGGTGATGCGGAGCGGGAGCTGCGTGATCTCAAGCACTACCGGGCCACCCTCGGTCACCTGATCGACGATCTGCGCGGCAAGTACCCGCTGAACGTGCTCGCCGACGCTTCTCTCCTGCCCAACTACGCGTTCCCGGAGTCGGGGGTGAAGCTGCACTCCAGGCTCGGCTCGGACACTGATGAGGACGGTAAGAAGGGTAAGAAGAAGCGCACCTACGAGAAGCGCGAGTACGTGCGCCCCGCTGCCCGGGCGCTGCGGGAGCTGGCGCCGTTCAACACCTTCTACGCAGAGGGCCACAAGGTCCGGATCCGGGAGCTTGACCTCGGCCCGAAGGCCGCGAGGATCCAGCACTGGCGCTTCTGCCCCACCTGTCACCACTGCGCGAAGGCGGTAGACCCCACAAAGCCCGCAGCGGAAGGAGCCTGCCCCCGCTGCGGGGAGCCCCATTGGGTGGACAAGGGGCAGGTGCGGGCGATGCTGCCGCTGAACACGGTGCGCTCTGTCGCCGATCGGGTCCGGAGCACCACGGCCGACGACACCGAGGAGCGCTCTCGCGAGAGCTTCCACATCCATCAGCTCTTCGAGGTCCAGGCCGAGAACCTGGACGGCGAAGCCGTGATGCTGCCCAACCTGGGCTTCGGCTTCGAGTACCTCAAGGAGGTGACACTCACAGAGGTGAACCTGGGCCTCACTGCCGTGCTGGAGGACTCCCCGAAGGTCAAGGTGGCTGGCGAAGCGGCCTCGGCTCAGGGCTTCCCCACCTGTCGGGACTGCGGCACCGTGCGCGACCCTCGAGAGTCCGCCACGCGCAGGAACCCGTACGAGCACAGCCCCTTCTGCCCGCAGAAGGACAGCGACACCAAGCCCAGGGAGGCGCTGTACCTGTTCCGCGAGGTCCAGTCCGAGGCGGTGCGCTTCCTGCTCCCCTTCTCCGAGATGCACGTCGAGGAGAAGCTGCGCTCCTTCCAGGCCGCCGTGGCCTTCGGGCTCCGTCGCAAGTTCGGCGGCCGGCCCATCCACCTGCAGATCGCCACCATGAGCGAGCCAGCGGGCACCAACCGCGACGCGCGTAAGCACTTCCTGGTGCTGTTCGACATCGTCCCTGGTGGCACCGGCTACCTCCGCGAGTACCGCCAGCGGCGAGCAGTGTTCGCGCTGCTCGAGGACGCCCTGCACGGCTTGCGCTCCTGCTCCTGCCGAGAGCGCGGTCGCGATGGCTGCTACCTGTGTCTGTTCGCCAGGCAGTCGCAGCGCCACCTCCCCGTCCTCTCGAGCAGCGTGGCCGAGAAACTCCTCGATGACATCGTGAGAGCCCGACATACCGCAGAGGCAGTGCCTGGGGGCCTGTCCTCCACCGACGTCTCCAACGTGCTCGAGTCCGAGCTGGAAGAGAAGTTCATCGCGTGGTTGGAGGTGCGCTACGACAAGCACTTCCAAGCAGTCGACGGCGGCGCTGCCTGGGAACTCCGCGTCGGTGAAAACATCTGGAAGGTGCAGCCACAGCAGTGGGTGACAGACGTCGCGGGCGAGCCCATGCGGACCGACTTCGTGTTCGCGGGCATCCAAGGCCCCGCGCTGGGTGAACACGTGGCCGTCGAGTGCGATGGGCGCGACGCCCACGTGCAGCCCAACCAGCCTCGAGGTCGAATCACCTCAGACTTCCGCAAGCGGTCCAAGGTCGCAGCCAGCCTGGGCTGGCACCTGTTCCAAATCAACTGGAAGGACCTCTCTGCCAACGCCAAGAGCCCCGCCCCCAACGCCTTGGTCGGAGTACCAGAGGCGATCTGGGCCAAGGTGTTTCCACGCGCCGCCAAGGGGCTGCCCCAGGCGGTCCGCGACGCGCTGGTTCGGCTGCCCAAGATGACGCCGATGGAGCTGCTCTGCGCCTACCTCGAGCACCCCGGCGCCCACTGGACCCGGGGGATCGCGGCCATGGTGTGCGGGCGCCTGGCCCACGCAGGCCGCAGCGGTGGGCTGGTGGACGGCCACGGCCTGTTCCGGATCGAGGATCATCTCCGCAGCTCCGAGTCGCTCTCACCGCTACCTCCCGCCGGCCTCGTCCAGGGCACCGCGACCCCCACCTGGGGCATCGTGGAACACACGGACGATCTGGCCATGCTCGTTCGCGCCAAGGTCGCGGCCCTCAAGTCGTTCGACCCAGAAGGCATCGACATCCTGCTTCGCTTGGACGACAGCGCGGAGCGCAGGGCCGACACAGACTTCGCACGCAGCTGGCGAACGGCACTGCAGGCGCTCAACCTCGCCTGGCTCCTCCCCAACATCGAAGCCGTCACCACTGAGGGCATCGAGCCCGAGAGCTACGACTTCGACGTGCTCGAGGAGCTCGGGCTCGCCGCAGATGGGCCCACCCCGGCCTACGGCTCCGACGCCGACCTCGACGCTGTGCTCGAGAGCTGCTTCGACGACGCCGCGCGCGACCTCGTCCGCAGCGTGGCCGAGGCTGGCCTCCCGCTGCCCGCTGCCGACCGTCCCGAGCTGGCCGGGGTGATCATCCCCGATCTGGCATGGCCCCGGCTCCACCTCGCGGTCGTGCACCCAGACCAGGTGGAGCCTGCTGACATCGACGCCGCCCGATCCGAGGGCTGGGATGTCGTGCTGCTGCCCGTAACGCCCGCAGACCTGCTGGACAAAATCCGCCAAGCCACGAGAACGACATGAGCAACTTCTCGCCCCTCGAGCCACACCTCCCCGACCTGGCCGAGATCGGCCAGGCCTCCGAAGCCGCCTTCACCGACGACGCTCGCGCCGCGATGAGCCACCTGCGCCTGTTCGGCGAGCGCCTGTCCATCGAGCTGCTCGACAAGCACAGGCTGGCCATCTACCAGGAGAGCCAGCTCGACCGCCTGAAGCGTCTGCAGCGGTCTGCGGATCTCGACCCATCGGCGCTGGATGCACTCCACACGCTCCGACGAGAGGGAAACAAGGCCGTCCATGCCTTCGGCGACGCTTCCCACAGCGACGCGATGCGGATGCTCAAGTCCGCCAGCCTGCTCGTTCGCTGGTACTGGACCAACTACACGCGCCGAACCCCTCCCCCGCCCGGCGCCTTCGAGCGTCCCAGGGCGAAGGAACGCCGGGCTGACAAAGCCCTCAACAGAGCGGCCTTGGAGGCCGAGCGTGCCCAGCGACAACACGCGGAGACCGAATTGGAGCGGGTGCTGCGCCTGATGGAGATGCCCCAGGTCGCCACCCACCACGGCATCGAGGCGGCCTACCAGCGGCTGTCGCCCGCGCTGCAGGAGCAGGCATCGGCTTTCCTCGAGCGCTTCCGAGCGGAGCCACTGAACGATGACTGGCCCCTCGAGCGCCTCGACGGCATGGACGACGACAAGATCCGCTTCGTCCGTGACGGAGAGCTGGTCGTCACCGTGATAGCCCCCGAGCGCGGTGACATGCTGCTCGTCGTGCACATCGGGCTGGAGGCGGATGCCCGTGCATGGGCCGCCCACAAGCGCTTCGAGGTCAACCCCGCCATCGGCACACTGCAGGTCTACGACGTGGTCCAGGCCGAAGCCACGTCCGCTGCCTTCGCTGGTGGGCTGTTCGACGACCACGCCGACGAGGCACTCCTGGCCCTTGGCCTTCCCCAGGCCCTGCTCGCGGCTGTTCGCGCCGTGGCCAGCGAAGAGGAGCTGGACGAGCTCGCACCCCACCTGCCCCCCGAGGCGTCGGACGGGCTGTACCTGCTCGCCAGCGGCCACACCCTGGACGAGACCCTCGATCAGCTCGACCGGGGTGGCCTGCCCGAGCAAGGCGTCGACACCACGGACTTCGCGGCGGCCGTGCACCACCCGGAGTCCAAGCGCTCCTTCCTGGTGGTGGACGCCCCCGAGGATCTGAAGGCCGTGCTCAGCGGCAGCGTCGAGGCCTGGCGCCTCTACCTGCACCCCGACCAGCGTCGGCTGGTGCGCATGAAGGCCAACGGCCCAGTGCGCGTGCTGGGTGGGGCTGGCACCGGCAAGACGGTTGCGTTGCTACACAGGACCCATCACCTAGTGTCGGAAGTCTTCCTCGCGGAGGAGGACCGGCTACTGGTCACCACCTTCACGCGGAACCTCGCGGCTGACCTCTCGCACCAGCTGGGCTGCTTGCTCGACGCATCGGAGCGGCAGCGGGTCGAGGTCTCGAACCTGCACGCCTTCGCAGCGGCGATGTGGGACGAGTTCGGGACCGGGAAGAGGCTGGCGACGAGCGCCCAGCTCGAGCGAGCGTGGACCGAGGCGCTCCGCGACGAGTCCTTGGGCCTGTCGGAGTCTTTCTACAGGGCCGAGTGGGAGCAGGTCGTCCAGGCCCAGGACATCGCGACTGAGCTTCCGTACCTGCGAGCACGTCGAAAGGGTCGTGGCGTGCGCCTTTCCCTGTCCAAGCGCAAGGCAGCCTGGAAGGTCTTCGAGGCCTACCGCGCAGCGCTGGACGAACGAAACCTCGTGGAGAGCGCGGATCAGTTCCGGCTTCTCCGGCAGGGCCTTGTAGAAGGACGGATTCCCAGGCGCTTCGTCGCCGCCCTGGCCGATGAGGTCCAGGACTTCGGCGCGCCCGAGCTGAAGTTCCTGCGCGCCCTGATCGCCGCTGGTCCGGGCGACCTGTTCCTGGTCGGTGACGCTCACCAGCGGATCTACGGCTACCCTGTCCGTATGGGGCGCTGTGGCATCGAGATCCGCGGACGATCGAGGCGCCTGCGCGTGAACTACCGGACCACCGCCAGGGTCCGCGACTTCGCCATGGGGGCCTTGACCGGCCAGCGCTTCGATGACCTGGATGGTGGGCTCGACTCCCTGGACGGCTATCGCTCGCTTCGCGTGGGCACGGAGCCCACGGTGCATCTGATGGGTACGGCGGATGAGGAGCGGGGGGTGGTTGTCGAGACCGTAAAGCGATGGCTCGAGACCGCGCCTCCCGAGGCTGTCTGCGTGACGGCTCCCACAAACCGACTGGTGGAGCAGATGCGGTCCGCGCTCGAAGAGGGTGGGATCCCTGTGACGGTCATCGAGTCGGACGCGACCTCACAGGGTCAAGGCGTGCGCTGTGCTACCTTCCATCGCCTCAAGGGGCTCGAGTTCCCCAGGCTGGTGCTCTCCGGGGTTCAGAAGGGGCTAGTTCCCCTGCGGGTGCGGGCTTTCCATGAGCTGAACGAGGAGGATCGCAAGGTCTGGGATCTCCGGCAGCGGTGTCTGCTGTACGTGGCGGCGAGTCGTGCGCGGGATGAATTGGTGGTGACGGGGTGGGGTGGTGCGTCGCCGTTTCTTGCTGGGTAGCAGTGAGGCGGAGCAACGAGCCAGGCTTTCAATCCAGTTCTCGCGCCAGCTTGAGAAGCCGCGAGAGATCCTGATCAGATGCCGCCTTCTGCAGGAACTTGAGTACCACGCTCGCCCAATGACGCTGCGACTCGTTGCAGCGCGAGAACCTACCGCCCTTTGCCACCTCCTCGAGGATCTCAACGAGATCGCTGTACGTCTGTTGACTCCAGGGCTCCCCCTCCTCGGCGTCGAGGAACGAGGGTTTGTACTGGTCCAGCGTGAACGCGACTCGGGGTTGAAATCGTAACGGAGACGTGT
>CAYZVO010000298.1:0-8396 GCA_964481655.1 uncultured Enterobacterales bacterium | reverse complement strand
ATGGCCTGCTGCGGTGGGGTGGGCCTGCATTGCTGTGCTGGGGCGAAAAACCGGCCAGCGCTATCTCCCCCCCCCCAGACACCGACACCGAATGGGGCTTGCACTGGACCCCCGTCCCGGAGGTGTACTACTACGGCGACGGCAACACCCACGCGGGGCTCAACCTGTCCGTCGGAGACCTCGACGGCGACGGGATCGCCGAACTGATCGTCGGACAGAAGAACAACGGACTGGTCATGGACGTCGATGAGAGCCCTTCGTTCCTGCTGCTGGAGGCTCCGTATGGTGATGGCAGACTGGAGGAGGCGGCTGCCGCAAGGTTCCTCGAGCTGAGCGAAAGCCAGAATGGGGAGAACAGGCGTGTCCACCGTGGGGATGCCTTCGTCGGCGACCTGGACGGCGACGGTACCGAGGACATCGCCCTGCTGGGGAACAAGGATGGCGACGAGGAGACATACGCCTGGCACCTGTTCTCGGGGCCACTTTCTGGCTCATACACCTCGTCAAACGCAACTGTCCGGGCGACGGACTCGAGCGCGACCATCAGTCCCTGCGATCTGAACGAAGACGCACGACCAGACCTGTGCACCAGCAGCGGCGTCTTCCTTGGTCCTCTCTCAGATGACCTCAATGCAGATGACGCGGACTGGGACTGGGGCGACGACAACCACGCACCTGGTCTGTACAGCCTCGAGGGCTCGGATTGGTGGGGGGACGGCAGCACCGGCCTCGCGGCATTGTTGGTCTGGTACGACAACCCTCAACCGAGAATCGCCATCCTGGAGGACGATCTCTCCCCTGGACAGGTCTCTTGGCCTACCTGGTGGGAGCTCGAGGACATCGATGTCTACGACATTCTCGGCGGACACGACCTAACTGGGGACGGTTCCGAGGATCTGGTCATCACTGGGAACATCTGGGAGGGTCAGTGGTCCCGACGGGCCGCCATCCTGTCCCAACCACGGGAGGGATCTGGCGACAACGGGAGCATCCACACCTGGTTCCCCTCGGACATGATCTCGGGCGCAGAGATGGCCGCGGCCGGCGATTTCGACGGCGACGGACACGCCGATCTCGCCCTGGCGACCTCCAGGGGCTGGGTGAACATCTTCCGCGGCCCCATCGCCGCCGGAGAGCTCGCCGAAGAAGATGCAGACATCATCCTGTGCGGGCCGGATGAGCCGACCTGTACAAGCGCCGAATCTTGCAACGATGCTGACCACTTCGGGTACCAGATCGCTGTGGGCGACATGGACGGCGACGGTATCGATGACCTCGTCGTCAGCGCGCCCTGGGCTGACGACGGCGCGGCGGACACAGGCAGGATCTACATCATCCCCAGCGCAGGTCTGTAGTCTCGCGGGGAGAACGTATCAGGGCACCAGCCAGCTCGGGGAGCAGGTGCCGCTGTCGTCCACGCTGTCGGCGTCCAGCCAGATGCGGCCGTCCGCGGCGTCGCCGCCGTAGCCGCCGCGGCCCGAGCGGGAGCCCTCGATGGTCTCTCCGCCCAGCCCACCTTCGGCGTAGAGCGCGCCGGAGACCGTGATGTCCTCGGCCGCCAGCCAGATGGTGCCGCCGGAGCCCGCGCCGCCACCGCCGCCGTCGTAGCCCGTAGGATCGCCACCGCCGTCACCACCGCTGGCGTCGATGGTGCCGCTCACCAGGATCTCGAGGGCGTCGAGGTACAGCGCGCCACCGCCGCCTCCGCCAGCCGAGCCGTCGCCGTTGGCGGCCACGCCGGCGCCGCCACCACCGCCGCCGGATCCTGCGAGCAGGGCCGCGCTGCTGTCGCTGCCGTAGGCCGCGCCGCCCGCGCCGCCGGGGCCCGAGGTGCCGGAGTAGTAGCCGTCCTCGCCGTCGTCCCCGGCCACCGCATGGCCCGCGCCGCCGCCGCCACCGCCGCACATGTAGTAGGTCGTGGCCGCCTCGCCCTTGGTGCCGCCGCCGGTGCCGCTGCCGCTGCCGGCCTCGGTGTACCACATGATGGAGCCATCACCGCCGTCACCGCCGCCGCCCCCGCCGCCGAGGCCGCCAGCCGCCGCGTCGCCGTCCTGCACGCCACCGTCGGTGCCGTCCTCACCCGCGAGATCGAGCCAGCCGGCGATCGTGGCGTCCTCGAGCACGTAGATCTCGAGCAGGTCGCTGCCGCTGACGGTCACCGTCACCCCGCTGGGGATGTCGACGGTGGTGAACTCCCAGGGTCCCGAGGCGAGGGTCTCGCTGGCCGTCGGGGCGTAGTCTCCGTCCAGACCGGCGCCGTCGCAGTCGTTGTCCAGGCCATCGACGACCTCGGACGCCGCGGGGCTGATGCCGGCGTCGCCGTCGTCGCAGTCCGTGGCGTCCGACACGTAGCCGGTGGGGCCGCTACAGGCGGTGGTGCTGCTGCTGGCGTCACCGTAGCCGTCGCCGTCGCCGTCCGCGTACCAGGTGGAGGCGTCGGACGCGCTGTCCTCGTCCACCGTGCCGTCACAGTCGTTGTCGAACCCATCACAGCTCTCGGCGGCGGCGGGATTCACCGCGGCGTCGCCATCATCACAGTCCGTGTCATCCAAGACATACCCCGTGGGCCCGCTGCAGGCGGCGGTGCTGCTGCTGGCGTCACCGTAGCCGTCACCGTCGGCGTCGGCGTACCAGGTGGAGGCGTCCGACGCGTCGTCCTCGTCCACCGTACCATCACAGTCATTGTCGACACCGTCACAGCTCTCGGTGGCGGCGGGGCTGACCGCGGCGGCGCCGTCGTCGCAGTCGGTGTCGGTGGCGACGTAGCCGGTGGGGCCCTCGCAGGAGACCGTGGTGCTGGCGGCGTCGCCGTAGCCGTCGCCGTCGCCGTCCGCGTACCAGGTGGCGGCGTCCGCGGCGCTGTCCTCGTCGACGGAGCCATCACAGTCGTTGTCGATAGCGTCACAGCTCTCTGTGGCTGCGGGATTCACCGCGGCCTCGCCGTCGTCGCAGTCCGTGGCGTCCGCCGTGTAGCCCGACGGCTCCGAGCAGGCCGCGGTGGTGCTGGCGGCGTCGCCGTAGCCATCACCGTCGGCGTCTGCGTACCAGGTGGAGGCGTCCACCGCGTCGTCCTCGTCCACCGCGCCATCACAGTCGTTGTCGATGCCGTCACAGCTCTCCGTCGCCGCCGGGTGGGCGTCGGCGGTGGTGTCGTCGCAGTCCGTGTCATCGGAGACGTGGCCCGAGGGGGCCGAGCAGGCCACCGCGGTGCTGCCGGCGTCCCCGTAGCCGTCGCCGTCGGCGTCGGCGTACCAGGTGGCGGCGTCCACGGCGCTGTCCTCGTCCACATCGCCATCGCAGTCGTTGTCGATGCCGTCGCACAGCTCGTCGTCACCGGGGCTCACCGCGGCGTCGCCGTCGTCACAGTCCGTGTCGTCGGCGGTGTACCCGGAGGGCACGCTGCAGGCGGCGGTGGTGCTGCCGGCGTCGCCGTAGCCGTCGCCGTCCGCGTCGGCGTACCAACTGCTCGCGTCCGACGCGTCGTCCTCGTCCACGGCCCCGTCACAGTCGTTGTCGACGCCGTCACAGATCTCGGTCGCGTCGGGATTCACCGCGGCCACGGCGTCGTCACAGTCGGTGGCGTCGGCCACGGTGCCCGAGGGGGCGGCGCAGGCGGCGCTCGGCAGATCGGGATCGCCGAAGCCGTCGCCGTCCGCGTCGGCATACCAGGTCGGCGCGTCCAGCGCGTCGTCCTCGTCCACGAACAGATCGCAGTCGTTGTCGACGCCGTCGCACAGTTCATCGGCGGCGGGGTTCACCGCGGCCTCCGTGTCGTCGCAGTCCGTGGCGTCGTCGGTGTAGCCCGAGGGGAGCGCGCAGGCGGTGGTGGTGCTGTCGAGGTCGCCGAAGCCGTCACCGTCGGCGTCGGCGTACCAGGTCGGCGCGTCCCCGGCGGCGTCCTCGTCGATCTCGCCGTCACAGTCGTTGTCGATGCCGTCACAGAGCTCCGCCGCGGCGGGGTTCACCCCGGGGTCGGCGTCGTCACAGTCGGTGGCGTCCTCGACATGGCCCGAGGGGGCTTCACAGGCGATTGCCTCACTGTCGGGATCACCGTAGCCGTCTTCGTCGGCGTCAGCGTACCAGGCCGTGGCGTCCACCGCGCCCTCACCGTCGACCACACCGTCACAGTCGTTGTCCACGCCGTCGCAGATCTCCTCGCTCTCGGGATTCACCCCGGCGTCCGTGTCGTCGCAGTCCGAGTCGTCGGCCACGTAGCCCGAGGGCATCTCGCAGGCGGTGACGCTGCTGTCACCATCACCGTGCCCATCGCCGTCGGTGTCCGCGTGCCAGACCGTGGCGCCGTCGGCGTCCTCGTCCACCTCGCCGTCGCAGTCGTCGTCCAGCCCGTTGCAGAGCTCGTCGGCGCCGGGGTTGACCTCGGGGTCCGAGTCGTCGCAGTCGTCCTCGGCGGTCCAGCCGTCGCCGTCGGCGTCCACCGGGTCGCCAGGCAGCTCACCCGTGTCCGTCTTGGGGTCGGTGCGGCAGGCGGCGAGGCAGAGCAGGAGGAAGAGGGTGGTGGTGGTCTTCATGTCGACTCCCGGGATGACCGGGACAGTATAGGCGGGATGCCGGCCATCATCGCGGGGGCTACCCTCATCCCATGCATCCCCACGGCCCCTTCGCCATCGGCGCCCTCTCGCTCCTGCTCGGGGCGGGCTGCGCGGGCTCCGCCATGCCTCCCACCGAGGCCTACGAGCTGCCGGACAGCCCCTTCACCAGCTGGGCCGACGTGCTGGCCGACGGGGAGCGTGTCCAGCTCACCACCATCGTCACCGGGCGGCAGTGGTACGAGCTGGGCGACGCCGCGCCCGATGTGGAGCGCGAGCGCCGCAAGGATCCTCTCGAGATCCTCGTCATGGCCCACGTCGTGGAGCACCCCACCCACGGCGCCTGGCTGATCGACACGGGCCTGGGCGCCGCCTTCGCCGACGAGCCCTACGGTGACATCCGCGGCCTGGGCGCCCGGGTGGCCCTCGAGCCCTTCGAGCAGGAGCCCGGCGAAGCCCTCGGTGCCCAGCTCGACGCGCTGGGGATCGTCCCCCAGGGCGTGATCTTCACCCACCTGCACCTGGACCACACCGCGGGGATGCCCGATCTGCCCGCGGGCGTGCGCGCCATCGCGGGCCTGGGCGAGACCCCCAGCTCGGTGCCGGGCCTGGCGGTGCACGACCACCTGGCCGGAGTCGAGCTCATCGAGACCCTCGATCCCGGCAGCTACCCTGAGATCGACGGCTGGTTCGCCGCCGACCTGTTCGGCGACGGCTCGGTCTGGGCCCTCCCCAGCGCCGGCCACTCCCCGGGCCACCACAGCCTGTTGGTGATGACCGAACCCCACCCGACCCTGCTCACCGGCGACGCCGCCCACGTCGATGTCAACTGGGACGAGCAGCTGGCGCCAGGCTTCTCGGACGAGCCCGAGCAGGCCGCCGCCGCCCTGGCCGAGCTGCAGGAGCTCTGGGTCCAGCTGGGCGAGCCCGCGCTGGTCTTCGGCCACGGCCGCTGATCACCAGCCGCTGTAGATCACCGCCAGCCAGTAGGGCGAGAAGCAAGACTCGCCGCTCACCGAGCGCACGACCACCTCGTACATGCCGCCGTCCTCGTAGCTGTCGTGGCCGGTGAACTCGAGGCTCTCCGCGTCACCGAGCCCGCCGCTGTCGGAGCTGGCCACCGTGCCCCGCCACTGACCGTCCAGGTCCTCGACCCAGACCAGATCGATGGCGTAGTCCGCGTCGCTGGGGACGTCGTTGAGCCAGACCCCGACGCTGAGCCACACCCAGGAGTCGTCCTCGAGCCAGAAGCGGAAGCGGTCCTCGTCAGTCTCCGGGAACAGGTAGCCGAACATGTCGACCTGCTCGTCGAGCTCCACGGTGCCCATGTAGTAGCCGTTTGCGTCGTTGGGCTCGTAGTTGTCGCGGTCGAAGTCTTCGTCGACTTCGCCGTCGCAGTCGTTGTCCCGGCCGTTGCAGCCGTCGAACTCCACGCCGGGGTTGACCGCCGCGTTGTCGTCCTCGCAGTCGCCGTCCTCGACCGACCAGCCGTCGCCGTCCTCGTCGGTGGCGGGATCGCTGTCGGTGTCGGTGTCGTCCGGCAGGGTCTCGGGCGCGGTGTCGTCGGGGTCCTTGCGGTCCACGAGATCCGGCAGGCAGCCGGACAGCGCGATGATGAAGATCGGAGCGAGCATCTCGAGCGCGATGAGGCAGGGGTGGGGTGCGCCCCCAGCGTAGCAGATCCACATTTTCTCGAATGGATACCCCCGCGCTTCGTCAGGGGGCATCGGAGGTGAGACATGACACTCACGACCCTCGCACTGCTGGCCGCCCTGCTTTCCCCCGCCCCCGCCGATGCTGGCGTTCGCGTCGCCGTGAGCCCTGCCGGCTGGCACGTGACCGTCAACCCCTGGGTCGCCGGCTACGTGCCGCCCCACCGCGACGGCCTCCGCTGGGTCGCCGGCCACTATGACGTCCACGGCCACTACGTGCCCGGGCACTGGGTCCCGACCTACAGCCGCGCCGGCTACGTCTGGGTGAACGGCTACTGGAACGGCTACCGCTGGGTGGACGGCTACTGGAGAGCCAAGACGCGCTCTGGGTACAACTGGGTCGCCGGCTACTACGCGAACGGCTGCTGGCACAACGGCTACTGGAAGTCCCACTCCAGCCACCGCGCCCACGGCCACAGCCACGCGCGCAGCCACAGCACCAGCCGCGCCCACTCGAGCTCCGCCCGCGCCCACTCGAGCTCCAGCCGGGCCCACGCCCACGCCCAGGCTCGCGACCGCGCCGAAGATCGCGCCGACCGCCGCGAGGACCAGCGCGACCGCGCCGAGGACCGCGCCGACCGCCGCGAGGACTACTACGACCGTCTCGAGGACCGCCACGACCGCAACCCCGGCGACCGCGAGGACTACTACGACCACCGCGAGGACGTGGCCGACCGCGCCGAGGACCGCCGTGACCGCGCCGAAGATCGCCGCGACCGCGCCGAAGATCGCCGCGACCGCCGCCACTAGTCCCCCCGCGAACACCACATCGGGCCGCCCTGGCGACGGGGCGGCCCGAGACGTAGGGGAGGACGTCGTCACCCGGTACGGCTCCCGCCACGGGAGCACGTGACGTGCTCCCCTAGGTCTGCTGTTCGGCCTCCAGCCACAGCACCGTGGCCCGGGTGTGGAAGCCCAGGTCCCGGTAGAAGGGCAGGGCCCGCTCGTTGCCCACCGCGACGGTGACCCGGATGGGCCAGGCGCCCTGTTCCCGCAGCCAGGCCAGCTGGCGCACGGCCAGGGCTCGGCCGTGCCCCCGGCCCCGCAGGCGGGGGATCACGTAGATGGACTCGAGCTCACCCCGGCCGTGGGCGTCCACAGAGCCGAAGGCGTAGGCCACCGGAGACCCGTCGTCCTCGCAGAGCAGATCCACCCGCAGCTGCGGCCGATCGGCCAGCAGGGACACCCGCCGCTCGAAGCTCACCCCGGCGAAGTGATCGGCCAGGTCCGGCGCCATCCGGGCGTGATGGCGGTTCAGATCCTCCCAGAGCGGGCGTAGTTCCACGAGAATCTCCGGACCTCCAGCACGGTGGCGCAGGGGCTTGGACATGCCGGTCTCCCAAAAAAAGCACACGAAGGGCTTGACGTTCGTTATTCTCGACCTATCGTTACGATATATCGACACGATAGGTCGTGGCGATAGCTCACCCAAAGGAGATATCATGTCCCGTACCCGTACACACGCCTGCCACCCCGACCACCCCCACAGCTGGGGCGGTCCCCCTCCCTTCCCCCACATCATGATGAGCCGACGACGCTTCAAGAAGGGCCGCTGCGGTCCCCCCCCTCCCCACGGTCCTCCCCCCTGGGTGCTCGAGCTGATCGGCGCCCGCGGCCGCCCCGAGCGCGGCGAGGTGCGCTGGCTGGTGCTCGAGGCCCTCGAAGACGGCCCCAAGCACGGCTACGGCATCATCCAGGCCATCACCGACCGCTCCAAGGGCGCCTACAAGCCCAGCCCGGGCAGCATCTACCCCACGCTGCAGCTGCTCGAGGAGATGGAGCTGGTGGAGTGCACCCGCGACGGCAGCCGCAAGGTCTTCAGCCTCACCGACGCCGGCCGCGCCGAGCTGGACGAGCACCGCGAGGAGCTCGAGCAGTCCTGGGCCCGCCTGGGCGGCGACTTCGGCTGGACCGAGGCCTTCGACTTCCACGCCCTGGGCATGCGGGTGCGCCGCACCATGCGCGCCATCCGCATCGGCGTGCGCCGCGGCCGCATCGGACAGCCCGAGATCAAGCGCATCAAGGCGATCTTCGACGCCGCGCTCGATGAGATCGAGGCCATCCTGAAGGGCCAGGCCCCCACCCAGGAGGTCGCCGGCGAGGAATAGAGCGCGGTCTCCGCGGGGCGGATAGGGGG
>CAYZVO010000297.1:0-8431 GCA_964481655.1 uncultured Enterobacterales bacterium | reverse complement strand
TCCTCCCTTGTCAAGCCCGGAGCCTGACGCTACCCTCCGAAATCCCACGGAGCGCTCACCTTGGCCATCCACCCCCTCGCGCATGTCGATCCCTCCGCCCGCGTCGCCGCCGATGTCAGCGTCGGCCCCTTCGCGGTGGTCGGTCCGGACGTCGAGCTGGGAGACGGGGTCGAGCTGATGGCCCACGCGGTGGTGCTCGGGCACACCAGCCTCGGGCCCGGCTGCCGGGTCTTCCCCCACGCGGTGCTGGGCTGCGAACCCCAGGACCTCAAGTACGGTGGCTCGCCCACCCGCTTGGTGGTCGGCGCCCGCAACATCTTCCGCGAAGGGGCCACCGCGCACCCGGGCACGGACACCCGGGCCGGGCTGGGAGAGACGCGGATCGGCGACGACAACCTCTTCATGTGCCAGAGCCACGTGGCCCACGATGTGGTCCTCGGTGACGGCTGCGTGCTGGCGAACTCGGCCGCGGTCGCCGGGCACGCGCAGATCGGCGATGGCGTGATCCTGGCGGGGCTCGTGGGCATCCATCAGCACGCCAGGGTGGGCCGCCTGGCCTTCGTCGCGGCGGGCGCCATGGTGTCCCAGGACGTGCCCCCCTTCCACATGGCCCAGGGCGATCGCGCCCGCCTGCGGGGGCTGAACCTGGTGGGCTTGCGGCGAGCGGGCACCGGGCGCGACACCATCGGCCTGCTCAAGCGCGCCTGGCAGCTGCTGGGCGATCGCTCCATGTCCCGCGCCCAGGCCCTCGAGGCCATCGAGGCCCTCGCGCCCGACGTCGCCGAACTGCAGGAGCTCGTGGCCTTCGCCCGAGAGAGCCGGCGCGGACTGTGTCGGCCGGAACGGCCCGCCAACGGCGACGGCGCCTAGCACATGCCGGCACGGCTCAGCGGCGTCGTCATCGGCCTGGGGCACATGGGCGCCCACCACCTCCGCAAGCTGGCCGCCCGCGACGACGTGAGGGTCCGCGCCGTGGACCCCCCCAAGGGGCTCGACGGCCCCATCGGCAACCCCGACTTCGCGGTGGTGGCCGTCCCCACCGCCCACCACCTCGAGGTCACCCTGCCCCTGCTCGAGCGGGGCATCCCTTGCCTCGTGGAGAAACCCCTGGCGGCCACCCTGCCCGAGGCCGGCCGCCTGGTGGCCTTCCCCCACTGCCTCCCGGGGCACATCGAGCGCTTCAACCCCGTGTTCCGGGTGCTCGACGGCGCCCGGCCCCGCTACCTCGAGGCGGAGCGCATGGGCCCCCCCAGCGGGCGCAGCGACGACGTCGATGTCGTCCTCGACCTGATGATCCACGACCTGGATCTGGTGCGCTGGCTGATGCCGGGCCCCTTCGTGGACCTGCGGGCCCTCGGGCTGGGGCTGCCCCGCGAGGGCGGGGATGACGCGCCCAGTCACGACATCGGCAACGCCCGCCTCGAGACCCGCGATGGGCGGGTGGCCTCCCTCAGCGCCAGCCGCATCTCCCGGCGCAGCATCCGCCGGCTGCGGATCTTCACCGAGCGCGACTACTGGAGCCTCGATCTGGGGCTGCGGCGCGCCGAGCGCATCCGCTGGGCGGACGGGTCCCTGGAGGCCCAGCCCGTGCCGGTCCCGGCCGGCGATCCCCTCGAGGCCGAGCACGCCGCCTTGCTGGCGCATGTGCGCGGCGAGCAGCCCTACCCCCTCACAGCCCACGACGGCCTCGCCGCCCTCGAGCTCGCCCTGCGGGTCGCGCACGGCATGGCACGGCCGGGTGCCGTCGGTGGTCAACCCCCCCCCTGAGCGCAGGAGCCACCATGTGTATGGATCGCAAGGTCGTCATCGCGGGAGCAGTCCGCACCCCCATCGGAGCCGTCGGAGGCGCCCTCGCGCCTCTGCAGGCCGTGGACCTCGGCGAGCGCGCGGTGAAGGGCCTGCTGGCCCAGGCCGGGCTCGATCCCGCCGCGGTCGAGTACACCACCATGGGCTGGGTCGCCCAGGATCCCCGCTCCACCAACATCGCCAAGATCATCGCCGAGCGGGCGGGGGTCCCCGAGACCTCCCCGGGCACCACCATCCACGAAAACTGCGCCAGCGGTGGCGCCGCCATCCACGACGTGGCCCGGCGCATCCTGCTCGGTGAGGTCGATCTGGGCATCGCCGGCGGCGCCGAGAGCATGTCCAACGTGCCCCGCTACCTGTTCCAGGGGCGCGTGAAGAACCAGCTGTACGGCGACATGAAGCTCGAGGATGGCCTCATGGGCGCCCTGCTCGAGCGCGAGCTGAGCACCGGGCCGGAGCTGATGGGCCTGATGACCGAGCGCATCGTGGACCGCTACGAGCTGTCCCGCGAGGACCTCGACCAGGTCGCCTACGACTCCCACCAGAACGCCTTCGGCGCCTGGGAGAGCGGGGCCTTCGAGGGCTACGTGGTGCCCGTGGAGATCCCCCGACGGCGCAAGGACCCCATCGTCGTCGCCCGGGACGAAGGCCCCAAGGACCTGCCCATGGAGTATTTCTCCAAGGCGCGGCCCTACTTCAAGCGTGACGGCGGGACCATCACCTCCCAGAACTCGTCCTCCATCAACGACGCCGCGGCGGCGGTGATCCTCACCACCCCCGAGAAGGCCGCGGCCCTGGGGCTCGAGGTCCTGGCCGAGCTGGTGGGCTTCGGAAACGTCGGTGTCGAGCGGGCCTACATGGGCGAAGGCGCCTTCAAGGTGATCCCGCCGCTGCTCGAGCGCGCTGGCCTCGCCCTGGGCGACGTGGATCTGTTCGAGATCAACGAGGCCTTCGCCGCCGTGGTGGCCGGGGCCTACGCCTTCCTGCCCGGGCTGGAACGCGCCAAGGTCAACCAGTGGGGATCGGGCATCTCCCTGGGCCACCCGGTGGGCTGCACCGGCGCCCGCCAGGTCGTGGACATGGTCCACCAGCTGCGCCGTCGCGGGAACAGCTTCGGCGTGACCACCCGCTGCGTGGGTGGCGGTATCGGCAGCGGGGAGCTCATCCGGGCGCTGTGAGCCTACAGCCGACAGCCGACAGCGGGCGTTCGGCGTAGGGGTGGTGACCACCAGCGAGGCTGGTGGTGTGCGTGCGCTCCGCAGGTCGATAGAGTGCCGGTCCTGACAGGAGCGTGTACATGGCGAGCGAGAGGATCACTGTTGAGCTCGAGGTCAATGGCGAGGCCCGGCGGGTCGAGGTCTCCGTGCAGGCGCGCTTGCTGGACCTGTTGCGTGATGACCTGGGGCTGACCGGCGCCAAGGAAGGCTGCGGGCGTGGCGAGTGCGGCGCTTGCACCGTGCTGCTCGATGATCAGCCCGTCAACGCCTGCATGGTGCCCGCCTTCCAGGCCGCTGGACGCTCGGTGGTCACCGTCGAAGGGCTGGGGCGCCCCGGCGCGCTGGGAGCGGTCCAGCAGGCCTTCGTGCGCCAGGCCGCGGTGCAGTGTGGCTACTGCACCCCGGGGATGGTGGTCTCCATCGAGGCCATGCGGCGCGAGGGGTTCCCCGCCGATGAGCAGCGGGTGCGGGAGCGCCTGAGCGGCAACACCTGCCGCTGCACCGGCTACACCCCGATCGTGGACGCCGCGGTCGAGGTGCTGGCGGGTGAGGCCGGCCCCGACGGCGCGCCCCCCTATCGGGTCGGTGAGTCCTCCTGGCGCGTGGACGCCGAAGACAAGGCCGCCGGCTGCTGCCGGTACACCGCCGATCTTCCGCTGCCCGACCGCTGCCTCCACGGCGTCACCGTCCGAGCCGACCAGGTCCACGCCGCGTTGAAGGGCATCGACGCCAGCGCCGCCCTGGCTGTCCCGGGCGTCGTCCGGGTGCTCACCGCGGGTGACGTGCCCGGCGAGCTGCACTACGGCAACGCCGTGAACGACCAGCCGGTCTTCGCCGCGGATCGCGTGCGCTTCCACGGTGAGGCGGTCGCGGTGGTGCTGGCCGAGACCCTCGAGGCGGCCCGGGAGGCCGCGGCCCTCGTCCAGGTCGAGCTCGAGCCCCTCGAGGCGGTCACCACCCCCCAGCGGGCCCTCGAGCCCGACGCCCCCCAGCTGCACCCCGACGGCAACCTCTGCGTGGATCAGCTGCTGCGTCGTGGCGACCTCGACGCGGGCTTCGCGGCGGCGGACGTGGTCCTCGAGCGCGTCTACACCACCGGCGCCCAGGAGCACCTCTACCTCGAGCCCGAGGCCGCCCTGGCGATCCCGGACCGCGAGGGGGACATCACCCTGCGGGCGCCGTCGCAGAACGTCTTCTTCGATCGCCACCACATCTGCCGCACCACCGGCCTGAGCCGCCACCAGGTGCGGGTCATCCAGCAGCACACCGGCGCGGCCTTCGGCGGGCGCGAGGACATCTACGCCCAGATCCACGCCGTGCTCGGCGCGATGCTGACCGGGCGCCCCGTGCGCATCGTCTGGAGCCGCGAAGAGACCCAGATCGCCAGCACCAAGCGCCACCCGGGCACCATGGTCGTGCGCGGGGGCGTGAAGCGCGACGGCACCATCGTCGCGCTGGACTTCGACGTGCTCTTCGACACCGGCGCCTACGCCTCCTGGGCCCCGAACATCTCCCGCAAGGCCCTGGTGCACGCCGCCGGCCCCTACGACATCGCCAACGTCGGTGTGCGGGTCCGCTCCGCCTACACCAACAACGGCATCAGCGGTGCCTTCCGCGGCTTCGGTGCACCCCAGGTGGTCTTCGCCAGCGAGAGCTTCGTCACCGAGCTGGCCGAGGCCATCGACATGGACCCGGTGGAGCTGCGCCGCGTCAACCACCTCGCGGTGGGCAAGGCCACGGCCACCCAGCAGACGATCACCGGCTCCTGCGGGCTGCAGGCCTGCCTCGACCAGGCCCTCGAGGCGGCGGACGCCATCGCCGCTGCCCGTGAGCCGGCCCCGGACCACATCGCCCGGGGCCGCGGCATCGCCACCATCCACTACGGCATCGGCTACGGCAACGCGATCCGCGACATCGGCTCGGCGGTGCTCGAGCTGAGGCCGGACGGCCGCTTCCAGGTGCGCTGCGGCGCCATCGACTACGGCCAGGGCGCGGTCACCGTCTTCACCCAGATCGCCTGCCAGGTGCTCGGGGTGTCCGGGGAGCGGGTGTTGGTGATGACCGGCGACTCGGCCACCACCCCCGACTCCGGCTCCACCGTGGCCTCCCGCCAGACCTTCGTCAGCGGCGAGGCGGTGCGCCAGGCCTCCGTGAAGCTGCGAGACAGCCTGCTGTCCCTCGCGGCCGAGCGGTTCGAGCGCCAGCGGGATGGCCTGCGGTTCTCCGACGACGGCGTGTTCGACGGCGACGAGCGGGTCTGCGACCTGGTCGAGCTGCACCGCCTGGGCAGCGAGGGCAAGGGCCGCGCGGTGCGCAAGCAGGCCCGCTTCAAGGCCAGCACCACCAAGCTCGATCTCGAGACGGGCGAGGGCGACGCCTACTGGCCCTACGCCTTCGCGGTGCACATCGCCGACGTCGAGGTGGACACCCGCACCGGCCAGGTCCGGGTCACCGATCTGGTGGCCGCCCACGACGTGGGCAAGGCCATCAACCCTCGCATGGTCGAGGGCCAGATCACCGGCGGCGCCGCCCAGGGCCTGGGCTTCGCGCTGATGGAAGAGCACCGCTGGGACCATGGCGTGCCGATCACGCGCAACATGGACACCTACCGGGCACCCGGCCCCTGCGACATGCCCAACATGGTGCCCATCATCGTCGAAGATCCCGAACCCAGCGGCCCCTTCGGCGCCAAGGGCGTGGGGGAGCCGGTGCTGGTGGCCGTGGCCCCCGCGGTGGCCAACGCCGTCGCCGACGCCATCGGCCAGCGCATCTACGATCTGCCCCTGCGGCCCGAGCGGGTGCTCGCGGCCCTGGTCCGGACCGACGGGGAGGTGGTGTCATGAGCGTGCTCCGTCCTGACAGCTTCGACGCCGCCGCGGCCTTGCTGGCCGCCCACGGGGCCGACGCCAGGCTCATCGCCGGCGGCACCGACACCCTGACCCGCCTCGACGCCGGCGCCCCGCCGCCCGCACACTGGGTGGACCTGAGCGGTGTCGCCGAGGGGCGCGCCATCGCCGTCGAGGATGGCGTCCTCCACATCGGCGCGCTGGTGAGCTTCGAGGACATGGCCGGCAGCGCCGTGCTGGCCGACGCCCTGCCGGCCCTGCACCAGGCCGCCAACATCATGGGCTCCCTGCAGATCCGCACCCGGGGCACCCTGGGCGGCAACCTCTGCAACGCCTCGCCCGCGGGCGACGCCATCCCGGCGCTGCTGGTGGCGGGGGCCGAGGTCTCGCTCCTGTCGTCCGCCGGCGTCCGCTGGCTGCCCATCGCGGACTTCCTGCTCGGGCCGGGGCGCACCGCCCTCGGGCCGGGTGAGCTGCTCAGCGGGGTCCGCTGCGCCGTGGTGCCCGGCACCGTCAGCGCGTTCCAGCGGGTGGGGGCCCGCGCCCATCACGTGATCACCAAGGCATCGGCGGCCTTCGCCTGTCGGATCGAAGACGGCGCGATGGTCGACGTGCGCTTCGCGCTCGGGGCCGTCGCGCCCACCGTGATCCGCGCCACCTCCGTCGAGGTGCTGCTCGAGGGGCAGGCGCCCAGCGCCGCACTGGTCGAGCGCGCGGCCGAGGCATCAGCGGCCGCCGCCCGTCCCATCGACGACGTGCGCTCCACGGTGGCGTACCGCCGCGAAGCCTGCCGTCAGCTGGTGGGCATCGTCATGGCGAAGGCTGGGGTGGTCCCCCGCTGATCCCCACAGCGTCCATGGCGGCCTGCAGCGCCTCGGGCACCGGGGCTTCGAGTCGACACGGCGTCCCCGGCGCGCCCTGGGGCAAGGACAGCCTCCAGGCGTGCAGGCAGAGCCGCGGCGCCATGCGCGCGACCGCGCGGGGGGCGTACCAGGGGTCGCCCAGCATGGGCCAGCCCCGGTGGGCGCAGTGGACCCTCAGCTGGTGGGTGCGGCCGGTGATGGGCACGAGCTCGACCAGCGCCGCGCCGTCCCCCTGGGCCAGCAGGCGCAGCAGCGAGCGGGCCGCTTGCCCGTCGGGCACCACGCCGCGCTGCCCCGACGCACCGCCGGGCTCCAGCCCGATGGGATCGTCGATGGTGCAGCGCTCCGGGGGCGCGCCCGCGACCAGCGCCAGGTAGCGCTTGCGCACGCGATCCCCGCGCCACAGGGCCCCCAGCTCCCGGCGGGCCCGTCGGTCTTCACCCAGCACCACCAGGCCCGAGCAGTGGCGGTCCAGGCGGTGGATGGGCTCGGGGTTGGCGTCGAGCCCCAGCAGCTCACGGGCCATGTCGGGCAGGGTGCCCGCCAGGCGATGGCGCGCACCCTGGCAGTGGACCCCCGCGGGCTTGTCGATCACCAGCAGGCCGGCCGCGCGGCGCACCACCGCGTCGTGGGTGAGGGGAGGGGTGTGGGGCTCGGGGGGATCCGCCCACCACAGCTCGAGGGCCTGGCCGGTCTCCACCGCCCGCGCCGCGACCCGCACGCGCTTGCGGGCCAGGTAGACCCCGCCCCGGGCGATGCAGCGCTTGGCCTCGCCCCGGCTCCAGCCGGACAGCGCCGCGACGGCCTTGTCGAGCCGCTCCCCGGACAGCCTGGCCGGGATCTGGAAGCGCTCGTTGCGGATCATCGACGCCTAGAGGTCGAAGTAGATGGCGAACTCCCGCGGATGGGGGCGCCGGCTGACGTCTTCGTTCTCGGCGCGCTTGGTCTCGAGCCAGTTGGTGATCAACGACTCGGGGAACACGCCGCCCTTGGTGAGGAACTCGTGATCGGCCTCGAGGGCGTTGAGGGCCTCCCAGAGGGAGAACGGCAGCGTCTTGATCCGCGAGCGCTTCACGTTGGGGCCCATGCCGCGCTTCTTGGGGTCGATGCCCTTCTCGATGCCGTCGATGCCGGCCATGATCAGGGCGGCCAGCGACAGGTAGGGGTTGCCCGTCAGATCGCCAGCCCGGTACTCGATGCGGGTGCCGGCGCCCTGGGCCCAGCGCGGGATGCGGATGGCCGCGGTGCGGTCCGCGGGGCCGTAGGTGAGGGACACCGGGGCCTCGTAGCCGCGGGTCAGGCGCTTGTAGGAGTTGGTGGAGGCGTTGGTGAGGCCCGACAGGGCGCGGCCGTGGGTCAGGATGCCGCCGATCCAGCTCAGGGCGGTCTTGGACAGCCCGACCTGGCCCTTGGGATCCCAGAAGAGGTTCTTGCCGTCCTTGCGCAGCTGCTGGTGCACGTGCCAGCCGTTGCCCGCCTGCTGGTACAGGGGCTTGGGCATGAAGGTCAGCTGCAGGCCCTCGCGATGGGCCAGGTTCTTGAGCAGGTAGCGGACCATCACGGCGTGATCGCCGGCGGCGATGGCGGGCTCGAGGCCCGACTCGATCTCCTGCTGGCCGTGCCCACCCACCTCGTGGTGGTGGTAGCGCACGTTCATGCCGAACTGGACCAGCATGTTGACGGCTTCGTCGCGGAAGCC
>CAYZVO010000296.1:0-8521 GCA_964481655.1 uncultured Enterobacterales bacterium | reverse complement strand
CCCCCCCCCCCCCCCCCCCCCCCCCCCCCCCCCCCCCCCCCCCCCCCCGCGCCACCGTTCCCCGGCTCACGACCGACAGGTTCACCCATGCGTGCAAGCCCGATCATCGTCCTCTCCCTGCTCCTGGCCGCCTGCGCCCCCGACACCGAGACCGCCTGCGGCGACGGCATCGACGAGGACAAGGACGGCGCCACCGACTGCGCCGACAGCGACTGCGCCGACGCCGACGCCTGTGTCGACGACGCCGACGGTGATCGCTACGACGAGCTGACCGGCGACTGCGACGACAACGACCCGGACATCAACCCCTCGGCCATCGAGTACTGCGACGGTATCGACAACGACTGCGATGGGCTGATCGACGACCAGGACCCGGGCACCATGGACGAGCCCACCTGGTACCTGGACGCCGACGGCGACGGCTACGGCCTCGACGACGAGGACGAGCGGGCCTGCGACCCCGGCCCGGGCTGGGCCGCCGAGCCCGGTGACTGCGACGACGACGACCCCGACACCTACCCCGGGGCCGCCGAGATCGAGGACGCCGAGGCCTGCATGAAGGACGCCGACGGCGACGGCTGGGGCGACGAGTACGGGGAGCGGGCAGGCGTGGATGCTGGCACGGACTGCGACGACGACGATCCCACCATCAACCCCGACGCCACCGAGACCTGGTACGACGGCATCGACGCCGACTGCGACGGCTGGAACGACTACGACCAGGATCACGACGGGGACCGCACCGAAGAAGGCGGCGGGATGGACTGCGACGACACCGACGCCGAGATCAACGGCGACGACGACGACCTCGACGGCTTCGACCCCTGCAGCGGCGACTGCGACGACGACGACGACACCATCTACCCGGGCGTCTTCGAGCTCAACGACGGCATCGACAACAACTGCGACGGCGACGTGGACTTCCTGGAATTGGCCAACGCCGACGCCGTGCTGCTGGGCCTGGCCGAAGGCGACAACGCGGGCATGGCCGTCTCGGCCATGGCGGACGTGAACGACGACGGCTTCGACGATCTGCTGGTGGGCGCCACCGGCGTCAGCGACGGTGCGGGGGCCGTGTACCTCATCCACGGCCCCGTCAGCGGCGAGACCAGCCTGAGCGTGGCCTCCGCGCTGCTCACCGGCGAGTCCGCCGGCGGCATGGCCGGCGCGGCCATCACCCCCGCGGGCGACGTGGACGGCGACGGCGTGACCGACCTGCTGGTGGGCGCCCCCATGGCCAACTACCGCGGCACCGGCGCCGGCGCGGCCTACCTGGTGCTGGGCCCCATGGAGAGCGGCTCGCTGAGCAGCGCCGACCGGCGCTTCGCCGGTGAGACCATCGAAGATCAGGCCGGGACCCGCGTCGCGGGCGCCGGCGACGTCGACGGCGACGGCAAGGACGACCTGCTCATCGGCGCCCCCTACGCCGAGTCCGCGTCTCAGGGCGCGGCCTACCTGATCCTGGACGCCGCCGCGAGCGGCGACACCATGGGCCTCGAGAACGCCGACCTCATCCTGCGCGGCGTGGTCTCCGGCGATCAGGCCGGCTTCGGCGTCGCGCTGGACGGCGACATGAACGGCGACGGCCTGGCGGATGTGGCCGTGGGCGCGGACCAGGCCGGCGGCACCGGCGCCGTCTACGTGGTCTACGGCGACGGCTCCCCCGCCGGCAGCCTGGCCGACGCCGACATCACCGTCAGCGGCCTCGCCAGCGACGACGAGACCGGCCACGCCATCGCCTACGTGGGCGATGTGGACTGGGACGGCCACCACGACCTGCTGGTGGGCGCCCCGGGCGTCGACGGCGAGGCCGGGGCCGCCTACCTGCTGCTGGGCCCCCTGTCGTCCTCCATGACCATGGCCGACGCCGGCGCGACCTTCACCGGCCTGAGCGCGGGCGACGGCTTCGGCACCTGGGTGGCGTCGGCGGACAGCATGGACGGCGACAGCTACGACGACATGCTGCTGGGTGTGGACACCGACGCCGGCGCAGCACCCGTGCTGATCCGCGGCCCCATCTGGGGCACCGTGTCGGTGGCCGAGGCCGACGGCATCTTCCACGGCGAGACCGCGACCGACGGCGCCGGCGCCGGCATGGCGGCGGCAGGCGACACCAACGCCGACGGCTACATCGATCTGCTGATCGGGGCGCCCGGGTACGACGGCACCGCGACCGACGCGGGGGCGGCGTACCTGCTCTGGGGCGGGCCGGAGCTGTAGGCGGGCACCGACACCCTGCCGGGTCCCGCGGCCAGCGGCGTCACTTGGTGCCGATCACCACCGCCTCGTGCCCCTCGGCGAACAGCATGGTCTCGGGCTCGAGGCCCGCCTCGGCCAGGACGGCCTCGATCTCGGCGGGGCGCAGGAACCGGTTGCCCTGCACGTGCTCGGCCAGGTTCTGCCACGCCAGGGCGCGCCCCGCGGGGGAGCGCAGCGCGGCCCGCTCGTCGGGCCAGCAGGGCTCCCAGATCACCACCGCGCCTCCAGGCGTGAGGCGTGAGGCCATGGACTCGAGCAGGCTCACTCGGCCGTCCCAGACGTGGTGCAGCGCCCGGTTCATCGCGAAGACGGCCACGGGCTCGTCCGACGGCAGGTCGTGCAGGTCTCCCAGTCGGTAGCCCACCCGCCCATCGAGCCCCGCCGCGGCGGTCCTGGCGCGGGCGTCGTCGATGTTCTCGGCCAGGCCATCCAGCCCCAGGCCGCGCAGCGCCGGGTACCGCTCGGCCAGCGCCCGCAGGTACCAGCCATTGCCGCAGCCCAGATCGACCACCAGACCTCCGTCTGCGCCGACACGATCGTAGACGTCCAGGCTCGGGAGGATGCTGCGCCGGAACATCCCTCCGAACCGGGCCTCGAGCATCGGCCCGAACAGGCCGGCCAGGATCCTGCGCTCCACGAGCACACCCTCGCCCGGTCGGTGGCCGCTGCGCATCCCGGTGGCGGCGTGGTCCGCAACGTGCCCGCCCATCACCGGGCTCATGGCCGCGGGCCAGAGGCTGCCGGGGAGATCCGAACGAAACGCCTCGCCCAGCTCGGTCAGCGCGAAGCCCAACCCTCGTTCATCGAGGTACTCGACGGCGAAGGCCGCGTCGCACCAGCGCTCGAGGTAGCCCAGGTCCAGGCCCGTGGCCGCGGCCAGAGACGCGGGCGTGGCGACACCCTGGGCCGCGATCGAGGCGAACAGATCGTTGGCAGCACCGACGAAGGCGACGGACAACGCCAAGACCGCCTGTCCTTGCTGCATGACACGCTGGCGAAGTTCAGGGGTGACGGACATGGGGCTCCGGCGGGGTGAGGCTGGACCCCATCTACTCCACGATCTCGACCTCGTAGTCCCCACCGGGCCCCGACCAGCCGGCCACCGCCAGGTAGTAGGTGGTGCCGGCGACCAGGTCGTAGGTGATGCGCTCGGGCTGGCGGGTGCCGTCGTAGATCGCAGTCTGGAGCCACTCGGTGCGGGTCCCGAAGCGCAGGTCGTAGTCGGCGCTCGCTTCGTCCCAGGTCAGGTCGAAGGTGACCGTGGCGCTGCGGATGGGGCGGAAGGTCAGGTAGTCCAGGTCGCCGGTGTAGGACGCGCCGTCGTTCGAGGCGCGGCTGATGGTGCCGGTGAGGTAGCCCGGGGTCGAGACGCGGCCGGCGTCGTTGGCCTGGGCGTGGGTGTCGTTGGGCTCCGACAGGGCCTCGTTGAAGCCGGGCAGGGTCAGGGAGCTGGTGCGCACCGCGCTGAACAGGCCCGAGGCGTCCTCGAGCAGCAGCTCGGCCTGCAGGGTCTCGCCGGGCAGCAGCTGGCCGGTGGCCACCGTGAAGGTGGAGGCCGCGCCGTTGTTGAAGCTGTCGAGGCCGCCGGGGATGGCCATCTCCTGGCGGGTGCCGTCGAGCTCGAGGATGGCCACGCCGCCGAGCAGGTCACCGTCGGCGTCCTCGCCCACGAACTCGCCCGAGATGGCGCGGCCGGAGCCGTCGTCCGCGATGGAGAAGCCCAGCAGCATGGGGGCGGTGGCGGGATCCGTGTCCGCGTCGGCGTCGGCGTCGGCGTCGGCGTCCGCATCGGCGTCGGCGTCGGCGTCGCTGTCCGTGTCGGCGTCGGCGTCGGCGTCGGCGTCAGCCTCGAAGCCCGTGTCCAGCGGGGTGTCGCTGTCGGACTCGAAGGGCAGCTCGGCGCCAGCGGTGACCATCTCGAGGCCGAGGCCGCAGCCCATGGCGAGGGGGATCAGCAGCAGGGTGGGGAGCGTGAGCGTCTTCATGGCGGGTTCCTGGGCCAGCCGTGCGGCGCGGAGAATACGCCCGTACCGCACGATCCGCCACCGCTTTACTCCCATTCGACAAGCGGGGACAGGCCCGTGACCCCCGCATGCCCCCCCGGGATCAGTCCTCCCGTACGCTGCACCACGACAGCTTGCGGTCGCAGGACAGGGTGCGGGGCCCAGGCCCGGCGATCTCCACCACGCCGGCCACCACGGGCTCGCCGGCGTCGAAGCGCACCCGCACGAACCAGCTGCCCTCGGGCACGACTCCGGGCACGGGGAAGCCCCGCTCCTCGTCCACCAGCACGACCTCGTGGGCGTCCCCGGTCAGCTCCACCCGCACACCGTCGGTCCAGGCGACCGCGGCCGGGGCGGGCTCGGCCTGGGCGCCCCAGATCTGCTCGGGGGAGGTCTGCGCAGGCTCGAGCCCCGCGGTGGACAGGCTCCCGCCTGGTCGGGTGCCGTCCCAGATCGAGCCGTCGTCGCCGTCATCGGAGGGGCCCTCCGCGTCCCAGACACCCTCGGGCGCCGGCTGCACCACGCTGATGGGCTCGGGGTTGGGGGTGGGGACGGTGGCCCGCGCCGGCACCGGCCTGGGCTGGGGTATCGGCGCGGGGCTGTCCGCGCGGGTCGGTGACGGGCCGGCGGGGACCGACGGCGGCTCGATGACGGCGGCCGCCGCAGCGGGCTCAGGCTCCGGGGGCGCGGTGGCCACGCTCAGGTACGCGACCAGCCCCCCGAAGAGCAGCAGCACCAGCGACGCCATGGCCACCAGCAGCGGCGCCTTGGACGCGGGCCGCGCCGGCGGCGGGACCGAGGCCGGTAGCTCGCGCACGGGCATCCCGGCCTCGTCCGTGGGTGGCACCAGCGCGCCGTCCCTGGGGGAGGGCCCCGTGGTCACGGGCACCGGGGGCGAACCCACCGCCGTGCGATCGTCCCAGGTGGGCTCGTCGGCGCTGCCCCAGTCCACCGCCAGGCCCCCGGTGCTGCCCGGCCGGAGCACGGAGCCCACCAGGCTGTCGGCGAAGGTCGAGGACGGGGGCCGCTGGCGCAGCTCGCGCCGGCACCAGACCCGCAGGGGTGGATCGCCGGTGAGCCCCGCGAGCATCCCAGCCCGCTCCACCAGCTGTGCCGCCGTGGGGCGCTCCTGGGGACTCCAGGCCAACATGGCGCCGATCAGCTCGGCCAGCTGGGGCGGTTCGTGGGGCCGGCGCAGGGCGAGCCGCTGCAGGGCGCGCTCCAGCCAGGCCTGGTGCTCCACCAGCTGGGGGGATGAGCGGCCCAGGCGCTCGGCGGAGAGCACCTCCCACAGCACCACACCGAGGGAGAAGATGTCGGCAGCGGGCCCACCGCGGCCGCCGGCCAGGCGCTCGGGGGCCATGTAGTCCACGGTGCCCGGCTGCATGGCCTGGGTGGCTGACTCCCGCCCGCTGAAGCGGGCCTGGGCCACGCCGAAGTCCAGCACCTTCACCTCGCCGTGGACGGTGACCATCACGTTCGAGGGCTTGATGTCCCGGTGCTGCAGCTCCAGGGGTCGATCGTGCAGATCCCGGCCCCGACCAGCGACATCCAGGGCGTCGGCGACCACCTCGACCACCTCGAGGGCCACCCCCGTGGGCACCTGGAGGCTGGAGGCCAGCACCCGCAGATCGAGCCCGTCCACCAGCTCCATCACCAGCGCCCAGCGCCCATCCAGCAGCACGAGGCGATCCACCCGCACGATGGCCGGGTGTCGCAGCAGCCCCAGCAGCCGGGCCTCGTCCCGCAGGCGCCGCCCCAGCTCGTCCAGCTCGTCCACATCGGGCCGCAGCAGCTTGACCGCGACCTCGCGCTCGAACTGGGCCTCGTCCCGGTACACCGCCCGGTAGACCGCACCCATGGCCCCCTTGGCGATGAGCTCCGTGATCTGGTAGCTCGCTCCGTGCAAGGGCAGGCCGGGGTTCGGGGTGGATGCTTGTGCTAACCGGAATTCGGGCTGGACTCCCTGGCGCCACCGAATCGTCACCTGCCCGGATGCATATGGGCCCTTCATCGTGCTAGAACCCCACCTGCCATCCCCTCTGACGAGGCTCTCGAAGGTCGCCATGAACTGGAAGCTCATCCTCCCGCTCGTCCTGCTCCTGGGTTCCACCACCGTCGCCAACGCCGGCAAGGGCGGCGGCGGCGCCACCCGCGGCGGTGGCGAGACCACCCGCGGCGGCGGGAACAACGACAACGACAACGATCGCGGCAACAACAACGGCAACCGGGGCGGCAACAACGCCTCCCGCGACGGCAGCGGTGGTCGGGGTCAAGGTGGCGTCGCCACCGCGGCCACCGGCAGCTACTCCATCAGCTCCAGCTCCCTGGACGTGCCCGACCTCACCCGGATCGGCAACCGGGACTCCGGCGCCCCCTATCGGGTGGGCTTCAACATGATCCGCACCGTCAACGGCGCGGGCTCGGTCAACAACGCCAACAACGTCATGAACGACATCACGGAGATGGGCGGCCAGGGCATGCGCCAGATCCAGGACGGCGATCTGACCTGGTTCTCGGTCATCAACAAGCGCGGCAACGGCTTCGACTTCGGCGACGCCGACACCTGGATGCGCAACGACTACGGCCTGTACCCCATCCCCACCCTGTTCCAGATCGGCCCCGCCACCGCGGCCCGCCACTGGAACAAGAACTGCCCCCACGAAGGCGCCTCGGAGTCCGAGTACTGCCGCGAGCCCTACACCCCCGACGGCGACGTGATGGACGCCGGCGACCGCAGCGCCAAGGCCGCCGCCAAGAGCTACATGACCGCCGTGGCCCGCCACTACCAGGGCAGCGGCATCCGGCACTTCGAGATCATGAACGAGCCGGCCCGCTACAAGCACTTCGACCTGGCCTTCTTCTACATGTACCGCTGGTCCCCCAAGGACTACGCCAAGCTGCTGCAGCTGGCCAGCAAGACCATCAAGGCCACCATGTCCAGCGCCAAGATCGTCGCCGGCGGCATGGTCTACTACGACAACCAGGAGACCAACGGCCGCGACGAGATGTGGGAGGACTTCTTCGACAAGGCCCTGGGCGCTGGCGCGAACAAGTACATCGACGTGGTCAACTTCCACTACTACGGCAACTGGAAGGGCCTGGAGGATCACATCGGTGAAGTCCAGACCATCATGAAGAGGCACGGCATCGGCAAGAAGCCCATCTGGATGACCGAGGTCGGCTCATCGGCCACGGCCAAGAGCCAGAAGGAGCAAGCCGCGGATGTGTTCCGGTTCTTCTCGGTGGCGTTTGGCAATGGAGTCGAGCTGGCCAACTGGCACACCCACGTCTCGAGCCACGATGGCGCTGAGAACTGGGGTGGTTTCGGCACCCGCGCCAGCGGCGGGCGCAAGAACCTGTCTTGGCACACCTACAAGTTGTTCGCGAGCTACCTGGGCAACTTCGGCGACTGCACCCCGCTGCGCCAGGGCAAGAACAACGTCTGGGCCTACAAGTACTCCGGCGCCCACTACAGCGAGCTCGGCGCCATCGAGCGCAGCTACGTGGTCTGGGCAAGCAAGGACGGCTCGAGCTACAGCCTGGCCAACGAGGTCCCCTCCGCCTGGAAGGACATCGCCATCATCGAGGTGGTACCCAACTCGAGCGGCAACTTCTCCGTGACGACCCAGTCATCGTCAGACGCGTTCTCGGTGGGCAAGGAGCCTGTGTTGGTCATCAAGCACTGACCAACACAATCCAGCGCGTTACTCGCCACCCTCTTCGGGCTGTGACGCCGGAGCCTCGGGTTCGGCCGGGACCGGCTCGGCCGGCGCCGGCTCGACCGGCTCCGGCGGGGTACCACTCTCGTCCAACTCCAGGTCGTATCCAACCAACGCCCACAGCCCACCCTCGGCCCCCTGGCTGATGGCGCCGTCGTCGGCCACGGTGGCGACGAACTGCTCGGAGTAGACCAAGGTGCCGGTGGCGGCCACGGCCTTGCCCAACACGCCATCGTCGAAGCGGGCCTCGACCAGGGTCCCGTCGTCGGCCTGGCCCATGCAGTGCACCACCAGCGCCTCGCCGATGATCACGCCGGAGAGCTTCGAGTCCTCGGCCCTGCCCAGCACCCGCACGGCCTGACCGATGGTGGTCTGGGCCTGCTCGGCGGTGGCGATCAGGGTCGGGACCTCCGGAGCCGCGGCCGCGGCGGCCGCCGCCGCCGCGATCAGCGCCGCGCAGGCGCAGCGCTCCGGCGGGGGCGCCCGCCACACCCCCACCGGAGGGGTACCCCACGCCGCCCACAGACGGACAAAGCG
>CAYZVO010000295.1:0-8565 GCA_964481655.1 uncultured Enterobacterales bacterium | reverse complement strand
CGTCGACGCTCGACCTGCCGCCACCCGAAGGGGCTGGCTGCACGGGTGCTCCCTGCTGGCCGGGCCAGCAGCGAGGTGCTCTGCGACGCGACCCGAAGGCGCTACGACCCGAACTTGACCTTGGCCAGGGCGAAGGACTTGCGGTGGGCGCGGTCCTCTTCGGCCAGGCGGGAGAAGAGCTCTTCGAGCTCCGGGTACAGGAACGCGAACTGGCTGCGGCCGTGGACCTCGGCGCCTTCGCCCTCGATCTGCAGGGCCAGCTCGATGGCGTCGGCGGCGCTGCGGGGGGTGGCGGCGATGTCGGTCTGGATGGTCTTCAGCTCGGCCAGCAGCGCGCGGGCCTCTTCGACCTGGATCGGCAGCTGGGACTCGTCCACCACCTGATCATCCTTGGCGGTGGCCTCGTGGATGCGGATGGTGGCGGCGTGGTAGCGCTCGGCCTCGGCGGACAGGCGCCAGAAGGTGGAGAACTCGACGTTCTCGGAGAACTGCTGGGCGAAGTGGTCGTAGATGGCGGCCACGGCCAGCTCGATGTCGGCGGTGAGCGTGATGAATTCGCGGAGCAGCATCTCTGCCTCGGTTTCGCTGGTTGTATGCAATGGAGGGTAACCCGTTGCGGCTGTGAGACGAGAAGGCGTTAGCCTGGTTCGGGTGAGCTCCCGGACACGGAGGCCTGTTCATGCGTCGATCGTACCGAATCCTGCTGCCCGTCACTGTCGCCTTTGCAGCAGTGACATCGGGCCCGGCGAGCGGCCAGGAGCTGGCCATCGAGCGCCACCAGCTCTCCAACGGGCTGCCCGTGATCCTGCACGAGGACCACGCCGTCCCGGTGGTGACGTTCCAGGTCTTCTACCGATGCGGGGGCAAGGACGAGGTAGTCGGCGCTACAGGAATCTCACATTTGCTCGAGCACATGATGTTCAACGGCTCGGAGAACTACCCTCCCAAGGCCTTCGACCGGCTGCTCGAGGCCGCTGGTGGCAGCTCCAATGGCTACACCTGGAAGGATCAGACCGCCTACATGGAGAGCTTCCCGCCGGCGGCCCTCGAGCTCGTGCTCGACATGGAGGCCGACCGGATGCGCTCCCTGGCGATCACCCCCGAGAACCTCGAGCAGGAGCGGGGCATCGTGGCCGAGGAGCGGCGCTGGGCGGTGGACAACGACAACGACGGCGCCCAGTGGGAGGCCCTGATCTCGCTGATGTTCCAGGCCTACCCCTACCGGGACCCTGTGGTGGGCTGGATGGACGACATCCAGAACTTCAGCCAGGATCAGCTGCAGGACTGGTACGACCGCTGCTACGCCCCGGCCAACGCCCTGGTCGTCCTCGCCGGTGACATCGAGCCCCAGACCCTGGTGCCCATGCTCGAGGCGCGCTTCGGCGTGCTCGAGGCCGGAGAGGCCATGGTGCACCCGCGCTACAACGAGCCGGAGCAGGAGGGGATGCGCTACGCCGAGCTGCATCGGCCCGCGGGCTCTCCCTCGATCAGCATGGGCTACGTCGGCCCCGCGGCCGCCGACCCCGCGCTGCTCCCCCTCGAGCTGCTCGACTACGTGATGAGCGGCGGGCGCTCGAGCATGCTCATCGACGAGCTGGTCCACCGCGATGAGGTGCTGGTCGATGTGGGCACCACCCTCATCCCCCTCGAGGAGGCCAGCCTCTTCCTCGTGGACGCCACCCCCGCCGAAGGCGTCGAGGTCGACGCTGCCCTCGAGGCCATCGAGGCGGTGATGGAGACCCTGCGTCGCGTGCCCGTCGAACCCGACCGCATCGAGCGGGCCCGGCGCCAGCTCGAGCTGTCCCTCTACCAGGATCTGGAGAGCGTCGAAGAACGGGCCGACCTGCTGGGCTCCTGGGAGCTGTTCAACGGGGGGGCCGAGCTGCTCCTGCAGCGCCCGGAGGCCTGGGCCGCCCTCGAGCCCGAGCAGCTGCGGGCGTCCGCAGAGCGCTGGTTGGCGCCGGAGCGACGCAGCATCGTCGTGGTCTTCCCGACCGAGGACGGGGGTGAGGAATGAGCCGCCTCATCGCCTTCGCCCTGTCCCTGCTGCTGGCCCTGCCTGCGCTCGCGTCCGCGGATGTGCTGATCCCCCGGGACGCCTCCGTCGGCAACGGCATGGAGGTCCGCGTCATCGAGGATCACAACCTGCCGCTGGTCTCGGTGGTGCTGATGATCCCCGCGGGTGCCGCCCACGACGCCGATGGGCTGCAGGGCACCGCCACCATGACCGCGCGCCTGCTGACCGAGGGCACCCGGGACCGCTCGGCCCTCGAGCTGGCCCAGGCCATCGAGGACTTGGGCGGCGACCTGGACGTCGAGGCCGGGACCAGCTTCACCACCGTCTCCGGCAGCTTCCTCGAGCGGGATCTCATCGACGGCCTGGCGCTGATGGCCGAGGTGGTCGAGCGGCCGCTGCTGGCCGCCGAGGACTTCGAGCGCGAGCGCGCCCGGGCTCAGTCGGATCTGGCCGAGAACCTCGCCTACGCGCCCTTCGTGGCCACCCGCACCGTCTACGACGAGCTGTACCCGGAGCATCCCTTCGGCTGGGCCGAGAGCGGCACCGAGACCAGCCTGGCGGCCCTGACCGTCGGCGATCTGCAGGCCTTCCACGACGCCCGCTACCGGCCGAAGGGCTCGGTGCTGTGCATCGTGGGTGACGTGAAGGCCCGCGAGGTCACCAAGAAGGCCGAGCACGCCTTCCGCGGCTGGCGCGGTCGCGCCGAGGCCAGCGCGGCGGTGCCCCTGCCCGAGGCCTGGACCGGCGTCCGCAAGGTGCTGGTGCACATGCCCGAGCAGACCCAGGTCCAGATCCGCATCGCCCGGCGCACTGTGGCCCGGACCCACCCCGATCACCTGGCCCTGCGCCAGGCCAACGCCCTGGTGGGCGGCGGCTTCACCAGCCGGCTGATGGAGGAGATCCGGGTCGAGCGCTCCCTGTCCTACGGCGCCAGCTCGAGCATCTGGAGCTTCGACACCGACGCGGTCTTCCACGCCCGCACCTTCACCGCCAACGAGACCGCCCGCGAAGCCCTCGACGTCGCGTGGGAGGTCCTCGAGGGCTGGCGGAGCGGCTCCTGGCCCGACGAGGAGTACGACCGCGCCCGCAACTACACCCTGGGGATGCTGCCCCAGGTGCTCGAGACCCGCCTGTCCCGCGCCTGGACCCTGGCCATGATGGCCTACTACGGCCTCCCCGCCGACGATCTGTCCACCCGCGCGGCCCGCATCCAGGCCATCCAACGCGCCGAGTCCGAGGCCGCGGTCACCGACCACCTCGACGGCGACGGCTGGCTCGTGCTGGTCGTCGGTGACCTCGAGCTGGTCCGCGAGCAGCTCGAGGACTTCGATGCTGGAGGCTGGGAGGTCGTCGAGGTCGAGTGAGCTACAGCCTGCGCCTGCGAATCCAGGTCCAGATGGCCGCGATGATGGCCAGGCCCGGCACGCCGAACAGCGCCAGGAACCAGACGACCAGGGCCTGCAGCAGGCTCATCTCGAGCAGGCCGGCGGCCTCTTCGTTGGGGCGGATGGAGATCTGGTCTTCCTCGCCCACCAGCCAGGCCACCGAGTTCAGCAGCAGATCCTGGTTGAGGCCCTCGAGCAGATGGGCGTTGGTGGCGAAGCCGGCGTCGCCGAAGACCACCAGCTTTCCGCCCGCGATCGCGACCGCGGGGCTCGCGCTGGCTTCGCTGTCCTCGCCCACCAGGTCGTGCCCCGCAAGCTCCACCACGCTGGGGTCGGTGATCTCCACCGCCGCGGCCACGCCCAGCGAGCCGACGCGATCCAGCTCGGGGGTGGGCTCCAGCTCCATGCCCTCATCGAGGCTCGTCTCGCCCCAGGCGTCGGGCACGGTGCGAGCCAGCACCTGGACGTTGAGGCCCACGGGCACGCCCTCGGCCTTCTCCACCGTGCGGGCCAGCTGCAGGTAGACCACGGCCTCCAGGGCGTTGGTGATGGGGTGGAAGTCCAGCTGCTCCGGCGTGATGCGCAGGTGCGAGGGGTCCAGCCCCAGCTGCTGCATCTCCGGGTCTTCGACCAACACCACGTCCGGGACCAGGGAGAGCCCGTAGCGATCCAGGTCTTCGGCCAGGGCCGGGACGGCCAGGGGCTCGATGAGCATCAGGACGCTGCCACCGGCCACGAGGTAGGCGGCGATGGCCTCGCGCTCCTCGGGCAGGGGATCGATCATGGGGCCGATCACCAGCAGCGCCTCGCAGTGCTCCGGCACGCCGCCGTGCTGCAGGATGCTGGCGCGCTCCACCCTGTAGTTCTGGTCCTCGAGCTTCATCACCGCGCCGCTGACGCCGCCGGGTTCGTCGTCGTCGGGGTCGGCCTCGCCGTGGTCGGAGAGGAAGCAGAGGCTGTGCTCGACCCCGGAGCTGATGCGCAGCAGGGCGTTGGTCAGCGACTGTTCGTCGAAGCTGGTCTCGAGGCGCTGGCGGTCGTCGCCGGACTCGAGGATCACGGTCCCGTAGGCCGAGGTGACCCCGTACTGGCGCGCGGCCGCGACGTCCCTGAGCTGGTCGTACAGCTCGAGCTCGAGGGCGTCTGTGTGCTGCTCGTAGGCCTCGAGCAGGTCCAGGAAGCTGCGCTCGTCGGGGCTGGCGGCCGGGAAGAAGGCCACCACCCGCACGGGGCTCGACAGCGCCTCGAGGATCTGCACGGTCTGGGGCGCCAGGCTGTGGCGCCCGCTGGTGGTCAGGTCCCAGCGGTGGTCGTAGCGCTGGGCCAGGGCGTTCAGCCCGATGGCCAGCCCCACCGCCAACACCACCAGCAGCCCGCCGGTGAGGCCGGAGCGCACCGCGCGGGAGCGGGCGGCCCGGCGCAGGGGGTTCTGGTCCACCCACAGCCAGGCGAGCCACAGGGCCAGACCGGCGCCGCCGACCCAGGCGGGCCAACCGGCCCAGGTGCCCCAGGCCACCCGGGAGACCAGGTGGAAGACCATGCAGAGCAGGCCGAGGACGGCCAACAACCAGGCGTGCCGTCGCATGCTCACCCCCACCGCATGCCCTCGACCCGCTGGTGGGTCGCGAACAGGAAGACGCCGATGAAGGTCGCGTAGTAGACGAGGTCACGCAGCCGCAGCACGCCGCGCCCCAGGGGCTCGGCGTGGCTGAACAGGCTGGCCTCGGCGAAGGCCGTGGCCACGGGCCCGGTGCCGATCATGCCCACGGCGGCGAGCACCCAGAACATCAGCAGCGCCACCAGGGCCAGCACCAGCGCGACCACCTGGCTCTCGGTCATCGCCGAGGTGAGCAGGCCCACGGCCATGAAGGCGCCCACCAGCAGCAGCACGCTGAGGTAGGCCGAGGCCATCAGGCCGGGGTCGGGGTCCGCCACCCAGAACAGCAGCAGCGCGTAGTGGAGGGTGGACAGCACCAGGATGCCGGCGAAGGCCATGCCACCCAGGTACTTGCCCAGCACGATCTCGGTGGTGCTGACCGGCGAGGTGAGCAGCAGCTCGAAGGAGCGCTGCTTGCGGTCCTCGGCGAACAGGCGCATGGACAGGGCGGGGCAGATCATCAGCAGGATGAGGCTGACCTCGCCGAAGAAGGGCGCGATCAGGTGGGCCCCCAGGTCCATCGGCTCCCGGTAGGGGCTGTAGGCCGCGTCCATGGACTCCATGGTGTACCAGCGCAGCTCCAGCACGAAGAAGAAGCCGGTGATCACCAGGAAGGCGCACAGGGCGAGCCAGCCGGTGGGCGTGGAGAAGTAGTGACGCAGCTCGCGTCGGGCGATGGCGATGGTGTTCCTCACGACTGCACCTCGGCATCGTCGCGCCAGCGGGGATCTGGCGGGGCGCCCGCGGTGAGGCGCAGGTAGGCGTCCTCGAGGCGTTCCCGGCCCTGCAGCTCGAGCAGATCGAAGGGGGCGGCGGCCCGGGCCACCGCGGCGCGCACGTCGTCGCTGGCCAGCAGCTCGAAGCGGCCGCCGCCGGTGTCCTCCACCTGCTCGACGCCGTCGATGGCCTCGAGGGCGGCGGTGAGTTCGGGCTCGGGGCGGCCCACCTGCAGCCGCACCTTGCGCCGGGAGCTGGCCAGGGCGTCGATGCGGTCCTCGGCGACGATCAGGCCTTGCTCGATGATGATGACCCGCTCGCAGATCTCCTCGACCTCGGGCAGCACGTGGGTCGAGAGCACCACCGTGCGGTCGCCGGCGGCCAGCGCGCGGATGAGATCGCGGATCTCCTTGCGCTGGGCCGGATCCAGCCCGCTGGTGGGCTCGTCCAGCACCAGCACGTCCGGATCGTGGACCAGGGCCTGGGCCAGGCCCACCCGCTGCTGGAAGCCCTTGGAGAGGTGGGAGATGATGCGGCCGCCCATGCCCGCCAGGCCCACCCGCTGCATGGTCTGGTCCGCGGCGCTCGCCGGGTCGTCCACGCCCTTGATGCGGGCCGCGAAGCACAGGTAGTCCCGCACGGTCATGGTCCCGTACAGGGGAGGGTGTTCGGGGAGGTAGCCGATGCGGCGCTTGACCTCGGTGGGATGCTCGGCCACATCCAGCCCACCGATCGTGGCCTGGCCGCCGCTGGCGCCGAGGCTCCCGGCGAGGATGCGCATGGTCGTGGTCTTGCCCGCGCCGTTGGGTCCCAGGAAGCCCACGACCTCCCCGCGCGCCACCTCGAAGCTGACGCCCCGAACGGCGAGGTGCTCGCCGTAGCTGCGTTCGAGCTCTCGGACTTCGATCATCGTGTTCAGCGTGTCCTTGGGAGGGCCCTTTGCACGGGCGTCTCCGGGGTCGGTGCGGGCGCGATGGTAACCCCACCTCTCCGAGCGTCAACCGAGGGGCGTTGACCGATTGCAGGGCGGCCCCGCTGGCCGGTATGCTGTCGGTTCCGACGACCGCCCTAGAAGAGGTGTGTTTCATGTCCCGAACGGTCACGCTCTCCGTCCTCGCCCTGGCGCTCTCCGCTTGCACCAACTCATGGGATCCAGTCGATCACGACGGGGATGGCATCTCCGCCCTCGAGGGAGACTGCTGGGACGCCGAGGCGGGGCCCGAAGGCTCCGGCTTGAGCGGCGCCGAGATCTTCCCCGGCGCCACCGAGACCTTCTACGATGGCATCGACCAGGACTGCGGTGGAGACGACGACTACGACGCCGACGGCGACGGATATGTCCCCGACGAGTACTTCGGGCTGACCACCCTGCTGGCTCCGGGCACCGGCGAGCTGCCGGCGGGTGACTGCTGGGACGATCCCAGCGCCGTGCCGGCCGCCTACGCCGTGGTCTCCTCGGACTACGCCGACAAGGACGGCACCGCGGTGAACTGGGAGCAGCCCGAGGCCGCCGAGGTCAACCCCGACGGCACCGACCTCTGGTACGACGGCGTGGACCAGGACTGCGCCGGCGACTCCGACTTCGACAAGGACGGCGACGGCTTCGACACCGAGTCCTACCCCCAGCAGGACGGCTCCTACGGCGACGACTGCGTGGACGGCAACGACCTGGACGACGACAACTTCGCCGGCGACGCGGCCATCGACATCAACCCCGACGCCACCGAAGAGTGGTACGACGGCACCGACCAGAACTGCGACGACAACGACTGCGATCAGGACGAGGACGGCTTCGACGGCCCCACCGACGGCAGCCCCACCGACTACTGCGTCCCCGCCGAGTGCGACGACGACAACAGCGCCATCTACCCCGACGACTCCATCCCCGAGGTCTGGTACAACGGCATCGACGAGAACTGCGACGGTGACGACGGCGACCAGGACGACGACGGCTACTGGGTCGACGACTACGAGGATCGCGTGCTCGCCTCCGGCAGCGGCGTAGACCCGCTGGACATCCCCGAAGGCTACGACGGCGACTGCTGGGACGTGCCCTCCTCCGTGGGCGGCTACCCCCCCGCCTACGCGGCCGTCAACGACTTCGATCAGCCCGAGAGCGACGCGGTCAACCCCGAGGCCACCGAGGTCTGGTACGACGACGTGGACCAGGACTGCGGCGGCGACTCCGACTTCGACCAGGACGCCGACGGCTACGACACCCTCGAGTACAGCGACCGGGCCGGCGTGACCGGCACCGACTGCGACGACATCGACGGCACCGTCTTCCCCGGTCAGTTCGAGACCTTCTACGACGGCACCGACGACAACTGCGACGGCAACGACGGTGACGCCGACGGCGACGGCTACTGGGACGCCGACTACGACGCCCTGGTCACCGCGGCCGGCGGCACCCCCCTCGAGGTCCCCTCCACCTGCGGCACCATCGGCGCCCTGTCCTGCGAGGGCGACTGCGACGACGGCAACGACCAGGTCCACCCCAACCGCCTCGAAGACTGCGGCACCGACTACGACGACGACTGCGACGGCGACACAAACTTCGACAGCGTGGACGAGCCCGGTACCCCCGGCGACGCCATCGGCTGCACCGACTTCTGGGAGGACGCCGACCGCGACAACTACGGCGACATCACCGGCGCGGCCATCTGCTACTGCGAGGCCTACGGCAACTACGACGTCACCGAGCACACCGACTGCGACGACACCGACGACGACACCTACCCGGGCGCCGACGAGTACTGCGACGGCCACGACGACGACTGCGACGGCGA
>CAYZVO010000294.1:0-8573 GCA_964481655.1 uncultured Enterobacterales bacterium | reverse complement strand
GGGCTGACCGACGACGAGGATCCCGACCGCAGCGGCGGCACCACCTGGTACATCGACTACGACAGCGACGGCTACGGCGCCTCGAGCTACACCGCCACCAGCTGCGAGGTTCCCAGCGGCTACGTCGCCGACAACACCGACTGCGACGACACCGACGCCGCGGTCAGCCCCTCCGGCAGCGAGACCTGCAACGGCATCGACGACGACTGCGACGGCCTCATCGACGATGACGACCCCGGCGTGCCCGCCCTGTCCGCCGTCTACACGGACGGCGCTGGTGACGGCCCGTCGACGACCACCAGCGCCTGCGATCAGCCCAGCGGCTACGTGGCCGACGACAGCGACTGCGACGACAGCGACGCCGGGGACGAGGACGCCGACGGCCTGCAGGACTGCGAGGACGACGACATCGACGGCGACGGCCTGCGCAACGACTGGGACGCCGACAGCTACGACAGCGACATCGCCCGGGGCCCCACCGCCGGCTTCGGTGGCGACGGCGACCTGACGGTCGCCAGCGGTGACAGCGCGGAGCTCAGCGACAGCCTGGACCACCTCGGCTCCGGGGCCACCGCCGGGGACACCGAGCTGGACATCGACGGCGCCAGCACCCTGGTGGAGGGCGACGAGCTGTTGATCTGGTCCGCCCAGGGCAGCGACGCCGGCACCTACCAGCTGGTGTTCGTGGCCTCCATCGACGGCGACAGCGTCACCATCGAGCCCCCCCTCGAGGACGACTACGACAGCGGCAGCGTCATCGTGATCACCCGCGTGCCCCACTACGCCGAGGTGCTCATCGAGGGCGACCTGAGCGCGGCGGGCTGGCAGGACTCCAGCTTCACGCCCCTGGTCTTCCGGGCCACCGGCTCGGTCAGCGTCAGCGGCAGCGTCGATGTCAGCGGCGAGGGTTTCGCCGGCGGCGACGGTGTGTACGGCAACGGCTACGACCCCTACCAGGGCGAGTCCTGGGGCGGCCTGGGCAGCTCCGGGGTCACCAGCGCCAACGATGGCGGTGGCGGCTGCTACCCCCGCCGCGGCGACAACGCCGACAGCGGGGCCGGGGGCGCCTACGGCACCGACGGCAGCGCTGGCACCAGCTACAGCGGCAGCAGCGTGACCACCGGCGGCGTGTCCTACGGCGACGCCGAGCTGGCGGGCTGGTACCTGGGCTCCGGCGGCGGCGGCGGTTCACCCGACACCGAGTCCGACGGCTCGTGCAGCGGCGAGTACTCCGGTGACGGCGGCGACGGCGGCGGGCTGGTCGCGATCTTCGCCGGCGACGCCATCGAGGTGACCGGCAGCATCCTGGCGGACGGCAGCGACGGCGACGACGCCATCTCCGGGACCAGCTCCTGCGCGGGCGAGGTCGGCGGCGGCGGTGCGGGCGCCGGGGGCATGATCCTCCTGGCCGCGCCCACCATCGACATCACCGGCACCGTCAGCGCCATCGGTGGCGCAGGCGGCTCATCGGCCAGCGCCAACGTCGGCACCCCCTACGGCTCGGCCTGGGGCGGCGCCGGCGGCGACGGCCGCGTGCGGCTGGACTACGACAGCGCCTCGGGGAGCCCCTCTCCAGCCGCTGGCTACGAGGGCGCCTACGTAGACTGACGACGGGCCCCGAACGTAGGGGAGCACTTCATCTGCTCCCGCCATGCGCCTAGCCCGGAAGCCAGCCGATCCCCGTCGAGATGAAGAAGTAGGACAGGTGCGGCGGCACCGGGTCGTGCCCCGAGTCCAGGCGGATCCCCGACAGCTCCAGCTCGCCCAGGGCCGGGAACTCACCCCAGGGCTCGGAGTCCCCGGTGGGGGTCACCGTCAGGAAGACCGAGCCCTCGGTGCCGACCCAGGTCCGGTCCACAACGGTCTCGAACTCCTTGGCGTCGTTGCAGGTCATGTGGGTGAGGTGCTCACCGCGCTCGACCCAGACATCCACTTCGGGATCGGGCAGGGTCCAGTAGAACTCGGTGGCCTCCCCCGCCGCGTGGGCCGTCTCCGCGACCCCCGAGGCCCGGAAGAACAGGGCGATGGTGTCGTCGGGGTTCCACGCGTACATGATGACGTCCGAGCAGCCGCCCTGGTACTCCAGCTCGTTGGCCCACGCAGGCTCGAGCCCCTCGATGTCGGTGTCCGTGTCGCTGTCCGCGTCCGCGTCCGCGTCCGCATCCGTGTCCGTGTCCGTGTCAGCGTCGGAGTCGGCGTCGGTGTCGGCCTCCTCGGCGGTGTCCTCGGGGTCCTCGGCGTCGAAGCAGGCGAGGGCTGGCAGGGCGAGCAGGGGGACGAGCTTCCACATGGCGATCTCCGGTCTGTGCGGCCCGATCGTGACCACGCGGGGGCCCGTCCGCCAGGACTTTTTTGTCATGGAGGCTAAAGCGGCGGGCCCGCTGACCGACTGGAGGGGCGAACGCCAGGAGTGATCCGTCGTGGCAGCGCCCCAGAACCCAGCACAGACCATCGTCCAGCGCCTGCGCAGCCAGGGCGACGTGTGGGTCGCGGCGGGCATCTTCGGGCTGCTGGCCATCATGGTGGTGCCGCTGCCGACCTGGGTCATGGACATGCTGCTGTCCCTGTCCCTGTCCCTGGGCATCCTCACCATGCTGGTCACCTTCTACGTGACCAAGCCGGTCCAGTTCTCCGTCTTCCCCACCATCCTGCTGATCACGACGCTGTTCCGGCTCAGCCTGAACGTCGCCACGACCCGCCTGATCCTGCTGAACGGTGCCGAGGGTCCCCAGGCCGCCGGCTCGGTCATCCAGGCCTTCGGCAACGTGGTGGTCGGCGGCAACGTGGCGGTGGGGCTGGTCGTCTTCATCATCCTGGTGATCATCAACTTCATGGTCATCACCAAGGGCGCGGGCCGCATCGCCGAGGTGAGCGCGCGCTTCACCCTCGACGCCATGCCCGGCAAGCAGATGGCCGTGGACGCCGAGCTGAACGCCGGGCTCATCGACGAGGGCACCGCCAAGCGCCGCCGCTCCGAGATCTCCCGCGAGGCCGACTTCTACGGCTCCATGGACGGCGCCAGCAAGTTCATCCGCGGCGACGCCATCGCCGGCATCCTCATCACCCTGGTCAACATCCTGGGTGGCATCTTCATCGGTGTGGTCCAGAACGACCTGGACTTCGGCACCGCCATCAGCATCTACACGGTGCTGACCATCGGCGACGGCCTGGTGGGCCAGGTCCCCGCCCTCATCGTCAGCACCGCCGCCGGTATGCTGGTCACCCGGGTGCCCGACGAGAAGGGCGAGCACCTGCACACCCAGCTGGGCACCCAGCTGCTGGGCTCCCCCCGGGCCTTGGGCATGATGGCGGTGGCGGTGACCGGCTTCATCGCCATCCCCGGGCTGCGGGTCCCCTTCATCCTCATCGCCGGGATCGCCGGCACCGTGGCTTGGCGAATGCGGGGCAAGACACCCGCCACCGCGGAGCCCGACGGCGACGCCCCACCCACCCCCGACACCCCCGCCGAGCCCGACCTCAAGGAGATGCTCCACGTCGAGCCCCTCACCATCGAGCTGGGCGTGGACCTGGTGGCCCTGGTCGAGGAGCGCAAGGGCGGCACCCTGGTGGAGCGCATCCAGCGCATCCGCCAGCAGTTCGCCACCGACGACGGCCTGATCGTCCCCGCCGTGCACCTGCGGGACAACCTGCGCCTGGACGGCGGCGAGTACCGCGTGCTGCTGCGGGGCGAGGCCATCGGCGAGGGCAAGGTCGTGCCGCGCCAGTGCCTGGCCATCGACCCCGGCGACACCAAGGGCCCCATCCGCGGCATCCCCACCAAGGACCCCGTCTTCGGCCTGGACGCCCTCTGGATCCCCGAGACCGGCCGCCTGCGCGCCCAGGCCAAGGGCTACACCGTGGTGGACGTGCCCACCATCGTCACCACCCACCTCACCGAGCTGCTGCGCCAGCACGGCCACGAGCTGTTCGGCCGCCAGGAGCTGGCCGATGTGCTCGAGCGCACCAGCAAGCACAGCCCGCGCCTGGTCGAGGAGCTCATCCCCGACGTGCTGACCCGCGGCACCGTGCTGCGCGTCTTCCGCAACCTGCTGCGGGAGGGCGTGAGCATCCGCGACAGCCAGTCCATCCTCGAGGCCATGGCCGAGCACGCCACCCGCAGCCGCGACCCCCACGTGCTCACCGAGCTGGTGCGCCAGCGCCTGGCCCGCCACATCAGCCACCGCTTCACCGGCGGCACCGGCACCCTGCGCTACATCTCCATGGCGCCGGACGCCGAGGAAGTCGTGACCCGCAGCCTGCAGGCCAGCGAGGACGGCACCACCCGCCTGATCATGGACCCCAGCATCGCCCAGCTGCTGCTCACCCGTCTGGGTGAGATCAACGCCCGCCAGCGCGGCGCAGACGACGTCGTGCTGCTGGCGCCGCCCCTGGTGCGCGGTCCCTTCCGACGCCTCAGCGAGAAGCTCTTCCCCCGCATCCCCATCCTCTCCCCCGGTGAGCTGCTGCCCACCATCCGGCTGGAGCGGGCGGGCCTACTGACCCTCGAAGAGCCCCCCGCCCCTCGGCCCCAGCGCCCCGGCGCCGGCCGCCGCCGCCGCGCCCCTGCCCCCGCGAAGTAAGGAGCACCTGTGTACCCTCAGACGTCCAGACAGCCGGTGAGCCATGACACCGCCAGGTTGGTGGATGGCCTGACCCGGAACGAGCTGTGCGAGAAGTACCAGAAGAAGATCATCATGCTGGCGCGGCGCCTGGCGTCCCGACTCCCCGACAGCGTGGGCATCACCCGGGAAGACCTCGCCTCCTACGGCGCCATCGGCCTGCTCGAGGCCTTCGACCACTTCGACGAGACCCAGAACATCAAGTTCTCGACCTACGCCGAGTACCGCATCCGCGGCTCCATGCTCGACGCCCTGCGCGCCAACGACACCATGAGCCGCCGCCGCCGGACCCTGGCGCGGCGCATCCAGGACTGCTCCAACGGCCTGGCCCACAAGCTCGGCCGCGAGCCCACCGCCGAAGAGGTCGCCTCCGCGATGGAGATGAGCCTCGAGGACTACTGGAAGGCGGTGAGCAAGACCGCCCAGGTCACCCTACTGTCCATGGACGAGAGCGCCGATGACGGCGACGAGGGCCTGAGCCTCGGCGAGACCCGGGTGAAGGCCGAGGGCCGGGACGTGCTCCAGCTCATGCTGGACCAGGGCGCCCGGGACGAGCTCAAGGCCGCCATCATGCAGCTGCCGGATCGCAGCCGCCAGTGCGTGCTGCTCTACTACGGCCGCAACCTGACCCTGACCGAGATCGCCAAGGTCTTCGACCTGACCCCCTCCCGCATCAGCCAGATCCTCTCTGACGCCCGCCGGCGGCTGCGAAGCCAGCTCGAGCAGGCCGACGAGCTCGGGGCCGACAAGGAGAACTGATGAGCCGCGACATCTACGCCTCCATGTCTGGCGCCGCCGCCGCCTGGACCCAGCTCGAGATCGTGGCCAACAACCTGGCCAACAGCTCCACCGCCGGCTTCAAGGAGCAGCGGGTCAGCTTCGACCTGGACAGCGCCATGAACGATCCCCTCGGGGACGTCTACGTCGACACCGAGCTGGCGACCCCCAACTTCGACGACGGCGCGCTGGTGCACGACGGCGTGGAGACCCACATGGCCCTGCGGGGCAAGGGCTTCTTCGTGGCCGGAGACTCCGGCGACCAGGTCCTGGTGCGCTCGGGCAACTTCCAGTTCGACAGCGAAGGCTTCCTGGTGACCTCCGGCGGCCTGCGGATCCAGGGCCAGGGCGGCCCCATCCAGCTGATGCCGGGAGAGAAGCTCACGGTCGCCGCCGACGGCACCATCCTGGACCAGGAAGGCCAGGAGCTGGACAAGCTGCGCATCGTCTCGGCCGCCGATCTGGTCCCCCTGGGGGGCACCTCCTGGCGAGCGGACAGCGCCACCTACGAGGTGGAAGGCGTGGAGATCGTCCAGGGCGCCTTGGAGAGCTCCAACACCGACCCCATGCGCTCGATGACCGAGCTCATGGAGGCCAGCCGCTACTTCGAGGCCTACCAGAAGGCCATGCAGACCTCGGATCAGCTGGACGGACAGCTGAACCAGATGGTGGGGCAGTAGGCGGAGCTTTCAGCTGTCAGCTGTCAGCTGTCAGCGCTTCGATGGGGGTGACGGGGTGAGACACCACCGGCTCCTGACGCGTTGCGTTCGGGCACGGGCACGGGCACGGGGAATTTGTCGGAGATCCTAAAGTCGCCGGGTCCCCGACCGATAGCGGGCTCACGAGGATCGACACATGCGCCTGATCTACGCTCTCATCGCTGTCTTCGCTCTCTTCTCGGTGCCCACCGCCGAGGCCGCGCGTATCAAGGACGTCGCCCAGATCTATGGCAAGCCCAAGATCTACCTGATGGGCACCGGCCTGGTCGCGGGGCTCAACCGCACCGGGGACTCCACCCGGAACGAGGCCACCATCCAGCAGATCGTCAACCGGCTGCAGGGCCAGGGGGTCACCGTGAACCCCGACGACATCATGGCCCGCAACGTGGCCTCGGTGATCGTCACCGCCTCCATGCCCGCCGACGCCAAGCCGGGCAGCCACATCGACGTCGAGGTCGCCAGCATGGGCGACGCCCGCAGCCTCGAGGGCGGTGTGCTGCTGTTCACCATGCTCACCGCGGTGGACGGCGAGGACTACGTGCTCGCCAAGGGTCCGATGGTGGTGGGCGGCTACAGCGCCGACGCCGCCGGCAACCAGGTCCGCAAGAACCATCCCACCACCGGCCGCGTGCCCAGCGGGGGCGAGGTCGTCCAGGTCCCGGCCAACTACTACGATCTGAACCGACAGACCCAGGTGGTCTGGAACCTGGACAAGCCCGACTTCACCACCGCCGCCAACATGGCGACCACCATCAACGACTACCTGGCCGCCGACTTCGCCAAGGCCCTCGACTCCACCTCCGTGGTGGTCCACGTGCCCGAAGCCATGCGCGGCAACGTCATCGCCTTCGTCTCCCAGCTCGAGGGCCTCGAGTTCACGGTGGACACCTCGGCCAAGGTGGTGGTCAACGAGCGCACCGGCACCGTCGTGATGGGCTCGGACGTGCGCATCGCACCGGTGGCCGTGGCCCACGGTGGCCTGAGCATCGAGGTGGAGCGCACCACGAACGTCAGCCAGCCCGGTGCCTTGTCGGGGGGCCAGACCGTGCTGCTCGACAACACCCGCATCCAGGTGGAAGAGGAGGAGAGCCGCGTCTCCATGGTCGAGGGCGCCACCATCGGCGATCTCGTCACCGCGCTGAACTCCCTGGGGGTCAGCCCCCGGGACCTCATCTCCATCCTGATGGCCATCCGCGAAGCCGGGGCCATCCACGCGGCCATCGAGACGCTCTGATGGCCATCGATCCCACGGGCATCGCCACCTCCCTCGCCCACCAAGCGGGCGGGGTGGAGCCTGCGCTCAACGCCGACGACGTCGAGGCCGCCAAGAGCTTCGAGGGCTACCTCGTCGAGATGATGATCCAGCAGATGCGGAAGACCATCCCCGAGGGCATCTTCCAGTCCACCGGCATCGACATGTTCTCCGGCATGTTCGATCAGGCCGTGGCCAAGGAGATCGCCGCCGGCGGTGGCCTGGGCCTGGCCGAGGCCATGGCCGCGCAGATGAACGGCGCCACACCCGAGAGCCTGACCATGCCCATCGAGCCGGGCATCAGCGTCGGCAGCGCCATGAACGAAAGCCCCTTCGCCCGGGGCAGCAACCCCATCGAGGGGGGGGTGATGACCTCGGGCTACGGCCGCCGGCGGGACCCCTTCACCGGCGAGAGCCGCATGCACCGGGCCGTGGACATCGCCGCCCCCATGGGGACCCCCATCCAGACCCTCGCCCCCGGCGTGATCACCATGGCAGAGACCAACGGCAACTACGGCCAGGTGGTGATGGTGGACCACGGCGACGGCTGGAAGAGCCTGTACGCCCACTGCGACCGCATGGACGTCCAGGTCGGCGACACGGTGGACGGTGGCGCTCAGCTCGGCACCGTGGGCTCGAGCGGCCGATCTACAGGGCCCCACCTGCACCTCGAGATCCGGCACCACGGCGAGCGCGTGGACCCCACGAATGTGCTCGGTTCGAGCGCGAATATGGAACGATGAAAAAAAAGTCGATTCCCGGTTGAAAGTTCTGCAGGCATGATCCGAAGACACAGTCGAAAGTCCATCAAGCGAGGCCAGCCATGAAGATCGCGGCCATTCACACTGCCCCCCAGGTCGAACAGGTCGGAAGCCGCACCAAGCGGTCCGCTGACAAGAACGCCCCCTCCGGCGAGATCAGCGTCAGCGTCAGCGACGGCGCCCGCTTCGTCGGTGACGTGCGCGACGCCGCTGGCGAGCTCTCCGAGGTCCTCAGTGACGAGGTCGAGCGCGCCGAGCGCGACATCGCCGACGGCCAGCTCGAGCAGCGCATGGACTGGGACGACGTCCTCGACGGTCTGATCATGGAGCTGTAGCGCTCCACCCTCGACAGCCCACCGAGACAGCCCCCCCCCCCCCGGCGGGGCTGCCGCTTCAGGTGGGCGCCGATCTGGCGTTGATCCGCCTTCCAACAACTTTTTCAGAA
>CAYZVO010000293.1:0-8595 GCA_964481655.1 uncultured Enterobacterales bacterium | reverse complement strand
ACGATGCGCAGCTTTCGCGCTTCGTTACAGGACTATGGCGTTACTGGACGGGAACGAGCTAGGCAAAAAGCTAGGCGCCCACCCCAACCACAAAAATCTACCGCCCAAAAGAATACCCCGCTTCCTCTATAAGAAAGCGGGATATCACATGGTCGGGGCGACTGGATTCGAACCAGCGACCGCCTGCTCCCAAACCATCTGTACAGAACTCGATAACGCTTCTACTTCCATCTTTTTTGAGCGTTTCGACAGCCCCGGAAGCGCACTGAGAACCCAAGACCTGCCTGACAGTCCAACAGCGGTGCCGACGGGGGCCACTGCATCAGTCGTCTGTGCCCCCGACCGCCTCCACCAGCTCCCCGACGAACGCCACCACCTCGGCCTGCAGCTCATCGTCGGTGCCGCCATACAAGAAGCGAGCGACCCGACGCGGCCCGAGGGCGTCCAGCTCGCCGAAGTCCCGCTCGAGGATCTCCACCGCACGCCGAGCCTCGGGCAGCGCCATGAGCGACCGGAGCTGCGCCGCCACCCGCACCGGCCCACCCTCGAGGTTCCGCACCACGTAGAAGAGGTCGTAGGCGTCCTTGTTCTCCCCCCGCAGCTCGAAGGCGATGGCCTTGAGCACGATGAAGGCACCGGGACCGCACACCCAGACATCCCGGCTGGCCTTCTCCCCCAGGAGCGTACGACCCTCGAGCCTCACCAGCTCGCGGTCCTGGAACGCCGCGCCCAGGCCAGGCGCGATGACCGCGGCAAAGTCCCGCTCGATGTGGCGGATGGTGCCACCGCGATCTCCATCGCGGCTCGGAGGGATGAGGAAGTCGATGGTCACCTTCGCGGCTCCCGCGAAGCGCCAACGCTGCCGGGTGGGGTTGCCCTCGGGGTTGGTGTCGGGCTCGAACCCGGCCGACCGCAGCCGCTCGGTGAGCTCGCGGTAGCGGCCCTCGTCCAGCAGCGCGATGGTGAGTCCCACGTCGAGATCGAGGGTGCCCACATGGGCCTCGACTCCCTCGGGGAGCGCTCCCTGATCCACCAGCAGCGAAGGCACCAGACCTCCGATCACCACCAGGTCGTCCCGAAGGTCACCCAGGAAGGTCGCTACGTACAGGCAGGTGGACCGCACCAGTTCGGCCTGAGCTGGGCTGTAGCCCTCACGCGTGATCGGCTTGGTCATCGTTCCACCTCATCTGTTCGTCCCGCAGCCGGTCAGCGGCTTCCCTCGACCGCTCGGGATGCGCGCGAAGATCGAGCCACACCTGGACGGGGTGCGCACAAGGAAGGCCGCCGACCGGCTCGGCTCCCTGCAGCACGCCCCGATCATTGGGCACCACCAGCCAAGTGTTCGCGCCGCGCTCCATCGGGCGGAACCCCAGGGCTCGTTCCAGCTCGGGCTCCAACCCATCGGGCAGGTAGACCGTCGTCAGGCGGAACCCCGCGAAGCGGGAGATCTGCCAGGCCGCTGCCAGTCCTGTGAAGGCATGCTCGAGGCCTGCCTGCTCGAGCCCTCGTGCGAGCCGCTCGGTGAGCTCGGTGCCCGAGCGGGCCGCGACGACACCCTTGTGGATGCGGTGCTTGTCGAAGGCGTAGTCCTGGGCCCAGGCCTCGAGCAGGAGATCAGGCCGTGGCGTGTACAGCGCGCCATCCGGACGACGCTCGACCAGCTCGTCGGCCAGCAGGCGGTGGACGATGCGGCTGGTGAAGCCTCGATCCATCGCCGTCGCCTCCGCCAGCTCCGCCTGGGTGAAGGCCTCACCTGGATGCATGAGCAGCCACCGCGCGATGCGGGCGCTCTTGGGGGCGAAGGCGCTGCGGGGGCGACCACGACGCTCGAAGCGGTTGGGCCTGCCTTCGATGACGACGCGCAGCCCGGGACCCACGATGCGGGCGTTGCCCGACAGGTCCAGCCAGCTCACCCCTGCCTCTGCACAGAGGGCACTGCCGGCGTCCCCCATGTAGGGAACGACCAGGAGTGGGATGACCTCGCCCGCGGTCCCCCCGATCCGCCGCAGGGCGCGGGCGACGGCGGCGACGCGGGAGGAAGGCTCCCAGACCATGGCGAAGGTCCAGGTCCCGATGCGCAGGTGGCCATCGTCCTGGACACAGCCGGGAGCGGCGCCGAGGAGAACGGCCAGGGTCTCGGAGGCGAGAGCCAGGGCATGGTTGGGGGTGAGATCCGTGGGAGACATGTTGACTAAATAGAACCGATTGACCCCCGTGTCAACCATCACTTTTTAGTCATCACCCACGAAAGACCACGGGTATAACCACACCCTCACTCAAACGCTGGATCGAGATAGAACGCCGTCGCCTCAATCCGGACGGTGCAGCCCATGTCACAGCCCAACCCTCTGAAGCTCGACCTCGACGGTCTCCGCTCCCTGGCCTCCGAGCGCATCGTCCGTAGGGGCATCGACTACTTCAAAGAGCACCGGGTCACGCACATCACCTTCGACGAGCGCAGCATCCAGGCCACCGTTGCAGGTTCCGACCCCCACCTACCCTACACCGTGGATCTCACCCTGGACGAGGACGACGAGATCCTGGTGGACTGCTCCTGTCCCTTCGACTGGGAGCCGGCCTGCAAGCACGCCGTCGCGGCGCTCCTGGCCTACGCAGCCCGCCAACCCGTAGACGAGATCGAGGTGGAGAGCGCCGCCGACGAGGCGGTGGTCGCGCGGGTCAAGCGCGGTCGATCCGAGGTCGTGGTGCAGCACGAGGAGGGCGACCGCTGGTTCGGCGCATGGTCGGCCCAGTCCCTCGAGAGCCGCGAGCGGTCGCTGCCACCCTGGCGAGTCGAGATCCGCTCGGTGGGCGAACGCATGAACCACTGCACCTGCCCCGACTTCGCCACCAACCGGCTGGGCACCTGCAAGCACATCGAGGCGGTACTCCACAAGCTCCGCAGCCGTGCCCCCCATAAGTTCGAGCGCCTGGCCCGCCAGGGGCCGCCCATCCCCGTGGTTCACCTTGCCTGGGACCTGCCCGAGGCCCCGCGGGTCCGCGTCCACCGACCGGCAAAGCTCGGCGAGCCCCTCGCCGAACTGCTGGACCGGCACTTCGACGACCGGGGGCTGCTGCGCGGTGACCCTCCCCAGGCCTTCTTCCGCTTCCAGCGAGAGGCCGCCGCCCACCGCGAGATCCTGGTCGCCAGCGACGCCATGGAGTGGGTCCACCTGCAGGCCGAAGAGGCGCAGCACCGGCTCCGCGCCCAGGCCATCCGGCGCGAGATCGGCCGGTCGGGCGGACACCTGCCCGGCGTGCGCGCGCGACTCTACCCCTACCAGATCGAAGGCACCGCCTTCCTGGCGGCGGCCGGTCGCGCCCTGCTGGCGGATGACATGGGCCTGGGCAAGACCATCCAGGCCATCGCGGCCGCCGCCTGGCTGCGCGAGCACGAGGGCGCCCGACGCGCCTTGGTGATCTGCCCGGCCTCCCTCAAGCACCAGTGGAAGCGCGAGATCGAACGCTTCACCGGCCAGGAGGTCACCGTCGTCCAGGGTGGCGCCCGCCTGCGCGGCGCCCAATACGGCGCACGCAGCGCTTTCACTGTGGTCAACTACGAGCTGGTGCTGCGCGACGCCTCGGTGATCCAGGAGACCCTGGCCCCGGACCTGCTGATCCTGGACGAGGCCCAGCGCATCAAGAACTGGCGCACCCAGAGCGCGGCCGCAGTCAAGTCCATCCAGACCCGCTGGGCCTTCGTGCTCACCGGCACGCCCCTCGAGAACCGGCTCGAGGATCTGTACAGCCTGATGCAGGTGGTGGACCCGCGGGTGCTCGGCCCGCTGTGGCGCTACCTGCTGGACTTCCACGTGACCGACCCGCGCGGTCGGGTGCTGGGCTACCGCAACCTGAGCGAGCTGCGCCGACGGCTGCGCGCGCTGATGTTGCGCCGCGACCGCGTGCTGGTGCGCGACCAGCTCCCCGACCGCATCCAGCACCAGCTCGACGTGCCCCTGGACCGCAAGCAGCGGGAGCTGCACGACGACGCGGTGCAGGCCGCGGGCAGCTTGGCCGCCCGCATGAAGCATCGGCCGCTGACGCCCCACGAGGAGAAGATGCTGATGGCGGCCCTGCAGCGGGCCCGCATGGCCTGCGACGCGGCGGGGCTGGTGGACAAGGAGACGGTGGGCTCCCCCAAGCTCGATGAGCTGAGCCGCTTGCTCGAGGATCTCTGCGTGGACGGGGGGCACAAGGTGGTGATCTTCTCCCAGTGGGAGCGCATGACCGCTATGGCCGAGGAGCGAGTGCGCAAGCTGGGCCTGGGCTTCGTCCGGCTGCACGGCGGCGTCCCCACCAAGCGCCGCGGGGAGCTGCTCGACCGCTTCCGCGACGACCCGAGCGTGCGGGTCTTCCTGTCCACCGACGCCGGTGGGGTCGGGCTGAACCTCCAGGCCGCCAGCGCGCTGATCAACCTGGACATGCCCTGGAATCCCGCCGTGCTCGAGCAACGCATCGCCCGCGTGCACCGGCTGGGCCAGAAGGAGCCCGTGCAGGTGGTCCTGCTGGTGGCCCAGGACGCCTACGAGGCCCGCGTCGCCTCGCTGGTGGCCAGCAAGCAGTTCCTGTTCGACAACGTGGTGCGCGACGACGCCAGCGAGGACGTCGTGGGAGTGTCCCGGCGCAGCGTCGAGCTGGCGCTCGAGGCGCTGGGGGTGAGCGACGACGATGGTGAAGAGGCCCGCGAGGAAGCCGACGGTGGCGAGCGGGAGGCAGCAGGTGCCGGCGTCAGTCTGGCCGCAGAGGCCGAATCCGCCTACGCGGAGGGTGAAGGGGACGAGAGCACTCAGGGCGAGAGGGCCAACGCCGCGGGGGAGCGTCCACGGCGCGACGAGCCGGAACCCGGCCCCGATCTCGGCCCGTTGGTCGAAGGGCTGCAGCACATCCTGGGCACTCGGCTGGAGCGCATCCTCGGCCTGGGCCAGGGGCTACTCGCCGTGGTCGACGCCGTGGAGGACGAGCACGCCAAGCGGGTCCGGGATCTGGTCCACAGTCTCGACCTCGGCGTGAAGGTCGAACTGCTCGACGCCCGCAGCGCCGCCGCCCTGGCGCGCCTGGGGGCGGTCGCGGGGGAAGCGGTGTACGAGCGCCCGGAGGAACCCGTGGTGCCCGCCCCGCTCTTGGCCCAGGCCAGCCGGAAGCTCGAGGCCGCCGAGATCCTCCACGGCCAGGGCCACGGCGAGGAGGCCCTCGAGCTGATGCTGCAGGCCATGCTCCACGCCGCCGCCCACCGCGCCTCGCTGGACGCAGCACCCCGCGTCGAAGAGGCCGCCGTCTGGATCTTCGGCGAGGCGGTGCCCAAGGGCCACATCGATCTCGAAGACGCCAACGCCATCACCCGTGCAGTGGCCCTGGCCCAGGTTCCCCAGGTGCCCGCCGCGCTGCTCGGCCCCATCCAGGACGACGCCCGCCGCCTGGTCGGGCGGGAGGTCGCCACCGCATGAGCACACCCCTGACCGACTACGAGCGCTTCCTGAACAAGCTGCTGGCCATCGAGGCCCTGCACGCCGGCGCCACCACCGAGGGCGAGAAGGACGCAGCGGCACGCGCCCGGGAGCGCATCCTGGCACGGCTGGCGAAGACCAAGCAGGAAGAGCCCGCCGCACCCTACAGGTTCACCCTGCACGATCCCTGGGATCGCAAGCTCTTCATCGCCCTGGTACGCCGCTACGGCCTGCGGCCCTATCGCCGCTACCGCCAGCATGAACAAACCATCATGGTCGACGTGCCCGAGCGCTTCGTGGATGAGACCCTGTGGCCCGAGTTCGAGGCGCTCTCCGCCGAGTTGGAGCGCTACCTCACCGAGGTCACCGACCGGGTGATCGCGGACGCGCTGCAGGCGGATGGGTCCGAACCAGCGGCGCCGAAGAAGGGCCGTCAGGGGCAGTTGTTCGACGGCTGATGGTCGAGGGCCGACGCTCGATCAGTCGGCCAGGGATGCGGCCTCCTCGCGCGCGAAGGCCACGGTCTTCATCAGCATCATCCTGTCGTAGGCGGTCCGGTCATCGATGGAGCGATCCTCCTTCCAGGCCTTCGTGACCCGCCGCTTCTCCACGAGCAGGCGCTTGACCTCGTCGCGCTTCGCGAGCTCAACGAAGAAACGTCTGACAGCAGCCCTGCGGCCCTCGAAGTACGGCGCGAGATCTCGTAGGAGCTCCACGCCCGCGTTGTGGTCGTCCGCCTCGAAGGAGTCTGCCGGTCTGGGGTGCCGAAGCCGCAGCACGAGGTGCCCCGCGTGCGGCATGTTGAGCAAGGCATGGAGGAACCAGGCCCTGGCGTCGCCGGGGCGCCCCAGCTCGAAGCTCGCGAAGGCGGCGATGTAGGAGTGCTCGGGCCAGATGTTCACCAGGCGGCGAGCCTGCTCGAGCGCTTCCTCCCAGCGTCTCGCGAGGAGGAGCGCGTGGCTGCGGAAGGTCGTCGCGGCGTCCTCGTCACCACACTCACGCTCCATGCGGTCGCAGAGCTCGAGCGCCTCGTCCACCCTGCCTGAGCGCAGCAGCGCGGTGGTCAAGCCGCGCAGTGCCCGCATGTAAGGCCGAGTGTCTGTATCCACCCAGAAATGCTTCTTGGCCAGGCGCTTAGGGAAGAGCCTTCGCCCCACCTCGGCGGCCTGCTCGAAGTGCTCGATGGCTTGCTCGTGCTCTCTTCGCTCCAGGGCGACCAACCCGAGGTAGCGGTGGCCATCGGCATACAGATCGAAGCACTCGATGAAGAACCGGGCCAAGGCCTCCAAGCGCTCGTACTCGCCCCGATTGTACAGCTCCGCCATCTTCTCCATGATCTCGCCGGAGACCTCCTGGGAGCGGAGCCGGTGGCGCCAGAAGAAGCGGTTGTCGGTGTTCCACTCGCTCTCCTTCTGCTCACAGAGGCGCAGGCGCCACTCGATGAGCTCCCGCAGGTACTCGAGCTCGTGCCGTTGGGCCGTCAGGAGCTCGGCCGCCGAGTACATCTCCTGGGGATCCGCCAGCTCCAGCTGCCGCGTGAAGGTACAGAGATCCTCGCGGAACCGCCCAAGAAACTCGGCGGGACGGTAGGGGTAGACGTCGGGGAGATGGTCGAGCCGCTCCTCGATGCCAGCCTCGATGCGCTTCCACTGGAATCGGATGCCAGGGTAGCGCCCCTCGAGCATCCCCTGAAAGTTCCACCTCCGCTCCTCGCCTCGACCCAAGACCGCCAGGGCTTCGGGCCGGGAGTAGAGGGTGAACAGCACGCGCTGTTGGACCTTGCCGGACTCGGGATCACGCTCGCCGTGAACGATCGCAACCTGGTTTCCGTGGGTGCGGACGTAGGCCATGGGGACTCCTCGCCGGGGGGGATGAGGAGGGTAATGGGGGCGGAGCCGTTGTGCAAGGGTATCGTTTGTGCACAACACCCAGGCGGGGCTCGAGCTCTCCCTCCGTGACGCGCCAACAGCTCAGAGCACCTCGATCCGATCAGTACCCCGCCCGTTCCCGCGCCCCCTCGAGCCGGCTCTGTAGATCGAAGTCCGCCGCGTTCCGCACCGGCCGCGCCAACGCCTGCTCCAGCACATGGATGGCGCGCTCCTGGTCCTGGTACTCGTCCCCGTGTCGCTCCGTCTCGAGGTGGCTCGACAGATTGGCGTAGGCGTCCGCGTCGTCGGGGTCTTCGTGGATCAAACGCAGCAGCAGCGCCTCCCCCTCCTCGAACTCCCCCAGCATGTAGTGGAACTCTGCCCGTTGCAGCCGCAGGAACCGTACCTCCGGGCCTTCGGTGAACCGCTCCTCGAGCTGTCGGTACAGCTCGACAGCGCGCCGGGCCAGGTCGGGGTCGTGGAGCGAGGCGTTGTGCAGCTGAATCTCGACGTCCTGCATCCAGCTGCGCAGGTAGCTGATCCCAATGAAGACCTCGTCCGCTTCACTCAAGCTGCCGACCTCGGGGGGAAGGCGCTCGAGCAGCAGCTCCCAGACCCGGATCCAGACCTGGCAGGCGTAGTCGGGGTCGTTGTCCTCCAGGGCGGCGTAGCCCTCGTGCATCCACCCATCGAGCATCTCGAGCGAGGGCGGGTCACGCTGCAGCCGGAGCCACAGCTCGCAGCTCACCAGTCCGAGCAGCTCCCGCTGCTCGTCCGAGCTGGCCGGCCAGTCCTCGGACAGCTCCCATGCGGAGAGGTGATCGACGGTCGCGGCGCGGTATCCCTCGGCGTCCAGGTCCACACCGGACTCGGCGAGCAGGCCGAAGAGCTCTTCGGTCGTCATCCCGCGCACCGATGAGACGGTGTGCTCCGGCGCCCGACCGCCAGGTCCAACGCCTGTCAGATCGCGTAGCCTGGCCACCACCCAGGGGTGGAACTCGCTACCTGGGAGCCGCCCCTTTCGCGCGACCAGCCGCGCCGCGTCCAGGGTGAAGGATGAGTGCTGCAGCTTGCTGGCCGCCTCCCAGTCCTCGTTCTGCGCAGCGAGCCGGGAGATGAAGTCGTCAGGGCTGGAGGCTGCGGGGATGGGCGTCGCGAAGGGGTTGTCAGCGCCCCTCCGCAGGCAGCACTTCTTGTACTTCTTGCCGCTGCCACAGGGGCAGGCGTCGTTGCGGCCGATCTTGGTGCGCGTCATTGGGATCTCCTGGACCGAGCGGAGCGCC
>CAYZVO010000292.1:0-8623 GCA_964481655.1 uncultured Enterobacterales bacterium | reverse complement strand
GGGGGGGGGGGGGGGGGGGGGCGGGGGGGGGGGGGGGGGGGGGGGGGGGCGGGCGCTGGCGCGCTCGATCTCGATGCGCTCGACATTGCTGGCCGCCAGGCGCTCTCCGATGACCTTCAGGAAGCGACGGGCCAGGCGGAAGCCCAGGGCCGGGTCGCGCTCGCCGACCTTGTCCACCAGATCGGGGGGCAGCAGCATCACCTCGCTGCGCTCGAGGGCGATCACGTCGGCGGTGCGCACGCCGGGGCCCAGGGCCTGCAGCTCGCCGAAGGGCTGGTTGGGCCCGAGGACCGCGACGACGTGGCCGCTGTCCGGGCCGATGGCGACCCCCAGGCTGCCGCTGAGCACCACGCCCATGCCGGGCTCCTTCTCCCCGCGTCGATAGATGGTCTGGCCAGGCTGGAACACCTGGCGCACCACGTGAGGGGCGATGGCCTGCAGATCCTCGGCGCTGAAGCCTTCGAAGAGGCCTGTGGTGGGCTGCTCGGCGTCCGGGCCGGTGCGGGCCATGCGCGCCCAGAGCGAGGCCGTGGAGATCCGATCGAAGCCGGGATCGCGGAACTCGGGGAAGGCCCGCCGCAGCTTCATCGCGGCGCCGCCGTCGTCGTCCAGCGCGGGCGGGACCAGCCCGGCGGTGGGGCTCTCGACCTCCTGCAGGTGCTCGAGGTCTCGTGGGCAGAAGGCCAGGGGCTGCCGCAGGCCCACGCCCGGGATGCGGAAGGCCGGTAGGTAGGGGCGGCTCCCCAGCTGGTAGTACATGTGGACCAGGTTCAGCGCCGCGTAGGAGATGTCGACCCGCACGTCGGTGCGCAGCATACGCTGGATGACGGCGAAGGCCAGGCGCGAGGCCACGGTGTGTCCCCGGCGGTGAGGGGCGACCGCCAGGTGGGAGGTGAAGGTCACCTGCTGGGGCTCGAAGACGCCCAGCAGCGCGTCCTGGCCCATGGGCCCGGCCAGCTGCGGCCCGAGGGTCCCCTCGGACAGCACGTTGGTGCGGATGCAGCCGGCGATGTTCCCGGCGCCGTCCAGCGCCATGAAGTGCACGGCCCAGGGGTCCAGCTCGTCCCTGAGCTGGCGGCGCTGGTGGTCCATGCCGGCCATCTCCCGGCCGAACTCCCCCGACCACAGCTCGTAGAGGAAGCTGTGCAGGGCTTCTTTGTCTGCGCGGTCCTTGGCTTCGACGACGCGGATCGTCATGTGGGTGCTCCTTCGAGGGGCGGTGTCCCTCCGACCTGGTCTCCCGGATCGGTATCATCACTCGGGGGTCCTGGGGAAGGCCCCGGGTCCCGGCGGGCTTCTCCCCGGCGCGCTGTTCCGGTAGGCTTCCCCTCCCTCGCAGCGAGGTCGCCATGCCCCAGTGGAACGCCATCGTCGATCGCCAGACCGGGCTGTTGAGCCCTGCTCAGAACCGCGCTGTGCGCGGCACCCGGGTGCTGATGCTCGGCCTGGGGGGCATGGGCATGAACGCCGCCGCCAACCTGGTGCGCATGGGCTTCGAGCGCTTCACGCTGATCGACTGCGACGACGTGGACGGCACCACCGCCAACCGCACCCCCTTCGCCTTCGAGGACACCTTGGGGCTGCAGAAGGTGGAGGCCACGAAGCGCTATCTGCTGGCGGTCAACCCCGTCTGCGCCATCGCCACGCACCCCGACACCCGCTTCGGGCTGGACTCGGACCCGGGCTTCATGGAGCGGCTGCTCGCCGAGCACGACCTGGTCAGCTGGGCCATGGACGGCATGGCCGGGCGCCTGTACTTCACCCGCATCACCCATCGCCTCGGCCAGCTGCGGGACGCGGGCATCCCCGCGGTGGAGTCTTGGGCCCTGCCCCACCACATCTGCGTGCAGACGGTGCCCAACCGGGCCGGGACCCCCAGCTGGGAGCAGTGCTTCGGGCTGCCCACCGCCGACGTGCCCACCGAGCAGCTCGACGCCGCGGCGGTGCGAGGGGCCCAGCTCGCGTTCTTCCAGACCCTGGGGGGCACCCCCAGGCTGTGGGAGGACTTCGATCCGGAGCTGGTGGAGCGCTGGCTCGCCCTGCGGATCCCCAACCGCACCCTCGGCGCCGCCGTGGTGGGCTGCGGCGCGCTGATCGCCAACGAGCTGCTGGCCAACGCGCTGCGGCTGGCGGGCCTGCCCCTGCCCAACCTCAGCGTGCACGAGGCGCCCTGGATGGCCATCCACGATCTGCGGCGGCACGTCAGCTACGAGCTGAACTACGCCAGCCGGCGCCTGCGCTGGCGCCACCCCATCACCCTCGAGCAGCACGAGGACGACGCGCCATGACCGAACCTGTCGCCACCTGGGAGCACATCGTCGAGCGCCAGCAGGGCATCCTGGGCATCACCCCCGCGCTGGTCGAGGCCATCGGCCGCACGCGGCTCGCCGTGTTCGGCTGCGGCGGCAACGGCGCGGTGCTGGACGATCTGGTGCGGGTGGGCTTCCAGCACTTCCACATCCTGGACAGCGACTGTGTGGAGCTGTCCAACCTCAACCGGCTGCCGTTCTACCCGGAGATGGTGGGCCTGCCCAAGGTCGAGGCCTGGACCCGGCACCTGCAGCGCGTCAACCCCGCCTGCGAGGTGCACGCCCATCGCGCCCTGGTCGACGCCAGCCAGCAGGAGTTGGTGCGCGGGATCCTCGAAGACGTGGACCTGGTGGCCCTCGAGATGTCGGGCTTCGAGGGCAACTTCGTGGTGCTGCGCCTGGCCGCCGAGCTGGGTGTGCCCGTGGTCATCGGGCCGGGCACCGCCAACTGCTGGGTGGTCTCCACCTTCGAGCATCGAGGCGGGGCCACGATGGAGAGCGCGGGGGGCTTCGGCGTCGAGGACCACCCCCTCGAGACCTTGGACTTCGCGGCCCTGCGGCCCCGCTTCGCGAGGCTGCATCGCTTCCCGGGCCGGGCCGAGCGGCTGACCCCCGAGACCATCGCGGCTGTGCGCAGCGGGGCCATCGCGCCGCGCTCTTTCGAGCCCTTCATCGCCATGGTCAACGCCGCCCAGTGCTGGGAGCTGGTCAAGAACACCGCGCTGCTGCACGGGCTGCCCTTGGAGGGCACCCGCATCACCGCCTTCCCGGTGCTGCAGATCTTCGATCCCTGGCGGGGCGCGGCCTTCTACTACGACTGCGCCCGGGAGCGCATCGGCATCCCCGACTGGATCACCGGTGCCTTGGACTGGCGGCCCGTGCCGGAGGCGGCCGGCGGGCCGATCGTGTTCCCGGACGTGGACTGAGGGCGCCTAGCGGTTGCGCTTCTTCTTTCGGCGGCCCTTGTCTTCGGGCTCGTCGTCGAGGATCTCGATCTCGCCCATGTCATCGTCGTCATCGAGCAGGGCGTCGAGATCGTCGAGGTTGAGCTCCTCTTCCTCGTCGAACTCCTCTTCTTCGAACGCCGCGGGGGCGGGCTCGGGCTCGGGTGCGGGGGCCGGGCGGGCGCGGGCGCGGCCGGTGGAGCGGCGCACGGGGGCGGGGGCGGCGGCGACCTCTTCTTCGGCCTCGGCGGAGCCTTCTTCCTCGGCGGCCTCATCGGCGGCGGCCAGCTCTTCCTCGGCTTCGGCGGCCAGCTTGTCAGCCATCTCCTGCTGCTCCGCGGCCTGGATCAGGGCCTCGGCCTCGGCCTGCTCGTAGGCCAGCGCCTCGAGCTCCATGGCCTCGAGCTCGGCCTCGATGGCCTCGAACTGGGCGTCGGCCTGCTGGCCCAGGTAGAACCAGGCGCCGCCGCCAGCGATGGCGAGCACGCCGGAGCAGAGCAGCCCCAGGACGATGAGGACCACCAGGGCGATCAGGACTTTCTTCATGTCGGCCTCGCCGGGCGACCTCGTGGGTACCAGGTCGGGGACGCCCTCGGGCGCCTCCTAACGGGTTCTTCGTCTCCGTCACGTGCAACCCCCTGGTATGCTGATGATTCCACACCCCTGGAGATTCCATGGCCCGCGACAAGCTCCCCTTCACCGTGCTGGTGGCCCTGGGCTTGGCCAGCTGCGGCACCTGTCGCCCCGGCGTCTGCCTGTCCATCGCCGTGGATCCCGAGGAGGACCAGGGGGACGCCGAGGACATCGGGCTCTGCCTGTCCATCCTGCCCCCTGATGAGATCGGCGACGGCCCGATCGAGCCTTGCCTCGAGGCCATGCCCGATGACCTCGTGGAGCCTCCGGTGCATCCCTGCCTGTCGCCGCCGGTCGAGCCCCTGCCCGAAGAGCCCCGGCCCGACGTCTGCCTGTCCGTCGCGCCCCCGCCGGACATCGACGACCCACCCCGCCCCTGCCTGTCCATCCGTCGGCCCGAGCCTCCACCCGTGCCCGACGACGAAGTGGACCCCGAGACCCTGCAGATCTGCCTCTCGGAGGACATGGATCCAGAGCCTGCTGAGGACGACGGCGGCGCGGCCCTCGAGCGAGCCCCCGCGGACGAGCGTGTGGCCCTGCTCGAGCGGCTCGGTGACGCGCTCCCCGACGACGTGAGACGTCGGCTGTGAGCTTCCACTGGGGCGATGAGCAGCTCCACCCCCACCGGGTGAGCGACGCGCTGCTCTACGCCCTGGGGGTCGACCCGTACGCCGATCGTCGCTTCGGAACCGAGGGGCTCGAGGGGCTCGCCGAGACCGTCGAGGGGCTCATCGCCGCGCGCCGAGACGCGGCGCTGCAGGGTGTGCTGGCCGAGCTGCGGCGCCGGGAGCTGCCCTCCTGGGCCGCGCCCATGCTCCAGGCCTGGGAGGACGCCGATCGGGAGCTGGTCTTCCTCGAGCGGCTGCAGGCCGTGGTCGCGGGGTGCCGGGAACGGGGGGTGACGCTGGAGTGGTTCGGGGACTAGCCCCGCACCTTCAACCACGCGATGGTGGCCTTCATGGCCTCGGACATCGCGACCCTGGGGTGGTAGCCCAGGTCTTCCCGCGCCGGGGCCGGGTCGTACCAGTGGTGGCGGGCGAAGCCGTCGATGAGGAACGGCGTGAGCCGGGGCTCGCCGGGCAGGGGCAGGGTGTCCCAGGCCCACTCCATGGCGGCGGCCAGCTTGCGGGCCGTGTCGCGGGAGAGGCGCTTGCTGACCGGGGCGTGGCCCATGCCCTCGAGCAGCTCGTTGATCCAGTCGTAGAGCAGCACCGGGGCTTCGTTGCCGATGAAGTAGGCCTTGCCGGCGCATGGGGCGCTGTGGGAGGTCAGGGCGTTGGCGGCGTCGATGTGGGCCCAGGCGGCGTTGTCGATGTAGGTGACGTCGACCTTGGCGTCACCGTCGCCGATGATGGGCAGCTTGCCCGCCGCGCCCCGCTCCACCAGCCGCGGCACCAGGTGGTTGTCGCCGGGGCCGAAGATCAGGTGGGGGCGCAGGGAGACCGTGGCGAGGGTGGGGTTGTTGGCCCGCAGCACCTCGGCCTCGGCCGCGGCCTTGGACTCGGGGTAGACCGACTCGTGGGGATCGGCGTAGGGCAGGTCCTGGGGCCCGTTCTCGACGTCCTGGGCGTAGCCGACCACCGAGGGGGTCGAGGTGTAGACCAGCCGGCCCACACCCACGGCCTCCATCACCTCGAGCAGGTTGTTGGTGCCGTCGACGTTGACGGCCCAGAAGTCGTTGGCGCCGCGCTTGCCCCAGAAGCCGGTCTTCGACGCTACGTGGAAGACCACGTCGTGGCCCTGCACCGCGCCCACCAGCTTGCCCTTGTCGCGCAAGTCCGCCTGCACGCAGCGGGCGCCCAGGGCTTCCACCTCAGGGTAGTGGCTGCGGGCCACCACGGTGACCTCTTCGCCTTGCTGCCGGAGCAGCTCCACGAGCCTGCGGCCCAGGAAGCCGCCTCCGCCGGTCACGAGTGCCTTCATGGTGTCTCTCCTAGCAGGGCCCCTTGGCTTCGAGCTGGGGCTTGGCCTTGGCGAAGCGGGTCTCGGCCCAGGCCTTGAGATCCTCGCGGCGGATCTTGGAGTTGTGACGGGGGTCCACCGGGAAGCCCTGGTAGGGCTCCATGGCGGTGACCACACCCTCCCAGCGGGTGTCCACCAGCTGGGCGTAGAGTTCCTTCTCGAGGGCGTCGGACCACTCGTGGCCCTGCTCGAGCTCCACCAGCAGCACCGGGATTTCGTGGCCGCGGGCGCCCAGGCCCACCAGGGCGGAGCGGAACACGGCGCTGTTCTCGTTGATGATGTTCTCCACCGGCACCGCGGGGACGAGCCCGGTCTCGGTCTCGATGCGGTGGGACTTGCGGCCGCAGAACCACAGCCGGCCCTGATCGTCGAGGTAGCCCAGATCGCCCATGCGGTGCAGGATGCGCTCGCCCTGCTGGATCTTGGCCATGGCGTTGGCGTCGGGGCGCTCCTTGTACTCGGGGCTGGCTACGCCCGAGCCCACCGTGATCTCCCCGATCTCGCCGGCGGGCAGGGTCAGGCCGTCGCGCCACTCGGGGATGGCGTCCTCGGTCACGCCGATGATGTAGACGTCGGCGCCGGGCACCGGGGTGCCCACGCAGGTGCCGGCCCCCTTGGCCGTCTCGGGCCAGGTCTCGGCCAGGATGCGGCGGCTGTCGAAGCTGGCCACCGTGAGGCACTCGGTGGCGCCGTAGGGTGTGTGCAGGGTCACATCCGGGCCCACCAGGGCGTGGAAGCGGCGGTGCATGTCGGCGTGGATGGGGGCGCCGGTGGTGACCGCCCGCTGCAGGGTGGGCAGGCTCTCGTCGGCGGCTTCGCAGTGGCGGGTGAGCTTGGCCCAGACGATGGGCGAGGCGAAGGCCGAGGTACAGGGCACGCCGTTGATGGCGTCGATGAAGACCTGGGGATCGGCCCCTGCCAGCTTGGTGAGGTTGGCGTCGGGCACCACGGTGGTCATGCCCAGGCAGGCGTCGAAGAACACGAAGCTGGCGAAGGCCTCCATGTGCACATCGCCGGGCCCGTAGCCGAACATCTCACCGATGTTGGTGGTGACCTCGTAGAAGGCGCCGTGGCCGAAGCTGACACCCTTCGGCGGCCCGGTGGAGCCGGAGGTGAAGATGATGGCGGCCTCTTCGGCGGGCTCGAAGTGGGGCAGCTCCCAGGGCGCATCGCCGCCCTGCTCGTAGACCTGCTCCAGGGTGGCCCCGCCCCAGAACCAGCGGGAGCCCACGGTGATGTTGTGCTTCACGTTGGCGAAGGGCTTGCGCACGAAGGTGGCCACGGCGTGGATGATCGGCAGGGCGATCATGGCCTCGGGCTTGTTCTGCTCGATGCACTTCAGCATGTTGGGGATGCCCATGCCGGGATCGAGGAACACGGGCACCGCGCCGAGCTCGAACAGGCCGAACATGAAGGCGTAGAAGTCCAGGCTCGGGGAGGCGAGCACCAGGGTGCGCATGCCCCGGGTGATGCCGATCTTCTGGAAGCCGTGGGCGTAGCGATCGGCGGCGGCGATGAGCTCGCCGTAGCTGATCTCGGCGCGGGGTTGGGCGTGGCCCTGCCCGGCGTGGGGCTTCATGAAGCGGATGGCCACGGCGTCGGGCTGCTCTGCAGCGCGCGCCCGCAGCATGGCGGCGATGTTGCGATTGTCGGACATTGACCCTCCGTGCGGAGCGGGGGTCTATGGCGTACGACAGGCGATTGCCACGGTGGTCAGGGTCATTCCGCCTGGTCGGCCTTCGCCTGCTTGCGGGCGAGGCGCTTCTGCTTGCGGAACCAAGTGCGGAGCGCCCAGTTGGTGAGGGACTTCGAGTCTCCATTGCCGGTCCAGCGAGCCAGGATCTCGTGGTCGGGATCGAGCACGAAGCTGGTGGGCAGCGGGGTGGCGCCGTTGGTCAGCGCGCGCCGGGCGTCGATGGTCAGCTCGGCGATCACCAGGTTGTCCGTGGGATAGGGCTCGATGGCGGCCGCGATGCGCTCGCTGTTGTCGTCCGTGAAGATCACCACGAACTCGACCCCGTCGTCTCGGTAGCGGCCCGCGTGCTCGTTGAGCTGCTCCAGCCCCGCCATGCACGGGCGGCAGTAGGTGCTGGCCAGCTCCACGACCCTGAGATCGCCGAGATCCGACAGCGCCCTCTCCTGCCCCTCCACGAGCAGGGTCACATCGGGCAGCGTGTCACCGCGCTCGAGCTGGGCGGCGAGGGAGGGTTCGTGCACCTCCGACGCGTTCGCGATGGCGGTCAGCAGCAGCAGGGGCAGGGCGGTCATCGTTCGTCCTCGGGGCATGGTCCGGGCGTGCGTTCGTTGTAGGCGGCGGCCCAGCGCTGGGCCTCTTCGGGTGTGTACCAGTGTGAGAGTTGGTTGACTCGCGCCTTCGACCAGAACACGGTGCCGACGGAGCCCACGGCCAGCAGACCCGCGGCGCCCAGCAGGCCCTGGGTCAGCAGCTCGGCGGAGGGGCTGTCCAGGGAGCTGGCCCAGTAGGCGCTGTAGGCGGTCAGGCCGGCCGCCGGCAGCAGCGAGAGGCTCACGGTGCGCACCCGCTTCATCTCGAGGGCGTAGGCGTCGGTGACCCGGGTGTCGAGGACCAGGTGTCCGAACTCGTCGGCGTCCAGCGCCGTCCAGCCGAGCCTGGCCTGCAGGCCCGCGCTGGTCTGGATCAGCCGCAGGTGGGTCATCCTGGGTGGGGGCTCCGGGGCGGGCGGCGGCGCCGCGGGGTCGGGGGGCTGCGCAGCATCGGGACAGGTCCCCCGCTTGCGCATCGAGAGGGTGCCC
>CAYZVO010000291.1:0-8755 GCA_964481655.1 uncultured Enterobacterales bacterium | reverse complement strand
CGGAAGACCCGCAGCCGCTCGACCGGGACCCAGTCGGCGGCCCGAAGCCGGACCTCGAGCTCCAGGGTCTCCCCCGAAGGGGCGGCCAGGCTCTCGCCAGGGCCGGCCTCGCCGCGATCTCCGCGCAAGACCACCTCCAGCACCGGGCCGCTGGTCGCGATGGTGCGGCCGTCGGCCAGGGCAGCCAGTCGTTCCTCGAGCTCGAGGGCGTCGGTGGCGATGAGGGTGCGGGCGGCGCCGGGGTGGTCGTGGGCCAGCCAGGAGCTGTGGCTGGAGGCCACCGGGGCCATGAGGTAGCCAGCCTGCAGCAGGGCGAGCCAGTCCTGCAGCACGTTCGAGCTGTGCCAGGGGTCGTGGGCGCTGATGATCTCGAGGGCGGTGGCGTCCAGGGCGTAGGTGCCATCCTCGCTGGCCTCGCGCAGGAAGCGGTTGGCGTCGCCGTCGTCCACCCGGCTGCGCTCGAAGCCGCGGGCGTGGAACATACCCGACGCCGCGCCGGCGGCGCCCCGGGCGCGCGGGGCCAGGACAGCGGTGACCTGCGCGCCGGCGCCCCAGGCCTGGTCGAGCCAGGTGCCCGGCCGCATCCCCGAGGTCGGCAGCTCATCGTCGATGGGGAAGCCGACGATCCAGCCGTCACCTGCGGAGGCGCCTGTGCGCGGGACGTCCATGGGCGCCAGGGCCCCGGTGACGACCTGCTGGCCCTCACAGCCCGCCACGGCGTCGTCCCCACCGCCCGCTTCGGCCCGCACCAGCAGCTCGATGCCCTCGGCGCACATGGCGAAGGCGATGTCCTCGGCGGTGTCGCCGCCGAAGATGGAGCTGCGGGAGGCGCTGAATGGATCCGCCTCGACCCAGGCCCCACCCTCGATGACGGGGCTGGGCACGGTGAGCTCGAGCGCGGTGTCCACAGGCACCCGGATCTCCGCGCTCGCCAGCGGGAAGCGCGGTCCCCGGCTGAGGATGAAGCGGTATGCGCCATCGGGCAGGCGGAGGCTGATGTGCTCGGCGTCGGTCCACACCCGACGCCCCGCGGCCAGCTCGTCGCCGACCTGTCCGTAGCGGCCCAGCTCGGGGTCCTCGGTGCCCCCCAGGCCCACGACGTCGAGGCGCAGGGGCTCGATGTTGCCTTGCCCCGTGGAGTCCAGGAGGCTGAGCTCCACCGTGGTCAGGGGTTCGTCGCCCACCGCGGCGATGCCGTACTCGACCAGGTCGTGCTGGACGTCGATCTCGACGACCTCCGAGCGGAAGGCCGCCGACTCGATCTCCACGGCGTAGCGGCCCAGGGAGAGCCAGGTGTCCACGCCGGGATCGTCGCCGTCGGACCACGCGGTGGTGATGGGCATCACGCCGCCGTCGCGGACGTTGCCCTCGTCGTCCACGTAGCGGGCTGGATCGACGCGGTGGAAGGTGGCGCGCGCACGCCGGGGCACGTCGAGGTCGAGCTGCACGGTGCAGCCTTCGCTGAAGCCGAGGGCCAGATGCCGAGAGCCGGTCTGCTGAGCGAGCAGCTCCAGCACGTTCTGGGTCACGCCGGTCATGTCCAGCCCGGCCGACGCGGTGTAGCGCCGGGTCCAGCCGCGCTGCTCGCCGGTGGCGATGGCGTCCTTCATCTGGTCTTCGACGCCGACATAGACGCCGCGGACGCGTCCGTCGAGATCCTGCTCGGGCATCACCCAGAGGTCTTCGGTCTCGAGGGACAGCACCGCCATGGCCCCGGGGAGCTCCGGATCCGCGTCGAGGACCAGCCAGGGCGTGAGCAGCTCGACGCCGGGCTCGAGCTCGTAGCCCAGACCGGGAAGCGGGACGTAGGGCGCCCCGCCGACGCCGTCGGTGATGATGAGGTCGGCGATGGGGTCCAGCTCGACAGAGCGGCCGGTGTTGTTGGTCACCACCGTCTCGACCTCGATCCAGGGCACCCGATCCCACATGCGCCAGGTGGTGGAGACCACCAGCTGCTCCACGAGATCGTCGTCGTCCAGGGCGACCCCGATCTTGCGCTCCGGGTCCAGGATCCGCCCGATGGCGTGGATCTCCTTGCCGTCGGACTCGACGGTGGCCACCTGGTAGAGCACCCGCAGCGCGGGATCGAAGCCCACCACCTGCAGGATCTGGGGGAGGGCGTCCTTGCCGCCCGGGGCCGCCAGATCGATGAGCGTGCCGCCGGATGGCGAGCGGTGCTGTTGCACGTCGACGTCGAGGTCCTCGTCGATGTCCGGAGCGTCGATGACCGCGGTGAGGCTGCCGTTGGTGATGGCGTAGTCGCCGACGCGACCGTCGGCGCGCACCCCCACCAGCAGCAGCTCGTCGGCGTTGGTCGCGCTCACCCGGGTGGCGCGCACCATGTTGCGGGTGAGCTCCTGGACCGCGGTGTCCTGGGGCTCGGGGGTGCAGGCGGCCAGCAGGGCCAGCCCGAGCCAGCACCGTGACATCACCGCCGGACCTTCTTGACGCCGGCCTTGGCGGCGGCGTTGCCGGGCTCGATGCGGAGGACTTCCTCGTACTCGCGGCGGGCGTTCGCGAGCAGGCCCTGCTCCAGGTAGAAGTCGGCCAGGGCCAGGCGCATCTTGGTGCTGCGGGGGGACAGCTCGACGGCGCGGCGCAGCAGCTTCATGATCTCGCGCTCGTCGCGATCCTCGTCGGACTGCAGCAGCAGGTGGGCGAGCTGGAAGTAGGGCTCGGCGTTGGGCGGACCAGCCTCGCAGGCCTTCTGGTAGTTGTACACCGCGGCCTTGATGTTGTGGTACGACATCGCGCTCTCGGCCAGCTGGATGTGCTGCTGGGCGAGCTGGCTGCGTCCCTTGGGGTCGTACTCTTCCCACAGGGCGCGGTAGCGGGGCTCTTCGGGGTCGAAGGTCATGGCCACATAGGCGTTGGACGCCGCGGCCACGAAGTTGCCCTCGGCGGCCTCGCGCTCGGCGGCCTTGAAGTGACGACGCGCCTTGCCCAGGCGGGCCATGACCTGCTCGTGGATCTTCTCCATGCCCGGGATGCGACCGCGGCGGCGGCGGCGGCGGGGGGTGGCGACGAGCACCTGCTGGGTGGCCTCGTCCTTGTCCTTCTGGGCCCGGTCACCAGCGCGGAAGGAGATCTCGTGCTCCATGCCCTGAGCGCCAGTCTTGGGGGCGGCGTCCTCGTCCTCGGAGCCAGGGCGCCGGGGCGCCGGGCTGGCGTCCGCCCGGGCCTGCACGTCGTGCTCGGTGTCGTAGTCGGCGCGCCGACGGGGGTCGGTGAGGATGGTGTAGGCGCGGTTGATGCCGACGAAGATGTCCTCGAGCTTCTGCTTGTAGTCGCCGATGTCCCGCCGGTAGAACTGGTCGGGGTGCCAGCTGCGGGAGAGCTCGTAGTAGACCTTGCGGATGTACTGGACGTCCGCGTCCGGGGAGATCCCGAGCACGGAGTAGATGTCGCCAGAACGCACCCGGTTGTACAGCTCGTCGATGGCCTCGATCTCGGCCGCGATGAGGCCCGTACCCTGGCCGGTCTCGGTGGTGGTGTCGGTGGGGTCTGGCATGGCTCCGCCTACAGGATGAAGCGTGTCAGGTCGGTATCAGCGATAACATCGGCGAGGCGCTCTTCAACCATGGCCTCGTCGACGAGGACCCTGGCCCCCCGCCAGCCGGGCGAGTGGTAGGAGACCTCTTCCATCAGGTGCTCCATGACCGTCTGGAGGCGACGGGCGCCGATGTCCTCGGGGCGCGCGTTGACCGCGGCCGCGAGCGGGGCGACGCGATCGAGGGCGCCGGGGGTGTACTCGATGTCGACACCCTCGGTGGCCATCAGGGCCGTGTATTGGAGCGTGAGCGCGTTCTCGGGCTCGGTCAGGATGCGGCGCAGGACGTCGCGGTCCAGGGAGGACAGCTCCACCCGCACCGGGAAGCGGCCCTGCAGCTCGGGGATGAGATCCGAGGGCTTGCTGACGTGGAAGGCGCCCGCGGCGATGAAGAGCACGTGATCGGTGCGCACGGGGCCCCAGCGGGTCTGGACGGTGCTGCCTTCGACGATGGGGAGGATGTCCCGCTGCACGCCCTCGCGGGAGACGTCGGGCCCCCGGCCCTGCTCGTGGGCAGCGATCTTGTCGATCTCGTCGAGGAAGACGATGCCTTCCTGCTCGGCCTTGCGGATGGCGATGTCGGACACCTCGGCGTCGGACACCAGCGCCTCGAGCTCCTGCTCCATCAGCAGCTGCCGGGCCTCCTTGACGCTGACCTCGCGCCGGTGCTGGCGCTTGGGCATGAGCTTCTCGAGCATCTCGCTCATCCCGGCGCCCTGGTCCTGGTTGCCTCCCTGGACCGGGAAGATCGGGATGCCTCCGCCGCGCACAGGCACGTCGATGCTCACGCGGCGCTCGTCCAGCGCCCCGGAGCGCAGCTGCTCGAGCATGGCGTCCCGGCTGCTCGAGCGCGAGGGCTGACGCCCCGGCGGGTTGGGCAGCAGGACATCGAGCAGGCGCCGCTCGGCGGCCTGTTCGGCCTCGGCCGACTTGCGCGCCATGTGCTCCTTCTTGACCAGCTTGATGGACTCGGCCACCAGATCCCGGACCATGGACTCGACGTCGCGGCCGACGTAGCCGACCTCGGTGAAGCGGGTGGCCTCGACCTTGACGAAGGGGGCGTCGGCGAGCTTGGCGAGGCGCCGGGCGATCTCGGTCTTGCCGCAGCCGGTGGGGCCGATGAGGATGATGTTGCGCGGCGTGATCTCGTCGCGGAAGTCGGAGTCGATGGCCAGGCGGCGGAGCCGATTGCGCAGCGCCACGGCCACAGCGCGCTTGGCCGCCTGCTGGCCGATGATGTAGCGGTCCAGCGCCTCGACCACTTGATCGGGGGTCAGGGCGGAGGCCGGCACCGTTCCGGCGACGGTCTTCATGTCCCCTCCCCCGCCTCGAGGACGGTGATGTTGTCGTTGGTGAACACGCAGATGCCCGCGGCGACCCGCAGGGCAGCGGGCGCGATCTCCGCCGCGCTCAGCTCGGTGTGCTCGAGCAGGGCCCGGGCGGCCGCGAGGGCGTAGGGGCCTCCGGAGCCGATGGCGGCGACGCCGTCGTCGGGCTCGAGCACCTCGCCGCTGCCGGAGACCAGCAGCAGGTGATCGTCGTCGGCCACCAGGAGCATGGCCTCGAGGCGCCGGAGCATGCGGTCGGAGCGCCAGTCCTTGGCCAGCTCGACCGCCGCGCGGACCAGCTGTCCCCGGTGCTCACCCAGCTTGGCCTCGAAGCGATCGAAGAGGGTGAAGGCGTCGGCGGTGGACCCCGCGAAGCCCGCGATGACCCCGCCCTGCAGGGTGCGCACCTTGCGTGTGCTGGACTTCACCACGGTGTTCCCGAGGGAGACCTGGCCGTCGCCCGCGAGGGCACAGCGTCCGTCCCTCCTCACGCCGAGGATGGTCGTTCCCTTCATCTGCATCCGATCACGCTCTCCACTGAGGTCACATGGTCCCATATCGCACCGCAGCCTGTCAGGTCTCGTCGTCCGGCTCACGGTCGTCGGTGTCGGCCCGCGCGTGGGGATGGGCCTGGCGGTGAGCCTCGATGAGCTGCTCCATGGAGACGTGGGTGTAGCGCTGGGTGGTGGAGAGCGAGGCGTGCCCGAGCAGCTCCTGGATGGACCGCAGATCCGCGCCGTTGCCCAGCAGGTGCGTCGCGAAGCTGTGGCGGAGGGCGTGGGGATGCACCCCGGCCACGCCGTTGTTGACCCCGGCATCCCGCACGATCCGGTGGATGGCGCGCACGGACAGGCGCCCACCGTGCCTGTTGAGGAACAGTGGAGAGGCCGGGCCTCCCTCGCGCTCGGCCAGCCAGCGCTCGAGGGCGCGCTCCGCGGGCGGCCCGAAGGGCACCCGCCGTTGCTTCCCGCCCTTGCCTGCGCGGACGAGCACCAGGCGCTCGGGGAGGTCGATGTCGCCCCGATCGAGGGCGGCGAGCTCCGAGGCGCGCAGCCCGGCACCGTAGCCCAGCTCGAGCAGCGCGATGTTCCGGATCCGGTACCAGCCACCCTGGGTGGGGTTCTCCACCAGCTCGCTGGCCTCGTCCACCTGGAGGAAGCGGGGCAAGGAGCGCGGGACCTTGGGACCCTGCAGGCGCGAGGTGGGGTCGTCCTCCCGCAGCTCGCAGCGCACCAGCCAGCGGTAGTAGCCCCGCAGCGCGGCGATGCGACGCGCGTGGGTGGCCTTGGCCCCCGGTGGCCTGGAGGCGAGGTAGGCGCGCAGCGAGGTCAGCGACGCCTCCACCAGAGGATCCTCCGCGCCGCTGCGCTCCGCCAGGAAGCGCTCCAGGTGGCGGAGCTCGGCCCCGTAGGCGCGCAGGGTGTGGGGGGACAGCCCGCGCTCGACCCGCAGCCACTCGAGGTAGCGCCCGAGGCTGACGCTCCCGGTCTCGGGTGCCTCGGGTTGGGCTGGGCTGGGGCGGTGGCTCATGGCCCACAGCATAGCTCCTCACGGACAGCCCACTCCGCGCGGAAGCTCACCATGGGGCCTGCTGGAGGAGACGATGCGCTTGCGGTCGGCGGGGACTTGGCCTATTTGGTGTGGCCCCACGCCTGGGAACCCCCTGGCGGCCCCTCCAGCACCCCGCGAGACACGAGCATGGGTAAGTCCCTCGTCATCGTCGAGTCCCCCGCCAAGGCGCGCACCGTCGGCCGCTTCCTGGGTCCAGACTTCGTCGTCGCTCCCAGCATCGGACACGTGCGCGACCTGCCCGAGAACGCAGGCGACATCCCCGCCCGCTTCAAGGGCCAGGCCTGGGCCCGGCTCGGCGTGAACGTGGAAGACGACTTCTCACCGCTGTATGTCGTGCCCGCGACCAAGCGGGAGCAGGTGCGCAAGCTCAAGAGCCTGCTCGACGGCGTCGGCACCATCTACCTCGCGACAGATGAAGACCGCGAGGGCGAGTCCATCTCCTGGCACCTGCTCCAGGTGCTCGATCCCAAGGTGCCGGTCTACCGGATGGTCTTCCACGAGATCACCCAGGAGGCCATCTCCCGGGCCCTCGAGCAGCCCCGGGAGCTCGATGAGCGCCTCGTGCGCGCCCAGGAGACCCGCCGCATCCTCGATCGCCTGTTCGGCTACGAGGTCTCGCCGCTGCTGTGGCGGAAGATCCGCCCCCGCCTGAGCGCCGGCCGCGTGCAGTCCGTGGCCGTCCGGCTGGTGGTGGAGCGCGAGCGCCTGCGCATCGCCTTCCACTCGGCCAGCTTCTGGGGCATCAAGGCCACCATCTCCGTGAAGGAAGGCGAGTTCCTCGCGAACCTCTCGCAGGTGGGCGGCCGCAGCGTGGCCGGCCGGGCCGACTTCGATCCGGACACCGGCAAGCTCAAGACCCGCTCCCGCAAGCTCCACCTCGAGTCCGAGCAGGCCAAGGCCCTCGAGCGCGACCTGGCTGGCGCCGCTGGCGCCATCACCAAGGTGGACGAGAAGGACTTCACCGAGAAGCCCCCCGCGCCCTTCATCACCAGCACCCTGCAGCAGGAAGCCAACCGCAAGCTCCGCTGGGGCGCGCGGCGCACCATGCAGGTCGCCCAGCGCCTCTACGAGAACGGCTGGATCACCTACATGCGCACCGACTCCACCACGCTGTCCCAGGAGGCGGTCCGCGCCGCCCGCGGCATGGTGGAGCACGACTTCGGCGCAGAGTTCCTGCCCGCCAAGCCGCGCAAGCACAAGTCCAAGAGCCGCAACGCCCAGGAAGCCCACGAGGCCATCCGCCCCGCCGGCGCCCAGTTCCGCACGCTGGCCCAGGCCAGCAGCGAGCTCGAGCACGACGAGGCCCGTCTGTACGAGCTCATCCTGCGACGCACCCTGGCCTCGCAGATGGTCTCGGCCATCGGACACCGCGTGCGGGTCACCCTCAACGTCGGTGAGGCCACCTTCCAGGCCTCCGGGCGCCAGATCGTCTTCCCCGGCTTCCGGCGTGCGTACGTCGAGAGCAAGGACGAGCAGAACGGCCGCTCCGAGAGCTCCACCATGCTCCCCGCCATGAGCGTGGGCGAGTCCGCCCTGGTGGCGGGCCTCGAGGCCCAGCAGCACCGCACTCAGCCCCCTCCCCGGCTCACCGAGGCCACCCTGGTGCGGGAGCTCGAGGCCAAGGGCATCGGCCGTCCTTCGACCTACGCCACCATCATCGACACCATCCAGCAGCGTGGGTACGTCTTCAAGCGCTCCAACGCCCTGGTCCCGACCTTCACCGCGTTCTCGGTCACCGACCTGCTGAAGGCCACCCTGAGCGACCTGGTGGACTACCAGTTCACCGCCTCGATGGAAGACGAGCTCGACCGCATCGCCCTCGGCGAGCGCGAGCCCAAGAGCTACCTGCGCTCCTTCTACCTGGGCCCCGAGTCCGCCGGCAAGGGCCTCAAGGACCGGGTCGAGGACGCCCTCGAGACCGTCGACGCCCGGGCCATCTGCAGCTTCGCGCTGGGGGATGAAGGCGAACAGGCCGAGTACTTCGTCCGCGTGGGACGCTACGGCGCCTACCTGGTGCACGATGAGGCCCGGGTCGACCTGCCCGACGATCTCCCCCCGGACGAGCTGGACCTCGAGCGGGCCCAGGCCATGGTCGCCGAGCGCGAGCAGTGGCCCCGCACGCTGGGTGTCCACCCGGAGACCGGCGAGGACGTGCTGATCATGAAGGGCCCCTACGGCCCCTATGTCCAGCTCGGCCAGACCCCTGAGCCGCCGCCCAAGAAGAAGGGCAAGAAGAAGCCCAAGGTCAAGAAGCCCAAGCGCTCGTCGCTGCTCAAGGGCATGGATCCCCACGCCATCGACCTGG
>CAYZVO010000290.1:0-8763 GCA_964481655.1 uncultured Enterobacterales bacterium | reverse complement strand
TGTACCCCAAATGTTCATTATAGGGTGTAAATTGATACTTATGTACCCCAAATGTTCATTATAGGGTGTAAATTGATACTTATGTACCCCAAATGTTCAGTATTTTTTATTTCTCATTTCAGCCTCCCGTTCTAATAAATCATTTTGATTAAAATTTTCCTTATATTGCTTCTCAGCATTATCTAATAAAAATTTTAAAAAATCAGTATTATTTTTTATTCCGTATATATGTCTGATAAAATTAGTTTTATAGTCATTAAATAAATCTCTAGCTTTTCGTTCAACACGGATATCAACTAAATGTGTATCATAATTCTTTGGTTTATTAGTATATAAGCTAACCATTTTTAGCCCCCTTACTAAGTTCAGAAATATATTTAATCTGATCCAAAGAAATAATTTGTCTTAATCCGAATTTATCGTGTAGTGTTAATACTGAATTATCTACATCAATAATAACCCCTGTAAAATTAAGTTCACCAATATTTGGTTTATCTACTGTTAATAGTACTTTTTTATTTATGTAATATCCGTAGTCAGCCATTGTTCATAATCCTCCGAACATAATTGGCTAACCTCTCTTTCACCAATAATTTCAATATCACTTTCTAACATTTCGTCAGATGATATTAATTCAACTTCTATGTCTACATAAAAAACGTCATTATCTGGTTTATCACCAACATTATCAACTCTCATACCTTCAAAATACATTAATGGTATTAGAAATGTTTTTCGTCTGTTAAACTTTTTTTTAAAATAATTTCTATATACATTTATTTCGTCATTATCTGTATGAAATAAAAGTCCAAATAAACAACTTAATTCGTGTTCACCAATAATAGATCTACCATACCGTTGTTCATATTTTTCTGTGTTTAGAAAAAATTTCTCACATTCATTTATGATTTTCTTTTCATTCATATTTTTTACCTCCGAGTTCATTCTATCAAATTCAGCAATATAGAAATAGACATCAAAAGATGACAATCACTATATCCCCCCTTTTGATTAATATTTTCTATATTTTACCTTTAATATGTTTATCTATGTTCTAGTTAATATATCAAAAAATAGTAAAATATAGCTTTACTACCTCTATTTTATTTTAATGTTATTTGTGGTGTCAACATTTGTTTCATCATTTCCCGTATTTCGTTATTTTGTTGTCTTTGTATTTCTAATTCCTGTTTTAAACTTTGTATTTGTAAATGTTGATTTGTTTGTATTAAATCAATATTTTTTGTATTCAAATCAAACAAATTATTTTCCTCAGAAATACCGGATCTATTAATATATCTCTGGGGCTGTTTACTTCCCATAACCCAACCATACCTATAACACATTTGTGCGTGAGTTAAATTATTTCCATATTCAGTAGCACTAGTTTTTCTCAATACCTTAGGTGTAATACTATCAATACCTAACACCTTTACAAAATTTCTTTTTACACAATTATTAAATGCCTCAACACTAAGAGTTTTATCCTCACCATTGTTTGTGTTTAAATATTCTTTAGCAGGTACTATTAATGCCTCAGGGTTATTTTTATACGGGTGTAAACTAAACCATTCATCAATAATTTCTGTACTATGTTTTAGTATTATTGTTCTACCATAAGTTTTACTATTTTCATCGTGTATAGTGTGTTTGTAATAATCTTTTCCATCTTTAGCCCTAAATTTTTCATAATCTTTTATCCTAGATTTAGCAAACTCACTTAATCTACAACCACCATCACTTAAAACCCTAATAATAAATTTATCTCTTAAACTAATATTACTATTCAAAACTTCATTAATTTCTTTATATGATGGTATATATGTGCTTCTATCTTTAGCAGTCAAATCAAAAAATCCAACTATATCAGGAGGGGTATCCGAATTATATAACCATTTCATAAGTTTAATCAAAGAAATCTTATATGCTAATTTAGTTTGTTCAGAAAAACCTTTTCCATTATCCATACAAAATTTATCATTATTCAAATCATCTATAAATTTCTCTGTATCATTAAGCTCAATTTTATCAAAATCTTTTTTAAAATAATCATTAAACTTAATCATATGTGATAAATATTTATAACACCTATTAGCACTTATAGATTTTTTACTTCTACCTTTTATACCTGTTTTACCAATTCTACAATCATAAAGAAAATCTATGATCATATTTTTATTTTTATCAGATATATTAAGTTTAAACTTTTTATTTTTCAGATGTATATGACCTTTACGTCTCCAATAACCAGTTTTAAAAATCTCTAAAGCATTGTCATATTGATTTTGCCTGTTGTATAAATCCATTTTATTCATAGTTTTGCCTCCTAGACTTAAAAAAGATTTTTCCTAAATTTACCCAAAAAGTATCAATATAACACCTAAATTGATACATCGGTTAGCCCTCAGTCTCGGCTACCCAATACTCACATCTCAGAAATTAGTACGCCGAGACTGAGAGTACTGTATAAATTTGTTGTAAACCGTGTCTTATGTTTTTTATCTTATTTTTATGTGGTACAAATGTATCAATTTTTTTTAATCATTATGTACCCTATATTGATATTTATGTGGTATATCTTTATCTTTTTTATGTCAATATTGTATATATATTTATATTTTTCATTAATATAAAGCTTTCTATTTCATAAAAATATAATAAATACTCACCCCTAAAAATCCAAATCCTAAAAAATATTTTATATGAGGTGTATTAAATAAATAATATGATCCAATACTCAATATAAAAAATAATAAACTTAATTGTTTATATGTTTTCATTCTTTCATATTAATTAAAGTTTTTGTATATAAAAATATTTCCATTAATGTTATTTTATGTAAATTTTAGCTATTTACTTTTTTCAAATAGTTAACCCTTTAATTTTTCTAACATAATACGACCTTTAAGTTTTTGTAAACACTCATTTGAACAACAATCTTTAGTTGATCTATTCAGTTTACGTTCATCAAAAAAATTTTTTTTACAATAATCACAACTTTTATACATTTTTCCAGCAATATATAATTATAGTTAAATATTGGAGTTAATATATGTACCGTCATACAAATTATAGTAGTACAACGTCCCTATCCCTAAAATCCATTTTTTCATTAAAAAATTTACCAAGTATACATTTTAACTATCATTAAACTCATAACCCTCGTTAATAAGATATCTAACTAAAGCAGTTCTTAACACAGCTGATTTTTTCATTCTATACTTTTTACAATATTCTTTAAGTGTATCTTTTAAATCATCATCTAAAAATACAAATTCCCTATTTGTTATAGTTCTATCAGGGGTATTTCTATACCAATCTCTAACCATTTTTATTACCTCCTATTACTTTCTTTTAAAGTTATATTTCAAATCATCATTAGTTAAATAATAATTGTTAACTAAATCTTTAACAATACGTTGTACAGTCATTCTATTAACACCAATATGTTCAGCTATCTTAATATTTGTATATGTTGTATATCTCTTAAGAAAATAAATTAACATATACATACTAGTTTTATAGCTACCAATACCATTATTTTTAATATCTACACAATATTTCATAACATTAATTACCCCCTGTTGTGCCTCATCATATATACATTGTTTTTCAGGGTTATGAATTAATGACATCATCAAATCACCAGCACTATTAAATTTATAAGTTTTAATTAACTGATCTACGTGTTTCATATTCACTGATTTATGTTGTTCCATCTCCATTGCTTTACACCTCCATATTTTTCATTTTTTATATGTTTTTATGACATTTTTATTTTATACAGTATGATATTGATTTTACAATATTGACATCGGTAAAAAAGAAATAACCAACATCATACTTTTATATTTTAAAACGACATTTCACCACTAATATAATCATCAATTCTTTTATATTTTGAGATTATTTCATCTATTTCAAACCTCCATTTTACATTGTTATTTTCATACTCAGGGGGGGCATACTTTACAAAAATACGGTTAGATTTTTGATTAGCTGTATTTTTGCTCGTATTTAAAACCCACGTGCCCTCAAGCAGGGGGGTATTTTTGGCTAACCCTAGCTCGTATTCTTTACACTCATATATAATAGTGGATACCTCAAATAATAATACACATTTATTTCTATTAAATGTTATAAACCCCTTATACCTAGATGTTAAATATAAATCAGTACTTCCCTTTTTACTAAATTTCTGTGTGTGATCAGCTGTGAGTATATTTACTATACTTTCGTGATTTACACTATCTAATAAAAAAGCATAACTAAGTGCCTCATAAAAATTTCTTTTTAGTTTTAGTTTAAATTCACTTCTAAACCCCTCTTTTGCTTCATTTTCAAATAAAATACGTTCAGATTTTAATAACTTATAATTCACAGGGTTTAATTTATATTCAGCACTATTTTTTTTATCATAACACGAAATACTTAGATATTTCAAAATATCATATTGTATATAATTATTTTGTACCTGTAAAGAAAACCCACTATCATAACCAATCATAAACATTTTTTTATGATGTTCTTTTGTTGTTGGTTGACATACATCAATTTGACTACAAAATGTAATTCGGGGTATTGATTTAAATGATACCCCTTCAATAGATACATTAGATCCACCCATTAAATAATGTGTTTTATTAAATTTTTCTAATATCCATCTTTCCATATATCTACTAAAATAATTCAAAAATCTATAGACATTTAAAGCACTTCTTTTATTTACAAATAAATTTAATTTATTTAATCTTATACTAGTTTCAAATCTAACCTGTGGAGATATAAACATATTAGCATTAGCATATACTTTGATATATTTATTTGTTTTTACACCCTTTACATTTTGGTTTTCTTTTTTATGTTTTTGTATCTGGCGTTGTTCCTCAGCTTTATTTAAAATTTTGATTGATTTTATACCATCTTTACCATCTGGCTCTATTTGTAATCTAAAATGTACAACACTATTATTAATATCATTAGTCCTAGTTTTACCACTATGCCCCCAATTATATATTGATTGAGAAAATGCTTTTTGTTTAAAACTATTAATTTCTAATAAACTTAATGGCTCTCGTGATTTTATTTTTATAGTATCAATTTTGATATCTCTATTAATTAAGTCATAATAATCACTGGCATTAAACATAGGTATTCTATCTTTTTTTGAAAAAAATGTTGTAAAATCATAAGCCCAACTAACATTATTTGTGTCTGGCTCAGAAAATACATTACCACTAGATAAATCTCGTTGAATAAAGAAAAATAACCCAGTATAGGGTTTACCTTTAGTCTCAATACCCCATTTTTTTATTAGTTTATTATAAAATATATCCTCTTTATAATTTACTTTATTTTTCAGATGAACATTAAGTAAACGTGTAATATTACCCCACATTGAGGGTATTATATCACTAAGATTTTTACCCCTATAGTTTTCATATACATTTTTTATTAATAATTCATAACTATTCGTTAAATTTTTCAAATCATAACGTACATCTATTAATTGTTGTTCTAAATCTATAATAGTTTGTTCTTTATTCATATAAATATTACATTTACCAATTTTATTTAATAGATTAATAATTAGAGTTTCATCTGAGTAATCAGATTTTAATTTTTCAAATAAATATAAATATGTATTACTACTATCAGGAATATATGTGATGTTTAAATATTCAGATAATTTCTTAAAATAATACCCTTTACGTTTTGCCTCATAACTATCTGATAACCATTCCCCGTATTCATCTGAAAAGATTATAGGTTTTATTAAATCATAAAATTCATTCCAATTTTTAGTTTTTGTATCTCCTACTCTAATCAAACGTAAACTAGTTTTTGTATTATCTAATTTTTCATTTAACTTATTATATTTTTGTTCTAACTCTTTACAGAAATTTATATCAAATTCTCTTTTTTCTATTTTTCTTTTTAATTTATCAATATGATCAGTACCTCCAACTAAAAACCATAATCTCAATAAAGCATCTCTAAACCCCAAATCACTATTTCCGTTTTGACCAGCAATTTTTATTTTTATTTTATTATTTTTATCATAAAATATTTTTACATATCTTTTTCTTTTAATAGCCCAAAAACAAATAATATTTTCACCCTCATCTTTTAAATTATCAGTTTTAAATAATTTTTTAGGGTGTTCATTTAAAGTATTACCATATGAAATAAGTTTTTTTATTTTATTACTATTTCCTTTTACATACATTCCATCAGTATCACAATATAATACATTTATTTCTAATTCTTTTGCTTTACTCAATGCCTTTTGAATTTGTACTCTGGCATATGATGTTGTAGCACTAGCTATAGCATTATTAAACCATCTACCTTTACTTTCAGCTAGTTTACCATAGCTACTATTTAAAATTAATTTTATACCCTGTTCAGCAGGATCATTATTATCTTTTAACTGTTTCCTCAACCCATACAGTCCAATATATTTATTTGTTTTCTCATTATTTGTGGCATATAACCCGTCCACTATACGAGATATAAATAATTTACTAAAATTATTTTCACCTAAAATAGATTTAGTTATTTCAACCTCTCCCTTTGTTAAATATGTTTTTTTACCACGTCTTAGAATTGATACTGCTAAATTACTTTGAGTATCCTGTACTCTTATATCATTTTCAAAATTTCTGAAAAATCCTATACCCATTTGATTTTTTTCTTTGTGTAATTCAACCTCCTGTATTAATTTACAATCCTCTTTTGCCTTAACCTCAATAATACTACTATATATTATTTTTTTATAATTACCATTTTTTATAGGAACATCTCTTAAATATACAAAATCCCCATTTAATATATCAAATAAATTTTGTTCTTTAATACTAAACGGATAGCAACTAGTAAAATCTAAATATCTTATTTGTTGATTATCATCAGATAAATGTACACCAACATCAACAGCCCTAGTATACCCTCCAAAATATTTACTTAAAAAATCAGGTACACTATGATCAATATTACCATCAAATAATTTTTCAAAAAAGCTTTCTACAACCTGTCCACTAGACTTCATAAAATCGTGTTCCAATATTAATTGTGAAGCTCGTTTATGTATAGTCATATATTTATCAGCTAAAGGTACATAAATTTTTTGTAAATATAATAAAATATCGGGTACACTTAGTACATCATATATTCCATATAATAAATCATCTTTACTTATAATTCGTTCATACCAAACTTTATGATCAACATCTTTTTTTTCATATTTAGTTCCAGATATTTCACTTAATGCTTTTAATGATTTAAATTTTAATTGTAAAGTCCTAGCAATTTGTAATGTATCAACTATAGGTATTCTATACTCAAATTTTAATCTTTTATCTTTTATTTTATTAGTAATATCCGTATCCTCATAAGAAAAAAATACATTGTGTTGACCATTTAAACCAGATACACCATAAGACCAAAATCTTAATCCACTAAGATTATATACCGATTTTCGTGCCTGTATTAACCCCAAATCAAAATGTGCTAAATTATGTCCTAATAAAATTTTAGGGTTATCTTTAAGTTTTTTCAAAAATGATTTTAACATTTCCTTTTCATTATCAAAAGAATTAATATTAACTTTAATATCACCAATTTTATTTATACTAACTGTTTTTCCATCTAAATAAATATCAACACATTTATTACCAACATCATAAAGCTGTATCATACGGATATTAGCATTATGATTATAACTCTCTAAATCAATAACATAACAATCATTAGGGTTTAATGGTGTATTCTCAATATATTTATCAAAAGTTATTTTTACTTTATTTTCACCTTTTTTAACATTATCAAAACTCAATGTCATCTTTACATTTTTTTTACCCCAATATTAGATCTGGCTTTTTTCAATCTGTTAGATAATTGTTTTTTATATTCATCAGAATATTTCCTACGTTTCTTTATCTTTAGAATTTTTGACCATTTTTCTAAATCTTTTTCTCTAAAATTAATCATAAATTCATAATCACAATCTAACAAAATTTCAAACCACAGCCCAGAATTTTTTATACGTTTTAACCCATAAGTTTTTAGTTTATGGGTATTTGTTCCATAATCCTCAAAAGTATATGTCAATATACCATCTAAAGAATACACTGAAATTGTACCACCTAAACATAATATTTCATAGTGTTTTACTTCATTTCTTTTAATGATATACTGATCATCATACTTTTTTAGATATTTTTCAAAAGTCATATCCAATTTATACCATCTATAGTTTTTATTTTACTCTCGTCAACTTTTATGTACAAATCACCATTATCATCGTAAAGTTTACTTTGGTTTTTTTGAATACAATCTCTACCAAACAAACCTAATTCGTAATTTTTACCATCATAATCAACTGTAATCACTAGAATATCTTTACCATCTTTTACATTTTCCTTTTTATTCAAAATTTTTACACCCACTTCATTATTCAAAGCAGGTACATTATCAAAACTTAATGACATTTTCTTTTTTACCTCCAATAATTTTATGATCTAAACATAAAAAACATATAGAATAACTGATACCAATATCCTGTTCAATATCCCATTCTATTTGACAAGTTATACAATACATTTTCTTTTTATTTTAATCATAATCAAAAAATGTTATTTATTCTTTATAATGGAATTTCCTAAATTTACCCCAAAAGTATCAATATAACACCTAAATTGAACGTTTGTACCCCAAATGTTCATTATAGGGTGTAAATTGATACTTATGTACCCCAAATGT
>CAYZVO010000289.1:0-8826 GCA_964481655.1 uncultured Enterobacterales bacterium | reverse complement strand
CCACCCCATGGAGCACGTGGGCGACGGCCTGTGGGTCGCCGACATCGAGCTCGATCCGGGCGCCCACCCCTACAAGTTCGTGGAGATCTCCGGTGGCAGCCAGGGCTGGGCCTGCGACCCGAACGCCAGCCTGATCCAGTGCGACGAGGGCTACAAGGAGCCCTCGGACACCTGGTGGAGCCAGGACTGCTCCCTGAACGTCGACTCCTGCAACTCCATGGTGCGGGTCGAGAACTGCACCGTGCCGCTGCTCGAGGTCGAGTCGGTCAGCATCGACCGCAGCGGGCGCGGCATCGACGTCACCGTGGGCGCGATGCTGGGCGCCGAGGGCGGCGAGATCGTGGACGCGGTGGCCACGCTGAACGGCGACGAGGTCGAGGGCGCCTGGGACGGCTCGGCCTTCGACGTGAGCCTCTCGGGCCTCGACGCCACCCGCCACACCCTGCGCTTCGAGGTCACCGACGAGGACGGCTACACGTCCAAGGAGATCTACGTCCCGTTCTGGCTCGACGACGTCGACTGGGACGGCGGCATGATGTACTACGCCTTCATCGATCGGGTGGCCAACGGCGACACCTCCATCGACAGCTCCGAGGGCGCCACCTGGGAGCTGGGCTCCTACATGGGCGGCGACTTCCAGGGCCTGATCGACATGCTGCCCTACCTCGAGGATCTGGGCGTCACGGTCATCTGGATCGCCAACCCCCAGGACAACGCCGAGGGCGCCTACACCGCCGACTGCGGCAGCTACTCCGGCTACCACGGCTACTGGCCCGACTCGGCCCGCACCGTGGAAGAGCACTACGGCGGCGACGACAAGCTCAAGGAGCTGGTGGAAGCCGCCCATGGCCGCAACATGCGCGTGCTGATGGACTGGGTCGTCAACCACGTGCACGAGAACCACCCCTACTACGTCAACCACCAGGACGACGACTGGTTCAACCCCCTCGAGACCTGCAAGAACGGCGACGACTACAGCAACTTCGACCGCATCCCGGAGACCTGCTGGTTCGCCGAGTACCTGCCGGACATCAAGTTCTACAACCCCGACCCCCTCAACCAGATCGTCGAAGACGCCATGTGGTGGATCAAGGAGTACGAGCTGGACGGCTTCCGGGTCGATGGCGCCAAGCACGTGCCCATCTCGGTGCCCTACAACCTGGCTGGTCGGCTGAAGCAGGACATCGAGCACAGCTACGTGGGCGGCGACGAGGACTTCTACACCGTCGGTGAGACCTTCACCTCCAGCTACGACTGGATCACCCTGTACCTCGGGGATCACCTGCTGGACGCCCAGTTCGACTTCCCGCTGTACTACTCGGTGCGCTCGGCCTTCGTGGACTACTCCATCTCCATGGCCGACCTGTACGCCTCCCGCACCACCTCCGATCAGCAGTACGGCTCGGCGGTCATGTCCCAGTTCCTGGGCAACCACGACGTCTCCCGCTTCACCAGCTACGCCGCTTCGGGCGGCTGGGCCGACAGCGACGACTCCATGTGCCTCACCGGCGAGGTCACCGGCGACGGCGACATCTACGCCAAGCTGAACCTGGCCTGGACCTTCCTGCTGACCGCCCCCGGCCTGCCCCTGGTCTACTACGGAGACGAGCTGGGCATCCCCGGGTACAAGGACCCCTCGAACCGCGGCCCCCTGTGGTGGTACTCGAGCGCCATCGGCACGGGCGAGGTGGGCATCGCCGATGTGGCCGGCGGCCTGTACAACCCGGACCAGCACGAGTCCGTGCTGTGGCACGTGGCCGAGCTGGGCACCGCCCGCCGCGAGCACCCCGCCATGTACAGCGGCACCACCTCCCAGTGGTGGGAGGAAGAGCACCTCTACGCCTTCGCCCGCACCACCGGCGACGACCACGTGCTGGTCATCATCAACCGCGCGGACCAGGGCGCCAGCCTGACCAACGGCCTGTCCTGGGCCGGCCTGCCCAGCTCCGGCACCTACGTGGACGTGCTCACCGGCGACACCTTCTCGGCGTCGGGGGACTCCATCACGGTGGATGTGAACGGGTACCAGAGCCGGGTGCTGGTGGTCCAGTAGCCGCACCAGCGACACGATCGGCCCTCGGTGGGGAATACCCCACCGGGGGCCTCGTACGTCAGGTCGTCCGGTTCCCATCGCAGTGGATGGTCTGCTGCCGAGGGACCCGGGCTCCGTTAAGGATTTCCCGCTTGTTTCCTCATCCAAGGCGGGTCGCGCATGCTCCTCGGTATCTACCTCGGCTCCCTCGCGATGGGCGGCATCCTGATCGGTGCCTCCCTGCTGCTGGGCGGTAACGACTCCGACGCCGACGCCGACGCCGATGCCGATCTCGACGCCGACATGGACGCGGATCTGGACGCCGACATCGACGTCGATGCGGACTTCGACGTGGACGTCGATGCCGACATCGACGTGGACGCGGACCTGGATGTGGACGTCGACGCCGACGCCGACCTCGACATGGACACGGACATCGATGGCGACATCGACGTAGACGCCGACATGGACGCCGACGCCGACGCCGACGCCGACGTGGACGCCGACGCCGACCACGCCATGGTGGTGGCCGACCTGGCCGAGGTCGGAACGGCCGCCGTGTTCGCCGGCTGGAAGCCCTTCCTGTCCATGCGCTTCTGGACCTTCGGCCTGGCCAGCTTCGGCGCCACCGGCGCCATGCTCTACGCCTTCGTGCCCGCGGCCGTGACCCTGGCCGCCGCCATCCCTACCGGGCTGGTGATCGGCACCGGGGTGGCGGCCATGTTCCGCTACCTCAAGCGGTCCGCCACCGGCCAGGTCGCCAGCGCTGAGTCCTACCGCGGCCGCGAAGCGCGGGTCCTGCTCACCATCCGCCCCGGCGGCATGGGCAAGATCCGCATCCCCGTGGACGGCCCGGACGTCGACATGCTCGCCCGCACCCGCGAAGCCGCGGAGATCCCCATCGGAACCAAGGTCCTCATCGTCACCGTCGACAGCGACGTGGCCGAGGTCATCCCCATGCCCACCCTGCCCGAGGCCTAGCGGCCGCAACACCCGACCCTGGAGGGTCCATGTTCGAAGGCATCACCATCTTCATGTGCCTGGGCACCGGAGGCGGCATCGCGCTGCTGGCCGGCCTGCTCATCGCCAAGCAATTCCTCTACGTGGCCCGCCCCAACGAGGTGCTCGTGGTGGCTGGCCGCCGCGGCAAGAAGATGCTCACCGACGAGAAGCGTGGCTCCTACCAGGCCATCTTCCATGGCCGCATCTGGCGCAAGCCCTTCATCGAGCAGGTCGACCGCATGGACCTGCAGAACATCCCCATCGAGGTCCAGGTCATCAACGCCTACTCGAAGGGCGGCATCCCGCTGAAGGTGCACGCGGTGGCCAACGTGAAGGTCACCAACAGCCCGCGCCTGATCATGAACGCCATCGAGCGTTTCCTGGGCCGCGACCCCGGTGAGATCCGGCGGGTCGGCAAGGAGACCCTCGAGGGCCACCTGCGCGGTGTGCTCGCCCGGCTCACCCCCGAAGAGGTCAACGAGGACCGCCTGAAGTTCGCCGACGAGCTGATGCGCGAGGCGGAAGAGGACTTCATGAAGCTGGGCCTGCACCTGGACACCCTCAAGGTCCAGAACGTGGCCGACGACACCCAATACCTCGACAGCATCGGCCGCAAGCAGATCGCCGCCGTCGTGCGCGACGCCGAGATCGCCGAGTCCAACGCTCGCGCCGAGGCCGAGCGAGTGGAAGCCGACGCCAACCAGATGGGCCAGGTCGCCCGGCAGAACGCCGAGACCGCCATCGTCAAGAAGGCCAACGCCCTGCGCCAGTACAAGGGCGAGATGGAGGCCAAGGCCAAGTCGGAAGAAGAGCGCATGACCCAGATGGTCCTGCAGGCCCGGGCCGAGGCCGAGGTCGCGCTCCAGGAGATCCGCCAGCGGCTCGAGAAGACCCGCCTGGTCGCCAACCAGGTGCTCCCGGCGGAAGCCGAGCGCCAGGCCGCCGCCCTCCGCGCCCGCGGAAAGGCCGCCGCCATCGAGGAAGACGGCCGCGCTCAGGCCGAGGTCCTGGACATGATGACCGCCGCCTGGCTCGAGGCCGGCGACAACGCCAAGGACATCTTCCTCATCCAGCAGCTCGAGACCGTGCTCTCCGCCGTGGTCGAGCGCATCAACAACGTCGAGGTGGGTGAGGTCGTGCTGCTCGACAGCGGCGACGGCACCGCGCTGCCGGCCTACGTCAGCTCCTACCCGGCCATGGTCAAGCAGGTGCTCACCGAGCTGCGTGAGTCCACGGGCGTCGATGTCACGAGGATTCTCGCTGGCCTCGAGCTCGAGTCTACGGAGGTGAAGTGATGGAAGCCGCCCTCGCCCTCATCGGTGTCCTCACCGTCGTCGGGTTCTTCTCGGCCATCGCCGCCGTGCTGATCGCCAAGAACCTGCTCTACGTCTGCCCCCCCAACAAGGTGCTGGTGTTCTCCGGCGGCCTGCATCGCCTCGGCGACAAGACCGTGGGCTACCGCACCATCAAGGGCGGCCGCGCCCTGCGCATCCCGATGCTCGAGACGGTCGATGAGATCGACCTGACCAACATGATCATCGAGGTCGCGGTGGTCAACGCCTACTCCAAGGGCGGCATCCCCCTGGCCGTCCAGGGCGTGGCCAACGTCAAGGTCGCCAGCCACGAGCCCCTGCTCTCGAACGCCCTCGAGCGCTTCCTGCAGTCCGACCGCCAGGGCATCATGCGCGTGGCCAAGGACACCCTGGAAGGCAACCTGCGCGGCGTGCTCTCACAGCTCACCCCCGAGCAGGTCAACGAGGACAAGATCGCCTTCGCCGAGAAGCTCCTCGAGGAAGCCGAGCAGGATCTGGGCCGCCTGGGCCTGGTGCTCGACACCCTGAAGATCCAGAACGTCTACGACGACGTGAAGTACCTGGACAGCATCGGCCGCCGGCAGTCCGCCGAGGTCATCAAGACCGCCAAGATCGCCGAGGCCGAGGCCCACGCCAAGTCCACCATCCAGGACGCCTCCAACCGCCAGTCCGCCCGCATCGCCGAGATCGAAGCCGAAATGCAGATCGTCGGTGCCCAGACCGAGCGCCGCGTGGCCGACGCCCTGACCCGCCGCGAGGCGATGATCGCCGAGGAGGTGGGTAAGGTCAAAGCCGCCATCGCCAAGGCCGATGCCGAGCTGCGCGCCCAGGAGGCCTTCGTCGAGCAGACCCGCAGGCAGCTGCAGGCCGACGTAGTCGCCCCGGCCCAGGCCCAGATGGAGGCCGACATCGCCGAGGCCAAGGGTCGCTCCCGCAAGGTCATCGAGGACGGCAAGGCCACCGTGGCGGTCCTCGAGGAGATGATCGCCACCTGGAAGAAGGGCGGCACCAACGCCCGCGACATCTTCCTGATGCAGAAGCTCAACAAGATCCTCGAGGATCTGATGGGCACCGTGCAGAACATCGAGGTCGATCGCCTGACCATGCTGCCCGCTGGCCAGAACTCCCGCGCGGCCAAGACCGTCACGCTGGTGGAAGAGCTCAAGGCGGCGGTGGGCATCGACGTGCCCAAGGCCATCGAGCAGCTGACCACTCGCCCGCCCACCAAGTAGGCGGACTCGAGCTGTCAGCTGTCAGCTGTCAGCTATCAGCCAAGCATCGTCGATACCCCGGGAGATCTCGATCTCCTGGGGTTCTTCGCACTTGCGGAGCGCCAGCGATCGTGTCAAGCACGGTGGCTCACCCTGCCACCAAGGAAGCTGACAGCTGAACGCTGACAGCTGATAGCTCCAGTGCCCTCAGTCCACGGCAACACCTCTGGCATCAAGGCCAGCCAGACCCGCGCCCTCGAGAAGCTCTACCGCAGGCGCGTGGATCCCCAGCAGTTCGTGCCCCCCGAGCTGGCCCGCCGCATGTGCGAGCTGTCCCGGGAGATCGGGCGCCAGGTGGGGATGCTCATCGACCGCAACGGGCGCGTCTTCCGCGTGATCCTCGGCGACGCGCACCAGCTCTTCATCCCCGAGCTGGGCCGCGCTCGTGCTGGCTCGAGCCGCTTCCGCGGGCTGCGCCTGGTGCACACCCACCTGCGCGGCGAGCCCCTGGCCCAGGACGACCTCACCGACCTGGCCCTGCTCAAGCTCGACGTGGTCGTGGTCATCCAGGCCGGGCTCGACGGCCTGCCCGCCGAGGTCGAGTACGCCCACCTGCTCCCCCCGGACAACGCCGAGGAGATGTGGCGGGTGGAGCAGCGCCGGGACGTCCACAACTGGGATGACAACTACCTGAACTTCATCGCCGACCTCGAGGCCCAGTTCCGTCGCGGGGACCACCTGCGCCACGTGGAGGACGGCCTGGGAGCCGTGCTGGTCTCGGTCACCACCGGCGACCGCCACTCGGCGCAGCTGTCCCTCGAGGAGCTCGAGCGCCTGGCGGACGCCGCCGGCCTGCAGGTGGTGGAGTCCGTGCTCCAGCAGCGGCGCAAGCTCGACGGCAAGACCTTGATCGGCCAGGGCAAGCTGCAGGACATCCTGCTGCGGGCCATGCACCTGGGCGCCGAGGTGCTGGTCTTCGACCAGGATCTCTCCCCCTCCCAGCTGCGCAACGTCGCCACCATCACCGACCTCAAGGTGCTGGACCGCACCCAGCTCATCCTCGACATCTTCGCCCAGCGGGCCACCACCCGGGAGGGCAAGCTCCAGGTCGAGATCGCCCAGCTGCGCTACCGCCGACCCCGCCTGGCCATCATGCCCACCGCCATGTCCCGCCTCACCGGCGGCATCGGCGGCCGCGGGCCCGGCGAGACCAAGCTCGAGATCAACCGCCGCCGTGCCGGCGACCGCCTCAAGCGCCTCGAGAAGCAGCTCACCAAGCTGGCCAAGGGCCGCGACCAGCGGCGGCGCCGCCGCAAGCGCATGGGCCTGCCCCTGGCCAGCATCGTCGGCTACACCAACGCCGGCAAGTCCACCCTGCTCAACCGGGTCACCCAGTCGGACGTCATCGCCGAGGACGCGCTCTTCGCGACCCTGGACCCCACCAGCCGGCGCTTCCGCTTCCCCCAGGAGCGGGAGATCATCCTCACCGACACCGTGGGCTTCATCCGCCGCCTGCCCAAGGACCTGGTCCAGGCCTTCCGGGCGACCCTCGAAGAGGTCACCCAGGCCGACCTGCTGCTGCACGTGGTGGACGCCGCCGATCCCGAGCTCGAGACCCACGTCTCCGCGGTCGAAGAGATCCTCGACGCCCTCGGTGCCGGCGACACCCCCACCGTGCTGGTGCTGAACAAGATCGACCTGGTGGAGCCCGCCGACTGGCGCGGCCTGGCGGAGCGCACCGGGGGCATCCCGGTGAGCAGCGTGGACGGCTGGGGCCTGGAGCGCCTGCTGGTCACCATGGAGGACGTGCTCTTCCAGCAGACCGAACGCGATCCCATCGCGCCGGATATGCTGGAGGAGTGAGCGCTCCCCCTCCCCTCCCCCTGCTCCTGACCGCCCTGGCTGCCATCAGCACGGGCTGCATCGGCCACGAGCGCTTCGGAGGGGCCACCGGCGAGGTGCTGTACGACGAGGTGCCCCAGATCAGCGCCATCCGCTGGGACTGCTCCAGCGAGGACGCGACCTGGGACGTCGAGGTCGACACGGTCAACTGGACCGCCAACGGCCACATCTGGCTGGCCACGGCCAGCGACTACGTCGAGCAGCACGCGATCCGTTCCACCAAGGCCGCCCACGACGGGACCTGGGACGAGCTGGCCCTCGAGCTGGACATCGTCTCGGACTGGCGGGACGCCAACGCGGGCTCGTCCACGGCCTTCCTCTGCGACCCGCCGACCACCGAAGCCATCAGCTTCCGGCTGGCGGTCTACACCCCCGGCAGCGGAGAGCAGGGCGACTGCCGCTCCTGGGGAGCCGATCCCGAGCTGTTCGATCGCATCGACGGGGTGCCGGCCTGCGAGCTGATCTGGGAGCCCCCGGACACAGGCTCCGACAGCTGAGGTTTGGGGCCTGGTACGCCCCGCACCGCGGGATCCTCACATCCCCTTTGCATTTCGCGACGGCCTGCTTTAAGCTGAGGCCGTCCAGCACGAGCTGTGCTGGCGAGATTCCGCTGCGATGCTGCCCACCCGCCCGGTCGGTGGCTCGACAACGAAGCCCCCAAGGAGACGCCATGAACAAGCTTTCCCTCATCGCCGTCCTCGGCCTGGCCCTCACCGCCTGCTTCGAGACCGACGACACGTCCATGAAGGACGACACCTACTACGGCGCCACCGGCGACAGCTGGACCTACTACCCCACCGAGATCGATGTCGTGACCTACGGCTACGACACCGCCGAGTGGTTCTACAGCGTCGACATCATCGGCTGGGCCGAGAACGTCACCATGTACATCACCCAGGACACCTCCTCCCCCTGGGAAGAGGACCACGACCTGGTCAACATCGAGTACGCCGAGGATGGCTCCTGGGATCTCTGGGAGATCACCCTGCCCATCACCACCGACTGGGCCGCTCAGGAATCCGGTGTGAACACCCTGTTCTCCGGCGACTCCGCGATGGAGGCCACCATGGCCTGGCGCATCGAAGCCTACGAAGATGGCGCCGTCGCTGACTGCGTGGTCTGGGCCGGCTCCAGCTCCACCACCGCGATCGTCGACACCGGCGACTGCCGCGAGATCAACTTGTAGGTCCCGCCCCCACCGAAGGACCCCGCCCGGCCTGGCCGCGGCGGGGTTTTTCCTTTCAGGTGTATGTCACCAACCGTCTTCGGCCATGCAGAACGTTGCAGGTTCGCCATGACGAGAGTAGCCTGACAACGTCCGCGAGGACGCCATCGTCCGCCCCCGCCCGGGTGGACGCCAACCAAG
>CAYZVO010000288.1:0-8840 GCA_964481655.1 uncultured Enterobacterales bacterium | reverse complement strand
GAATTCGAGTTCGCCACCAACCCGGAATACGTCTACTGGCCCTTCAACGACGAGTTCTGGTCGGATGAGCTCGGGTATTACATCTTCACGGAAAAGGGGAGCTGCGAGAAGTAGCTCCCGTCCGGTCCGCACGGAATCTCCCGTTTTGGAGTGACGAGCATGCAAATGTTTGATCTGAGACTAGCTGTTCAGGCCATGGCTTTGATGCTGGCTACCTCCTTCTGCTTGCCTGTCCTGGCTCAGGACAAGGACGAGAAAGAAGAAGAGGAACGCAAGAGCATCATCTCACGCCGCCAGTTCCAGGAAGAGGTGGACCGCGAGCGGTACAGCGAGATGGCATACGAGGCCCTCGAAGAGGAAATCGCTCGGGCCAAGGAGCTGTTACGCAACGAGAGCTACGTCGTCGACGAGGCCCTCAAAGCCGAGCTACTGATGCGCCTGGCCGTGGCCTACGAAGAGATGGCCAAGTACGAGTGGGCCAAGGAGATGCACAAGTACGACACGGCCCTCGAAGCGTGCTTCGATGAAGGGCGGGACGACTGCGACGACGCTATCCAGCTCGATCGTACCCGCTCCTCGCAGTACAACAAGAAGGCCGTCAGCTCCTACCAGAACCTGCTGGCCAACTACCAGAACTTCCCGCGTCTGGACGAGGTGCTGTTCCGCATGGCCGTCACCCTCGAAGAGCTCGAGGAGCGCAAGGAAGGCCTGCAGACCTACACCAAGCTGGTCAAGCAGTACCAGACCAGCCCGTACGTGCCGGACGCCTACAACGCCATCGGCGAGTACTACTTCGACAACAACAACGCCTACAAGGCCCTGCAGGCCTACAAGAAGGCGTCGGCGTTCAAGGACTCGGCCATCTACACCTTCGCCCTCTACAAGCTGGGCTGGTGCTACTACAACGTCGGTGAGTTCGACACGGCCATCGAGACGATGAAGAGCGTCATCTCGGAAACGGACCGCCTCATCGAGCAGGGCCACGACGTGGGTATCTCCCTCAAGGACGAGGCCCTCAAGGACCTGGTCCAGTTCTTCTCCGAGGAGGGCAACCTCGAGGAAGCCAAGGAGTACTTCACCCGCTACGGCCAGAAGAAGTACTACCGCAAGATGCTCAAGCGTCTGGCCAACATCTACTACGAGCAGGGTAAGAACGAGCTGGTCATCCAGACCTACAAGACCCTCATCAACGAGGAGCCGATGGCTCCGGACAACCCGGAGTACCAGGACGAGATCATCAAGTCCTTCTGGCAGCGTGACCGCTTCGAGCAGGCCAACGAAGAGCTCGACTACATGATGGAGACCTTCGGCCACAACAGCCGCTGGGCCCAGGCCAACGCAGACAACGCCGCGGCCCTGGAAGAGGCCGACAACATCATCGAGAAGAACCTCCGCAAGGCGGCGGTGGACTCCTACCAGCAGGCCATCAAGCGCAAGAGCAAGGAGCTGCTGGTCCTGTCCGAGATCGAATACAAAAAGTATCTGGACTACTTCCCGGACTCCAAGCACTCCTACGAGATGCGCTTCTGGTACGGCGAGGTGCTCTACAAGCTCAAGAAGTACGACCTGGCCGTCGAGCAGTACGAAGTCACGGTCGCCACCGACCCCAACGGCAAGTACCTCAAGGACGCCGCGTCCAACACCATCTTCGGTATCGAGAAGTACATCGGTAAGAAGAAGAAGGAGTGGGACAAGGCAGCCAAGGCGCAGCGCGCGGCCATGGAGAAGGAGACCGATCCGCTCAAGAAGTACGCTCCCCTGGAGCTCAACGAGTGGGAGAAGCGCCTCATCGGCGCCTGCGACACCTACGCCAAGGTGCTACCCAACGAGGAGAACACCTACCAGGTGCTCTACAAGGCCGCCTACCTGCTGGACGATCGGAACCACTTCAAGGAGGCCAACCAGCGCTACCTGGAGATCATCCGCGCCAAGCCGAAGTCAGACACGGCGCAGTTCGCCATCCACCGCATGCTGCTGACCTACGAGGCCATCGAAGACTGGGCGAACCTCAACAAGGTGGCCCGCGAGTTCTACACGAACGACGAAGTGGGTAAGACGGAGAAGTTCAAGAAGGAACTGTTCACCATCTACCAGAACGCCACCGTCAAGCTCGCCGAGGTCAAGGCTAAGGAAGCGGCCGACACGAACGACCCCAAGAAGTACGGCGAGGCGGCGGACGCCTACCTGGCCTTCTACGACGAATTCGGCTCAGCCAAGACCGCGCCGCTGGCCCTGTACAACGCCGGTTTCTACCACTGGAAGGGCGACAACAAGGAACGCAGCGTCGAGCTCCGCAAGCAGTTCATCGAGACCTTCCCCGATGAGCCCAAGGACAAGGAAGAGGCCAAGCGGCAGCTCTACGAGAAGTCCGTGGCCTTCATCGCCGAGCATTACGACACCATCACCGACTTCGAGTCGGCGCTGGAGTACTTCCACATCCTGTACGAGCGGGACCCGGAGTTCGAGGTCGAGGGCTTCCTCAGCGCCGACACGGCCATCCAGCGTGCCGCTCGCTACGAGCTGGCCATGGGCCTGTACGACGAGGCCACCGCCGATTACCACACCTGGATCGAGGCGCACCCCGACGATCCGACGGTGCCCGGTATCCTGATGCGTATCGCCGAGTCCTACTGGAAATCGGGCGACATTGAGAAGGCCAAGGAAGCCTACAAGGATGTCTACACCGACAAGCGCACGGCCAAGCTGGACCCAGACCTGGTTATCTACGCCCGCAAGATGTACGGCGAGTGTCTGTTCAAGACCGGCAAGGAGGGCGAGGCCCGCAAGGCATGGCAGACGGCCATCTCCGAGCACAAGAAGCTCGCCGGTGGCGGCGCCGAGATGAAGCGCGCCTCCGTGGACGCCGCCGAGATGCAGTTCAAGCTGCTCCAGCCCGAATTCGACAAGTTCGACGTCATGACCCTGTCGGCCGACGAGAAGAAGAGCCGCCAGGAGCTCAAGGACAAGACCGCCAAGATGGACGTGCTCAAGGAGAAGTACCTGGCCCTAGCCAAGGACGAGTCTGCGGGCGCCTGGTCCATCGGCGGCGCCTACATGGCCGGCCGCGTGGTGCTGGACCTCTACAACGACCTGATGAACGCCGAGTGCCCGGCCAAGTTGACCGAGGACCAGTGCGATTTCTACCAGCAGAGTCTGCAAATTGTCGCGTACGAGCGGTATCTCTTCCCGGTACAGGACGCTTACCGCGAGGTGCTGACCGCTGCCGCAGAAGTGAACATCTACAACGATTACACGGTCAAGGCCCAGGAGAAGTTGGGTGAGCTGGCCCCCGAGGAGTTCCCGCCGATGGTGGAGACTATCCCGGACCCAGATTTCATCACGACCATCTGGACCACCATGGACTACGCCAAGTGAGGTACGGGAGTAAACCAATGATCCGCACCCACCATCTGACACCGTTTTTCGCCCTGGCCCTGTTGATGGCCTCCTTCTCCTGCAAGACGGGAGGCAACATCAAGGGGGACGCCGAGTCGTCCACCGATCCCGATCCCTCTTATCGAAACGGCGTTGCCGTCCTCGATGCGGGAGCGGACAAGGGCAAGACCGACTACGAGAAGGCATTCACGTACTTCGAGAATGCCTGCAACGTGGCCACACCCCACGACATCTCGGATGATCCCGAGAATCCGAAGCTTAGCCAGGATCTGCGGAAGCCCGAGTACTTCTACAACGCGGGCTGGACCGCCGTGCGCCTGGGCAAGACCAGCGACGCCGAGCAGTTCTACCAGGACGCCCTCAGCGTGGACGACAGCTACACGCCCGCGCTGATCAACCTGGCCTCGCTGTATGCCGACAGCGGCCGTCCCGGCAAGGCCGCCGACATCTACGAGCGGTACCTGGAGAAGCACGCCGACGACGTGTCGATGATGCTCAACCTCGCCGGTGCCCTCGGTGAGGCCGGAGACATGGACGGCGCCGAACAGTGGATCCAGCAGGTGCTGTTCCAGGACCCCGAGAACGACATGGCCTACAAGGTGCTCGCCCGCGCCTACTACCAGATGGGCAAGTACGACATGGCCCTGCTGCTCAACGAGATGGCGACGACGCTGCACGAGGAGGACTCGGAGATCAAGAACACGATGGGTCTCACCTACCTGCAGATCGGTGAGGATGCCGCCGCCTCCGACAAGTTCAAGGAAGCCCGTGAGTTGGACGTCAACAATCTCCAGGCCAACCTGAACCTGGGCTACCTGGCCCTCAAATCCGGTGACTACCGCCTCGCCTCCGAGTGCTTCCAGGCAGTGCTGGCCAAGTACCCCGGCGACGTCGATGCCCACCTGGGAATGGCCGTGGCCTACCGCGGGATCGCCGATTTCGACTCGGCCATCGGCGAGTACGACACCATCCTCAAGGTGGACCCGGGCAACAAGCTGGCCCTGCTCAACAAGGCCACGGTCCAGGACGAACTGCTCAAGGATTTCAAGGCCGCCAAACAGACCCTGCTGGTCTACGAGAAGCACCACGGTTCTGGCGAGGTGATGGATCTGATGACCCTGGTGGACAAGAACCAGGCGGACAAGGAACAGGCCGAGGCCGATCAGCTCGAGTTCGAACGGTTGATGAAGGTCCGCAAGGAAGAGGCGGAAGCTGCCGCCAAGATCCTCGGCGTGCTCGTCGAGCGCGCCTTTCTGCTCTTCGACCTGTACGGCGAACGCGCAGAAGAGATTCACTTCTCCTTCAACCAGACCCTGGATTTCTACGTCATGCAGGCGGAGGACGCCATCGCGGTGCCCGACGACCCGGACTACATCACGGCCTGCCAGGGCTACCTGGAGAACTTCATCCAGGACGAGTATCTGATCGCCCTCAGTGACAACGAGAAGCTGATGGACTGGGACCGCGAGCCCCTGGATCTCTGGACCGACCCAGAGGCCCTCAACGGTGAGAAGAAGCGCCGCGAGGCCGGTGGCGATGCGCCGCCCGCCGACGGCACGGCTCCGGCCGATGGCACGGCTCCGGCCGATGGCACGGCTCCGGCCGATGGCACGGCTCCGGCTGATGGCACGGCTCCGGCTGATGGCACGGCTCCGGCTGATGGCACGGCTCCGGCTGATGGCGCGGCTCCGGCTGATGGCGCGGCTCCGGCTGACGGCGCGGCTCCCACCGAGGAGACCGCCCCCGCCGAGGACGCTGCGCCCGCCGAGGACGCTGCTGCGCCCGCCGAGGAGGCCGCCGCCCCCGCCGAGGAGGCCGCCGCCCCCACCGAGGAGGCCGCCGCCCCTGCAGAAGAGGCTGCGCCCGCCGAGGGAACTGAATAGGACGACCTAAACCGGTGTTCTCGTGAAGAGCCGGCTAGAAAAAAGTAAAGAAAGGGTAAAGACGGAAAGAAACAATCCCCGTCTTCCCTCGTTTGTGTATAAAAAGAAGTGTAGCGCCCACCATCAAGGAGGAGTGTGCTGGTTATGAAACAGCTATTGGCTCTTAGCCTTGCAGCGTTGTTCAGCTTGGGGCTGGCAGCCGTTGCTATGGCACAGGACGATGATGATCGACGGGTGATCTACAAATCGAAGACGGAGATCGACTTCGAAGATGTATCCGTCGACGGTGAGTTGAAGAAGCCTCATGGCGCGTATCTGCTCGATAAGCGCCAGGCGACGTTCAACCCCTTGATCAAGCTCCGCACCGATTTCAATCCGGAGATGTACCAGTCGGTTCACGAGATCAACTGATCCCGTAACGACAGGTTCATTCGAGGTAGATCGTCTTGCTCGTGGTACGCCTCAAGCAGGGCAAAACAGGAATCGGGACGAACGAGAAAACACACGTACCTAGGGGTACTCATGGCTAACGAAACTGTACTCTCCTTCCAGATCTGGGTTGATGGAGAGTTCCGGGAAACCGTTGAATCTGCGGACGAGAGCGTCATCATCGGCCGCGGCGAGCAGGCTATCCTGCGCGTCGAGGATCCGGCGATGGACGAGACTCATTGTGCGGTCTCGCGGAATCCCGATGGAACCATCATGCTCATGGACTTCGGCAGCGAGTCGGGAACGCTGCTGAATGGCCAGAAAATCGAAAACTCTGTCATCCAGAACGGTGACCACATCGAATGTGGCAACACCAAGCTGGTGCTCGGCGTAGGCGCTGCGCAGGCCGTGGCTGCACCGCAGCCTCCTGCCGCCCCCCCCGCCGAGGCCCCCCCCCCCCCCCCCCACGCCGCCGCCGCCGCCCCCCCCCCCCAGCCCCCCCCGCCCGGGGGGCCCGGGCCCCGGGGGGGGGGGGGGGGGGCGGCAGCCCCCGCACCGGAGCCCGCGCCGCCGGTGGCACCGCCGCCTGTGGAGCAGCCCGTTGCCGAGGCCGCGCCTCCCGCTGCCGCCGCAGAGGACTACGACGAGCCCACCGAGGATGAGATCCCCGAGGAGTACACCGAGGACGTCATGTCCTTCGTGATGCGCTCGGGGCAGGCCGAGTCCGACCTGGGCATCGATCGAGGTCTCCCGCGCATCATCGAGGTTGGCCAGGTGTGGGGCGACACCCTGCTGGACGTCAAGCACCTGGGCATCGAGGACAAGGCCGTCGTCGTCGGCGACAAGCAGCACAAGCCGTTCCCCGTGGGGAACTACCTTGGGCTGATCCCGGTCGTCTTCGGTATCGGTGGCGGTCTGGTCGTCTCCAGCCCGGCGCTCAGCACGGGCGGCGCAGCCGTTTCGATGTTGACCCTCCCCGCAGGCATGATGTTCGACGAGCTGCGGCGCAAGGACCTGCCGCAGTCCTTCTTCATCTCCAGCGAGAACCTGCCCGGCCCCAACTTCAAGATCGTGGAGCGGGTGGGTTCCTCGGTCTACGTCAACTTCACCGGCGATTTCGTCGGCTTCCTGGACGAAGGCGGCAACCGTACCCCGCTGGCCGATCTCATCGCCAGCGGCCGGGCCACCCAGTCCGGAGACGGCTATCGCTGTGAGCTGCCGGACGACGCGCGATTCATCGTCGACATCGGCCACGTGATCTTCTACATCCAGGAAGTCCCCCAGGCCAAGCGGGTCATCCCCGGTCTCACCGAGGGTGTCAGCTTCCTGTACGGCGGTGTCTTCCTGCTGATGGCGTTCATCGGCCTGGTGTTCGGCATCATCATCAAGTCCATCCCCTACGACCCGAGCCAGGAGGTCATCTCCATTCCGGACCGGTTCGCCGAGATTCAGATCGAGGAACCACCGGAAGAGAAGAAGAAGAAGGACCCGACGGGCAATCCGGACGCTGGCGAAGGCGCCAAGGCCAAGGGTGAAGAGGGTAAGGTCGGTAAAAAGGATTCCAAGCTGAAGCGCGCCAAGGGCACCAAGGTCGCCATGGCCAAGGCCACGGTCGACAAGCAGATCGCCGAGAGCGCCGGCATCCTGGCCGACCTCAACACGATGGAAGCCAACAACAACATGTTCGGTACCGGTGGTATCGGCGTGGGCGCCTCGAGCTTCGTCGGTGGCGTCATCGGCTCCCAGTACGGCAACCAGTACGGTTCCGGCGGCCTCGGTTCGCGCGGTAGCGGCCTGGGCGGCGGTGGAACGGGTGAGGGCCTGGGTGGCCTGGGTACCCGCGGTCGCGGTCGCGGCGCCAGCGGTTACGGCTCCGGCGGTGGTTACTTCGGCCGCAAGAGCAGCGGTACGCCGGGCATGTCCACCGGTGACCCGATCATCCTCGGTGCTCTCGACAAATCGGTCATCGACCGCGTCATCAAGCAGCACCTGGCTCAGATCCGCTACTGCTACCAGAAAGAGCTGAACAAGAACCCGAGCCTCTACGGAAAGATCGTCATCAAGTTCGTCATCGCCAAGGACGGTTCCGTGTCCTCGGCCAAGACCAACACGACCTCGATGAACAATCCCATCGTAGAAAACTGCATCTGCCAGCGCTTCATGCGGTTCAAGTTCCCTCAGCCCAAGGGCGGCGGTATCGTTATCGTGACTTACCCGTTTGTATTCAAGAGCGGCTGATACGTACATTGTGTCTCTAGCGCTCGAACGGTACGTCACCTGAGGAAGTGCGATGAAGAAGCTATCCCTGCTGAGCCTGATCGCCGTGTTAGCCACGAGTTTGGCCATTCCGGCCGTCTCCGAAGCGCGTCGCGGCGGCGATGAAGACGAGTTTGAAGAGGAATCCAATCGACGGCGTAGCCGGGCGCGCAAGCCCGTGGCCCGTGAGGTCGTGCACGGCGCGTACATCAAAGCCACGTTCGGTTCATTGGGTTGGTTCCCGCCCCTGGGTTCCGAATCCAGCTTCGGAACCGCCGCTGGTTTCGAGTTTGGCTACGACGCGGTGGACAAGTTGGGGATGACACTCAGCATCACCGCCACCTACTACCAGGGCATCAACAACGGGATCTCCCGCAACGACGGTGGTTCAGGCATCACCCAGGGTGATTTCCGCAGCATCGGCGGCCTCGTCGGTGTTCGCCTCGGGATCAACCCGGGTAAGCGCAAGGTCCGTCGCTGGGCCATCGCCCTCGACGTCAAGGGCGGCATCTATGTGTCTCCCAAGCTGCGCGAGCCGAACTCCGCCGCTGCAGGCATGCTGCAGGCGTCCCTGGGCGGTCTGATCCTCCCAGGCATCGGCATCGAGCACTTCTCCCGGCTCAGCCACTTCTCCCTGGGCGTCGATGTCCACACCCCGTTGATCGTCGGCACCGGGCTCGGCTTTGCTGCTGGCATCGATATCACGCCCTTCTTCAAGTACACCTTCTAGCTCCCCTCTCCTCCCCCCTCTCCTCCCCCCTCTCCTCCCCCCTCACGCTCCCGCAAGCGGATACGTGCGCACCCGTTCGCAAAGTATTTGTCAAAAGGGGGGTAGACGGTTAGCGCCTCCTGCCACAAGATGTAGGGGTGAGCCAT
>CAYZVO010000287.1:0-8916 GCA_964481655.1 uncultured Enterobacterales bacterium | reverse complement strand
GGGAGAGGGGTCCCAATCACCTACACGAGCACGAGCACGAGCACGAGCACGACCACGACCACGCCCCCGAATCAGACCGCGCCTACGGACTCATCCCACACATCACGACCTGATGATCCGCAGCCAACGACGGCGCCCCGCTCGTGAACGCCGTGGTGTTCCCCTCTCCATCATCCAACACCGGCGTGGTCGTCCAGTCGGACCAGCCGCTGCCGCTGTCCACGATGTCCATCAGCGACAGCGCCGCATCACCCTTGCCCGCGAGCACGTCCACGGACACGACCCAGTCACCAGCGCTCAGATCCACGCCCGTGAAGGTGCAGGGGCTCGCCGCGCCGGCCTCGAGGGCGCCGCTGCTGACGGTGCCGCCGGTGAAGCAGCCGATGCCGGTGGTGAAGTCCTCGGCCACGAGCACGGTCCCCGCCGCACCGACGATCACATCGTCGAAGCTGGCCTGCCGCAGCACGAGGCTGTTGATGCTCGCCATCTCGGTGACCAGCGGGGTGGACTGGGAGGCCTCGAGCACGCCGTCCACGTAGAGGCAGACCTCGTCGGCACAGGTGCTGGGGCAGGCCGCGCAGTCGCTGTCGACGGCGTCGATGTCGCCGTCGCAGTCGTTGTCCACGGTGTCGAAGCAGAGATCGCCCACGGTCTCGGCGGCGCCCGGGTAGATGCTGGCGTCGCTGTCATCGCAGTCGGTGTCGTCGGCGACGTATCCGCTGGGCTGGTCACAGGCGGTGGTGGACACCGACGGGTCGCCGTAGCTGTCGGTGTCTGCGTCGGCGTACCAGCTCAGGGGATCCACGATGCCGGTGTCATCGTCGTCCACCAGACCGTCGCAGTCGTTGTCGATCCCGTCGCAGGCCTCGCCGACGCCGGGGCTGATGGCTGCGTCGCTGTCGTCGCAGTCGGTGTCGGTGGCCGCGTAGCCGCTGGGCTGGTCGCAGGCGTCCATGGTGCTGGCGTCGCTGCCGTAGCCGTCGCTGTCCTTGTCGATGAACCAGGTGCTGCCGTCGATCGGGTCCTCGTCGATGTCCTCGTCGCAGTCGTTGTCCGCGCCGTCGCAGTACTCGGTGGCGCCGGGGTAGACCGAGGCGTCGCCGTCGTCGCACTCCTCGCAGGCCGGGTAGCCGTCGCCGTCGTCGTCGGCGTAGCCGGTGGAGCCGTCGCAGTTGTAGTCGTTCGGGTCCGTGCAGTCGTCCTCGACCGCGCCGGGGTTGTAGGCCGGATCCGCATCGTCGCAGTCACCGCCCAAGGCCGCGGTGCCACTGGGCTGCTCGCAGGCGGTGGTGCTGCTGCCGTCGTCGCCATAGCCGTCGCCATCCGCGTCGGTGTACCAGGTCGAGGCGTCGCCGATCGAGGGGTCCGCGTCATCGATGAGCCCGTCGCAGTCGTTGTCCAGGGTGTCGCAGAGCTCATCGGCGTCAGGGTGGATGCCCGAGTTGGCGTCGTCGCAGTCCGAGGCGTCGGTGGTGTAGCCAGCCGCGGGCTCGCAGCCGTACAGCATCGCGTCCGGGTCACCGAAGCCGTCGCCGTCGGCGTCGGCGTAGAAGGTGGACTCGAGGTCCTCGTCCACGGCGCCGTCGCAGTCGTCGTCGACGCCGTTGCAGACCTCCTCGGCGTCGGGGTTCACCGCGGCGTCGCCGTCGTCACAGTCGGTGGCCATGGCGGGCTCGACCCAGCCCTCGCCGGGGTCGCAGCTGTCGATGGTGAGATCGGGGTCACCGAAGCCGTCACCGTCGGCGTCGATGTGCCACAGCTCGGCCAGGTCCTCGTCGATCTCCCCGTCGCAGTCGTTGTCCAGCCCATCGCAGCGCTCCGGGGCGTCCGGGTGGACCTCGGGATCGCCGTCGTCGCAGTCGGAGCTGTCGCCCACGAAGCCGGAGGGGGCCTCGCAGGCGGTGACGGCGTCCTCCGGATCACCGTAGCCGTCGCCGTCGCCGTCCGCGTACCACAGGCTCCCCCCTTCCTCGTCGATGTCGCCGTCGCAGTCGTTGTCCAGGCCGTCACACTGCTCGTCCGCGCCCGGGTGGATGGATGCATCCTCGTCGTCGCAGTCGATGGACTCGTCGTAGCCGTCGCCGTCGGCGTCGACGAGCTCGGGGCCGGTGTCGTCGGAGGCCCCCGCGGTGTCCAGCTTGGCGGGGTCGGTGCGGCAGGCGACCGAGACGAGCAGGAGGATGGGAAGCAGCGTGCGCATGGAGGCCCCGGATTGCGTGGACACGGGCATCTTAGCAGCCACAGCCGGGCTCTGTGCGGCCGTCTCGGCGGGGTCCCGGTCGCGGCCTGTCACCGCAGCTTGCAGGCCGACAATGACCGCCATACACCGCGCCCGCCTGCAGCCGGGAGCTCCCATGGCCATCGCCCTCCGCCTCGTCATCGCCGTGATCTTCGCCGCGGCCCTCTCCGCGGGCATGGAAGACTGCCAGCCCTGCGACGACCCCTCGCAGATCTTCTGCTGCTAGCCACGGGCGCACCGTGCCGCCGCAGACTCGGCCTGTGGAAGAGGCCGACATCCCCGCCGTGCTCGCGCTCTACCGCGCCGCGATCCTGCCCACCTGGCTCGCCTCCGGTCGGGACCACGACTTCGGCCGCATCGAGGCCAACATGCGCGCACGCCTCGAGGACCCCGACTACCACATGGAGCTCGCGCTGCTGGACGGCCAGCCGGCGGGCTACCACGCCTGGGAGCGCCACCCCGACCACACCTCCCACCACACCGTGGCCCACCTGCGCATGATCCTGGTGCACCCGGACCAGCAGGGCACGGGGCTGGGTCGCGCGATCATGGCCCGCTTCGAGGACGCCGCCCGCGCGGCCGGGTGCACCAAGGTGCTGTTCGACGTGGTGGTGGGCTCCCCCGCGCGACGCTTCTACGAGCAGCTCGGCTACCACCACTGGAGCGACTACCTCGAGAAGGCCCTGGATCGGGACTGACCCCCACCGGGGGCGATCGACATTCGCCCACCGCTACACTACTCCCATGGACACTCGAGGGAGACGCCCGTGATCCGCCTGCTGCCGTTGCTGTTCCTGCCGCTGGGTTGCCCGCCCGGCGACGACGACAGCGGCGAGCTCGCGGCCATGGACCCCGACATCCGGGTGCTGGTGGCCTCCCTGGACTTCGGTGAGATCGAGGTGGGCGTCGACCCGGTCGCCACCTACACCTTCGCCATCCACAACCAGGGCCGAGGTCCCCTGGCCATCGACGCCTACACCATCGACGACGACGACGCGCCGTTCGCGGTGGTGGACCACGGCGAGCCCCTGGTCCCCGCCGGCGGCGTCAGCTGGGTGGAGCTGGCCTTCGATCCTCAGGAGCACGGCAGCTGGGACAGCTGGCTGCACATCGACAGCGACGATCCAGACAGCTCGCGCACCAGCGTGGCGCTGCAGGGGCGCGGGCTGGCCCCGCAGATCTCCCTGACGCCGGAGAGCTGGGAGCCGGGGACCACGGACATCGGCTGCGAGCAGGCGACGGAGGTCCTGGTCTTCAACACCGGCAGCGCCGATCTGCACCTGCTGGACCTGTCTCTGGCCAGCGCGACCACCGAGCTGACGGTGGACCCCGTCGAGGACGGCAACGGCTACGTCGAGGGCCTGCTCACCGTCACCCCGGGCGAAGGGGTCACCTTGACCACGATCCGCTACGCGCCCGTCGATCAGGTCTCGGACGTCGCCTACCTCACCGTCGTGAGCGACGACCCCCAGCGAGGGGAGCTGATCATCACGGTGGCGGGCGACGGTGAGCTGCTGGGGAGCGGGACCGACAGCTTCGTGCAGGCCGACGGCTCGCGGGCCGATCTGGTGGTCGCGGTGGACCGCTCCCAGAGCATGGAGAACGAGCTCGAGCAGCTGCCCGGCGAGCTCACGGCCTTCGTGTCGCAGCTGCTGGACCAGGGCACCGACCTGCACATGTCTGTCGCCACCGTCGACGACGGCTGCCTCCCCGGCAAGTGGCGCTGGTTCGATGCCAGCGTCACGGCCAGCGAAGCCGAGCTCATGATCGACGGATGGCTGGGCCTTCAGACGACCGCGAACAACGCCGAGCGGGCCTTCATGCTCTGGGAGGCGTTCCTGTGGGAAACCCCGTCGGGGGGCTGCAACCAGGGCTTCCTGCGGGACGCCGCGGACCTGCACCTGCTGGCCATCTCCGACGACCCCGAGCAGAGCGTCTACGACTGGGCCCACTACCTGGACCTCTACGAGACCTACGAGCCGGGCCCGGAGGGCCTGTTCGTGCACGGGCTGGGGGGCGACTACCCCAAGGGCTGCCACCCCGTGGACGCCTACACGGGCATCTACGAGGCCACCGTCGCCACCGGCGGCGAGTTCTGGTCCATCTGCGAGGACGACTGGTCGGCGGGCTTCGAGGCCCTGGCGGAGCGGATGCTCCCCCAGCGCAGCCGCTTCCCCCTGAGCGAGATCCCGGTCCCGGCCACCATCGTGGTCACCGTGGACGACCAGGGCTCCACCCACTGGACCCACGACCTCGACGCCAACGAGCTGGTGTTCGAGGACGCGTACATCCCCGACCTGGGATCGAGCGTCGAGATCGAGTACGCCCTGCAGCCGGACTGCGAGGGCTAGCCCACCGCATACCGGACCCCCGGGCGCGTACTCCCACCCACGCCGTCCCGGAGCCCGCCATGGCCGCCGAGGAGCGCGCGGCGAGGCTCCACAGGCTAGAGATGGTGCACGGAGCCCGACCCTGTGCAAACCGAGCAAGTCGACACCACCCCCGCGACCTGGGCGGAGCGTTCTCGACGCCTGCTGCCCGAGCTGCCTTGGCTCGTGATCACGGCCCTCGCGGCGGGCCTGACCCTGCTCCGGGGCCGCATCGAGCCCCCCTTCGCCACCAACGGGGCCTGGTACGAATACCTGCAGTTCGTCGAGCTGTTCCGTGACCCCACACGCGTGGTCCAGCTCAACCCCTGGCGCTCCCCCGCCTGGGGATGGCTGGTGGCCGGCGTCGCGGAGCTCACCGGGCAGACCAGCGCCGAGGCCGGGTTCGCCGTCGCCGGCGTGGCCGTCGTGCTCATCGTGGCCGGGGCCGCCGTGCTCGCCCGCACCCTGGGTGGGCGCCTCGCGGCCGCGGCCGCGGCGCTGTCGGCGCTGTGCCTGACGCCCGTGATCGAGGCGCGGAGCTGGCTGGACCCCTACCCCACCGTCGGCGCCCTCTGCGCGGTGTCCCTGGCGCTCGGGGCCGCAGCAGGGCGGTGGCGACGCCCCTCCCTCGGCCTGGCAGCCTGCGCCATCGCGGGGCTCGCGGTGGCCTGCGACGGACGCGCCCTGGGGGCCGCCATCGCCGCGATGTTGCTGGCCCCCACCGCCGCCGCGGGACGGGGGAAGCGCTGGCTGGTCCCCCTGGTCGCCGTGGTCGCCCTCGGGCTGGCCACCGCGCCGAGCCTCGTCCAGGATCGCTGGCTGCAAACCTCTCGCCTCGAGCAGGTCTCGATGGCGACCAAGATCACCACCCAGCACGCCCTCTCCGAGCTGTCACAGGCTGACGCCGCTCGCCTCCATGATGTCCAGGACCCCGGCCTCGGCGACGTCCTGGACCTGGCGACCGACCGCCACGCGCTGCTCCTGCTGAAGGGCAACGTCCTGACCTCACCCCCCCTGGTCTCCGGGCTCGCGCTGCTGCTGCTGGTGCCCCTGTGCTGGCCGGTTCCCGGGCGTCGCGGGCGCTCGAGCTGGGTCGCCCTGGCCATCGCCGGTCCGGTGGCGGGGACGTGGGCGCTGGCGATGCTCGTGGTGGCCTTCTTCCCCCGCTACGACGCCCCATACTGGGCGTTCGCCCTCGCCCTCGCCCCGGCCGCCTTCCAGCGGGCCTGGCGCGTACTCCAGCCTCGCTTCGGTCTGTGGGTCGCCGCCTGTGCCCCTGCCGGGTTCGTCCTGTGGGCCCTCCTGGCGTGGCCCGGGTTGGTCAAGGGCTTGCCCCAGCCCACGCTCGAACCCCACACCGTCGACGCCATCCCCCTGTTCGACGCGGCCGCGGCCATCAACGCCAGGTCGACCGCCGGGGAGCAGGTGATCGACTGCTCCGAGATCCCCCTGGGTCCGCTGCTGTCGCCGGAGCTGGAGGTGCGCCACGTGGCGCCCGAGGCTGTCGGCCGACAGACAGGTCCATCCGAGCCGGGAGGCGCCTGCGCCTCCTGGGCCCTGGCGACGCCGGCCCACCGGCCGGACTGGTTCGTGGTCACCACCACCACGCCGGTGGCGACGCTGCTGCCTCCATCCCGCCTCGCCAGCCTGGGCTGGACCAAGCTCCCGACGGACCACCCGAACGTGCTCCAGGTCTGGCACCGGGGGGAGCGCTCCGAGCGCCGCCCCCGCTGAGGCGCCCTACTCCTCGAGCTCGTCTTCGACCTGCTCCACGCTGGGCACGACCCACAGCGTGTTGGCCAGACCGCTGGTGCGATCGCTGACGATGAAGCGCTCGGGGAGCACGACCTCGATGCGGGCCTCCTTGACCCGGAACCAGCGGCCATCGTGGTACAGCACCTCGGACCACTTCAGGCCGTAGTCGTGGCACTCGAGCAGATCGTAGTCGTCGCCGGGGGTGAACTCGAGGCTGCCGTCGCAGTCCAGGATGAGGCCCCACATCTGGAGGTCCTTGATCGCGGCGTCCACCCGGTAGAGCGAGTGGCCGTTCTCGCCCTGCTCGAGGGCGAAGAAGCGCTCCGAGACCGAGCGCTGCATCCCCGGCGTGGCCAGGCGCGGGGTCTCGAGGCGCTCGGCGCGCTCGAGATCGATCCATGTCAGGCGCCCGCTGTCGGGATCGCCGAAGCCCACCACAGGCCGGTCACCGATGATGGGCGAGCGCTCGGAGCTCGGGTGGATGTACTCGGTCCAGACATAGGTGGCCTGGGGCGACCAGAGCCGCAGCTCCACGTGGGACTCGGCCCGGCGGCAGCTGGCCAGCAGGCGCGGGGGCTCCACCAGGGCACCCTCGAGGACCTCGCCGTCCTCGCAGGGCTGCTCGAAGACCGCGTCACGCCGGCCGCTGGCGTCGTGCACCAGCTCGAAGGGGCCCATGGGAGGGGTGACCGCCCACCAGCCCTGGCCCAGGGGGTGAAGCAGGGTGGCGGACTCGTTCAGATCCCCGGGCACGCAGCGGGGCACCCCCGTCTCGGGGAGGGTGTAGTAGGGGCAGTCCGAGGCCGAGGGCACCGCCGAGTGCAGCGGAGACCAGGCCAGGGCGTAGCGGGGATCGGCGGAGGTCACCGCGTCGGGCTCCCAGGGGAGCGTGTGACCCACGGGGACCAGCTCGCCGGCGTCGGGGCCGCGGGGGCCAGCGATCAGCCGGCCGCCGTGGTCCACCACGAACCACAGGGTGTCGGCGTCGGCGTGGCCCAGGATGCGGAGCTGCTCGTCGGTGGCGGTGCCGTCGGGCAGCTCGGCCTGCCAGGCCAGCGGCTCACCGGTCTCGAGGGACACCACCACGTCGCGGGACTGGCCCTGGAGGACCATCACACCCACCCGGGGGTAGACCTTCAACGGGGCGCCGTCCTGGGCGAAGACCTCTACCGGCTCCACGTCGCGGGCCTTCTGGTTGCGCTCGGGCTCGGGCAGCTCGAGGTCCAGCAGCTGCCAGGTGGCCCCCACCGCGCCCGGCTCACCGCCGATACTCAGCAGCACCCGGCCGGGATCGTCCCAGGCACCGGCCACGGTGAAGCCAGGGTGATCCTCGATGAAGGGGTAGTCCAGCAGGTGGTCCTGCACGGGCACCTTGGGCGCCGCCGAGGGCACGAGCACCGCGCCCTTGATGGGCTTCTTGCCTTCGGTGTCCACCGGGCTCTGGATGTCGGGCATCGGGGTGGGCCCACAGGCCAGGGCGATGGTGGCGAGCAGCGGCAGGGCGCGGGTCATGGCGGCTCCGATGGGAGGTGGAAGCGCCCCTTTATCCGTGCAGACCCCCGGCGCACCTCCCGATCCTGTATGGTCGAGTTGGACCTGCGGGCGCTCTCCCCCTCGCTCGCGTCCCGGCGCAGACCATGACCCTCCTCCTCTTCCTCATGGCCTGCGCGGACCCCGCGCCCGTGGCCCTGCAGGCCTGTGAGGCCCTACCCGGCCTGGCCACCGATCCCGCCGGCCTCGAGCTGCTGCAGCCCCTGCTCGAGAGCAAGGACTACGATGCCCTGGCGGCCGCGGCCCCGACCGCGGGCCTCGAGCTGGTGGGCGCCGACGGGCTGGCCTCCTTGCGAACCCAGGCCAGCTGCACCCTGCTGTCCGCCGAGAGCGCGGGATCGGGTCGCTGGGCGGTAGAGCTGGAGCGCAGCGCGCCGGCCGTGCTCGCCGACGGCAGCCTGGGCGAGGTGCAGACCACGCCCCTGTCCTGGCAGGCGGTGAAGACCCCCGACGGCGTGCGGGTCGAGACCGGCCTGGCGGGCGCCGCCATCATGCGCGCCTCGGCCGCCACCGCCCTCGAAGAGGGCGACGTCCGCCGCTACGCCTCCACCTGGAAGGCGGTGGCCAACAAGTTCCCCGACCCCCTGCTGACGGTCGATGTCGCCCAGGCCCAGGCCGCCTTCGAGCGACTGGAGTACCAGGCCAAGATCCGCGGCAAGCCGATCGAGGTGGACGAGGCCGCGGGCACCCTCAAGGCCGAGATCCGCAACGAGGGCGAGCGGTCCGTCAGCGCCGTGCAGCTGCGGGTGGACTTCGGTGTGGGCGAGACCACCGCCAGCGAGAGCGCGACCCTCGAGGCCCTCGCCGGGGGCGCCACCGCCGAGGTGACCGTGCCCATCCCCGAAGGGGCCGACGGCAAGGTCCACATCGAGGTGCTCGGCCTGGAGCTCCCGCCGGACTAGGCCGGCGGGCCAGATAGAGCAGAGGCCCGCCCCGACCCCCGCGAGCGGCGGCCCCAGCCCAGGCTTGGTGATCCAGGCGTCGACCCCCGCCTCCAGGCAC
>CAYZVO010000286.1:0-9059 GCA_964481655.1 uncultured Enterobacterales bacterium | reverse complement strand
CGCGATGATCCCGTGCCTGTGCGGATCGTCTCCCCTGGATGTCAGGAGGTCTGGATTCCCCACCGACCTTGGCGGGCGGGACGGGTTAGGGCCGCCGTCGACCATCAACCTGTCGGGACGCATGGCCACCCCCAACCTGGACCCTGCCAGCCTGGGAATCCCTCTCGAGCAGCTGCGCTTCGAGGCGGAGGATGGCCGCTATTCCGTCGAGCTCGGCTACCACCGCGACGGCATCTACTTCGTGTGCGAGCGGGGCTGGGCCGACGACGAGTGCGGCCTCGAGCTGGTGGCCATCTTCTCGCGTCTGCTCGACGCGGTGGAGCGCTTTGATCCCGACGCCTGCATCTACCTGTGCCCCGACTACAGCGACTATCGGGGCAGCTCCAACGCCACCCGCAAGGCCATGCTGCGGGACGTGGTGATGCGACCCAGCCTCGGGGCTGTGGCGTTCTGGGGCGCGGGCTTCATCACCCGCTCGGTGGCCATGCTGCTCAACGTGGCGCTGCCGCGCCTGGCCGCGCGGCCGTTCCGCACCCAGGAACAGGCCCTGGCCTTCCTCGAGGATCAGCTCCCCGATCCCCTCGCCCAGGAACCCTCACTCGCCCCCGAGCCCACCGATGAGCGCCTCCAGGAGGGCACCCTGGACGCCGCGGTCCTCGCGTCGTTCCTGCTGCGGCACTCGGAGTGCGTCGGGATACGGCAGCTGGGGGGCAAGCGGCGCCGGGTGGTGGTGCCCGAGGACTGGATCTGGCGCGCGCCCAGCGGGGCCACCCTGCGCTTCTCGCTGGTGGACGACGATGTCCTGCTGGGCGAGTCCATCGGCCCGGTGAGCCCGAGCGAGATGAGGGTGCGCCGCGAGCTGATGGACCGGGCGCTGGACGACCTCGGCGTGAAGCGGGTCACCCTGCTGCTGGACATCACCGGCCAGCCCCCCCTCGACTCGGTCGTCGCTCAGGGCCGCGCGGCCTACTTCCGCGAGCGCTCGGATCGGCTGCTCAACATCGTGCTGGTGGGCGATCCGGCGCGCATGGGCGACATCGAGCCGATCCTGTTGGTGGGCAGCTCCCCGCTGCGGGTACGGCCGGTCTTCACCGACGTCGATCGCGCCCTGGTGGCGCTGGATCTCGCCCGGGCGGAGCGCCTCGCCGCGGCCCGTGAGCTGGCGCTCCCCACCGAGCCTGCCGCCCTCGAGCAGCTGACCCGCGACCTGCACCACTCACTGCGGGACCACCGCGTGGCCCTGGATCGCCTCTTCTCCTTCGTGGGGCGGGTGAGCTGGGACGAGACCTACCTCGACGACGGCCTCGGGGTCCCCGACGACGTCACCGAGGCCAACCCCTACTGGTCGGTCTACGGTGCGCTGCACATGATGCAGCAGGACATGCTCGACGTGCTGCGCGAGCGCGACGCCCGCAACCGCGATCTGGCGGTGGCCTGCGAGCAAGCCGAGGCCGCCAGCCGGGCCAAGTCCCAGTTCCTGGGGACCGTCAGCCACGAGCTGCGCACCCCGCTCAACGCCATCTTCGGCATGACCGCGCTGCTGCGCGACAGCGGGGTCGAGGGCGACCAGCTGCGGCACGTCCAAGGCCTCGAGCGGGCCTCTGGCCAGCTCACCAGGCTGGTGGGCGATCTGCTCGACATCACCCGCATCGAAGAGGGCGCCCTGGAGCTGCGGCCCGCGCCCTTCACCGTCCCCGATCTCATCGACGAGCTGTGCGAGCGCTGGGCGCCGGTGGCCCGCTCCAAGGGCCTCACGCTGCAGACCGCCATCGCCCCGGGCCTCGAGCGTCCGCTGGTCGGAGACCGGGGCCGCGCGCTGCAGGTGATCGGCCACCTGGTCGACAACGCCGTCAAGTTCACCGAGCGTGGCTGGGTGCGGGTCTCCGTGACGCCGGCGGCCCCGGGGCGGGTGGCCTTCGAGGTCCAGGACACCGGCCGCGGCATCCCGGCCGACGAGGTCTCCACCGTCTTCGAGCGCTTCGAGCGGGGCGTGGGCAACCGGGCAGACGTGGTCCCCGGGGTGGGCCTGGGCCTGTCCATCTGCAGCCAGCTCACCGAGCTGATGGGGGGCGAGATCGCCGTCCAGAGCGAGCTGGGGCAGGGCACCAGCTTCCGCATCGAGCTGCCGCTCCCCCTCGCCGATGGAGGCGCGCTGCCCGCGCCCGTCGCCGCAGTCACCACCCCGGCGTCAACGCCTGCGGATTTCTCGGACCTGCTGGTGCTGTTGGCCGAGGACGACCCGGCCTCCCGCTATGTGGCCTCGCGCCTGCTCGAGAGCCTGGGCTGCGAGGTGGTGGTGGCCGAAGACGGCCGGGCCGCCCTCGAGCGCCTGCAGGAAGGCCGCTACGACCTGGTCTTCATGGACTGCCAGATGCCCTTCATGGACGGGCTCGAGGTCACGCGCCGCTTCCGGGAGAGCGAGCCGGAGGGTGAGCACACCCCCATCGTCGCCCTGACCGCCTACGCCTTCGACGAGGACCGGGAGCGGATGCTCGCAGCGGGCATGGACGAGCACCAGGCCAAGCCCATCAACCGGGCGCGCTTCCAGGAGCTGCTGCTGCGCTGGGGCAGCTAGCGCTCGAGCATCGCGTCGATGGCGGCCACCAGCTCGCGCTGAGGCAGGGGTTTGGACAACATCGGGTTCTCTGTCGAGGCCAGGTAGCGCTCGGCCTTGGGCGTGAAGGTGCCGCCGGTGAGGAAGATCACCCGACGGGCGAGCGCGGGGTGCTCTCGCACGAGCCAGGCGTGCAGGTCCATGCCGTTGAGCTCAGGCATCATCAGGTCGCAGAGGATGACGTCGAACTCGGCGCCCTTCAGCAAGATGCGCTGGGCTTCGAGGCCCGTCGCCGCGGTCTGCGTGTCGTAGCCGGCGCGCTCGAGCAGGCGCGCCATGGCCCGCCGCAGGTGTCGCTCGTCGTCGACGATGAGCAGGCGCGGGCGCTGCGCGGCCGCCGCGTCGTTGGTGTCCACCTGGCTGGCGGGTGCCGCGGGCGGTGGGGCGGTGGGTCGCTGTGGGAGGGCGCAGGGCAGGTGCACCCGGAAGCTGCTGCCCGCTCCCACCGTGCTCGACAGCTCGATGCGACCACCGTGTTCGGTGACGATGCGGTGGCAGATGGCCAGGCCCAGGCCCGTGCCTTGGCCTGGGGCCTTGGTGGTGAAGAAGGGATCGAAGATCCGGTCCCGCTGGTCCTCGGGGATGCCCTGGCCGGTGTCGCTCACCTCGACGGCCACCTCGTCGCCCATCCGGCCACAGCGCACCCGGATGCGGTGGGCCTCCGGGTTGTCTTCTTCGATGGCGTGGGCGGCGTTGACCAGCAGGTTGAGGAAGACCTGCGACAGGTGGCCCTCGTTGCCCATCACCGGGGGGACCTCGCGAAGGTCGAGCTCGAGCCGGGCGCGGAAGCGGACCTGGTGGGCGGCCATCGCGGTCACGGCGCGGAGGACCGCGGGCAACTCCACCCGGGCGTGGTCCCTGCGGTCCACCCTGGAGAAGGTCTGCAGATCGTGCACGATGCTGCGCATGCGCTGGGCACCGTCGCGGGAGGCGCCGAGCTTCTCCGCCATGGCGCGGACCTGTTCTGCGGACAGCCCGTCGCCGCGGTCGGCGGCCATCGCGAGGTCCTCGGTGGCCGCGTCGAGGTTGTACAGGACGTAGGCCAGGGGGTTGTTGAGCTCGTGGGCCACGCCCGCGGCCAGCAAGCCCACCGATGCCAGGCGGTCGGCCTGGGCCAGGCGCTGCTCGAGGGCCCGGCGCTCGGTGACGTCTCGGAAGGCTCCCAGCACCATCGTGCGGTCGTCGATGGTCAGCAGGGTGTTGGCGATGTCCACGTGGAAGGTGCTTCCGTCCTTGCGCAGCGCGGCCAGCCCGGGCACCAGCGGGGCGCGACCGGCCAGGACCTCGTCGAAGGTCCCCCTGAGGGTTTCGAGGGTCTCCGGCGAGTGGATGTCGGTGATCCACATGCCCTCGAGCTCATCTTTGGTGTAGCCGAGCAGCTCGCAGATCGCGGGGTTCGCCATGCGGAAGCGGCGGTCCACTGGATCGGCCAGCAGCAGGCCATCGCCCATGCTCTCGAACAGGGAGCGGAAGCGGGCCTCGCTCTGCTGGAGGCTGCGGAGCGCCTCGCCCACCCGCAGCAGGGCCCGCACGTAGGCCAGCAGCACCGTCGGTTCGACCGGCAGGGTGAGGTAGCCGTCGGCGCCGCCCTCGAGGCCGGTGACCACCGAGTCGTCGTCCTGGAAGCTGGCGCTCAGGTGGAGCACGGGGATGTGGGCGGTGCGCGGATCGGCCCTGAGGCGGCGACAGACCTCGAAGCCCGAGAAGTCGGGCAGGTTGACGTCGAGCACGACCATGCCCGGCAGGCGCGCGGCCTGGGCCAGGGCCTCGCTCCCGGTCGCGGCCTCGACCACCCCGTAGCCTTCACGCTGGAGGATGCGGCGGGTGAGGTAGCGGACCGCCTCGTTGTCATCGACCACCAGGATGGTGGAGGGGGCCAACTGCGCGGGCTCGGCGGCGTCGCTCATGGCGAGGTCCTCGTGTCCGAGGGCTTCCCGAGGCGTTCGTCGATGATGGTGACCAGGGTCTCGGCGGCTTGGTGGATCAGGTGGACCTGGTGCCGCTGCTCGTCCGTGAGGGGGCCGTCCAGCTCGTCCAGCAGCATCTGGCTCAAGCCCAGCACCGCGCTCACCGGAGAGCGCAGATCGTGACGCAGCACGCGCTGTTCGTCTTGGTTGTCACTGTGCTCTCGCTCGGCCATCCGATCCTCCCAGCCCGATCTCGCCCTTCGTGACGTATTCGAGTCTACCACCCCGGCCGGCCTGATCCAACGCAGGCCCACCCCTCGACGTGCCGTGCGACGCCTGAACGCCTGGGGGAGGGGGATTAGTGGACCGTTCCCCCCGCCCCGGTGCGCCATGTCCGAGCGACGCGTCGTCGAGCACCCCGTGCTCCCGCCCCCACAGGACGAACCCAGCGTCCCCTTCTACTGGCAGGGGGCCCGCATGCTGGCGCGACCTGGCGAGATGATCTCCTCGGCGCTGTTCGCGGGCGGCGTCCACAGCTTCGGCCACCACCCCCGCGACGGCGCGCCCCTGGGCATCTTCTGCGCCAACGGCCAGTGTGCCCAGTGCACCGTGGTGGCCAACGGTGTGGCGGTGAAGTCCTGCATGGTGCCGGTGGCGGCCAACATGATGGTGGAGCCCTGCGAGGGCCAGCCCATGCTCCCCGTGGTCGACGATCGGCCTCAGCTCGGTGACACCCCCCTGCACCCGGTCGAGGTGCTGATCATCGGCGCCGGCCCGGCGGGATTGAGCGCGGCGGTGGAGCTCGCCTCCCGTGGCGTGCGGGTGCTGGTGGTGGACGACAAGGACCGCCCTGGGGGCAAGCTGGTCCTGCAGACCCATAAGTTCTTCGGCTCCATCGAGGACACCCGGGCCGGCACCCGGGGCACCGACCTGGCACGGGGCCTGGCGGCTGAGCTCGAGGCCCAGCCCAGCGCCGAGCTGTGGCTCGAGGCCACGGCGGTCGGGGTGTTCTCCGATCGGCGGGTCGGCGTGGTCAAGCAAGGCAGCTACCACATCATCGAGCCGCGGGTGCTGCTGGTGGCCACCGGCGCCCGGGAGAAGCAGATCCCCTTCCCGGGCCACACCCTGCCCGGGGTCTACGGCGCGGGCGCCTTCCAGACCTTGCTCAACCGCGATCTCGTGCGCCCCTGCGAGCGGCTCTTCGTGCTCGGCGGCGGCAACGTGGGGCTCATCGCCGCCTACCACGCGCTGCAGGCCGACATCCCGGTCGTGGGCCTGGTCGAGGCCATGCCCGAGGTGGGTGGCTACCGGGTGCACGCCGACAAGATCCGGCGCCTGGGTGTGCCCGTCTACCTGTCCCACACCGTGGTCGCCGCCCACGGCACGGATCACCTCGAGGCGGTCACCATCGCCGAGGTGGACCGCTCCTTCGCCGTGGTCGAGGGCACCCAGCGCACCTTCGCCGTGGACACCCTGCTCGTCGCGGTGGGGCTGTCGCCCCTGGACGAGATGGTCGCCCAGGCCCAGGCCTTCGGCCTGCCGGTGTTCTCGGCAGGTGACGCCGAGCGCATCGCCGAGGCCTCGGCGGCCACCTTCGGCGGCCGCATCGCGGCCCTGAAGGTCGCCGGCGCGCTGGGCCAGGAGATCGGGGAGATCCCCCAGGATTGGTACGACAAGCTCGCGGTCCTCGAGGCCCGCCCGGGCCCCTACGAGCGCACCGTCCAGCCCAGCCCGGACATGAAGGTCTACCCGGTGCTGCACTGCCACCAGGAGATCCCCTGCAACCCCTGCTCGTCGGTCTGCCCCAAGGGCTCCATCCAGATGCAGGGCCACCCCATCATGGGCAAGCCGGAGTTCCACGGCGAGTGCACCGGCTGCGCCCGCTGCGCCATGATCTGCCCGGGCCTGGCCGTGACCATCGTGGATGGCCGAAAGGACCCCGAGCTGCCTCTGGTCACCGTGCCCTACGAGCAGCCCAAGGAGCTGGTCAAGGCTGGCGACACCGTGCTGGCCACCGACGTGGTGGGCGCCCCCATCGGGCGCTTCGAGGTGGTGGACGTCAAGGACCGCAAGATCGCCGACCACACCGTGATGGTCCGGCTGCGGGTGCCCGCGGAGCTGGCCCCCCGGGTGGCGGGCTTCCGCACCCAGACCCCCGAGGAGCTGCTGCCGGTGGAACCTCCGGGCGACGAGCCTGTGGCCGACGACGTCATCATCTGCCGCTGCGAGCACGTCAGCGCTGGCGAGATCCGAACCGCCATCCGCGACGGCGTGCGGGACGTGAACGAGCTCAAGGCCCAGCTGCGGGTCTGCATGGGGGCCTGCTGCGGCAAGAACTGCCCCGAGCACCTGGTGCGCATCTTCCGTCAGGAAGGCATCGAGCCGGGGGAGGTCACCCCCAACACCCTGAGGCCCCTGTTCGTGGAGGTCCCCTTCGGTGTCTTCGCGAAGGGCGGAGGTGAGGGATGAACACCTGGGACGTCATCGTCATCGGCGCCGGCTCCGTCGGTACCCCCATCGCCCTGTGCGCGGCCCGGGCCGGCCTGAAGGTCGCGGTCTTCGAGGGCAAGGCCTCGGTGGGCCGCGGTGAGAACCGCGCGGCCATCGGCGGCATCCGCGCCACCCACAGCGACCCCGCCAAGATCGCCCTGGGGCAGGCCTCGCTGGAGATCTTCTCCGGCTGGGAGGCCGAGACCGGCCACCACATCGGCTGGCGCCAGGGGGGCTACACCTTCGTGGCCTACACCCCCACCATCGCCGAGATGCTCGAGGAGCTGGTGCAGGTCCAGCGCGGGCTGGGCCTGGACATCGGCTGGCACGACGCGGCCTTCATCCGCGAGCTGGTGCCCGGCATCGATCCCGACGGCCTGCGGGGCGGCACCTTCTCCCCCGGCGATGGCTCGGCCTCGCCCCTGCTCTATGCGCACAGCTTCCGCGTCGAGGCCGAGCGGGCGGGTGCTCGGTTCTTCTTCGGTGAGCCGGTCATCGACCTGATCCGCAGCGGTGAGCGCGTGACCGGCGTGATGACCAGCCAGGCCCGCCACAGCGCCCCGGTGGTGGTCAACGCCGCCGGCGCCCACGCCGTCGAGCTGGGCGCGATGGTCGGCCTGGACATCCCCGTGGTGCCCGACTCCCACGAAGGCGGCATCTCCGAGCCCGTGGCTCGATTCATCGAGCCCATGGTGGTGGACATCCGCCCCGGCCCCGGGTCGAAGAACTTCTACTTCTACCAGAACGCCGAGGGCCAGGTGGTCTTCTGCATCACCCCGGATCCGCCCATCCTCGGCACCGACGATCGGGCCACCTCGGTCTTCCTGCCCCAGGTCGCCAAGCGCATGGTGGACCTGCTGCCCCGGCTGTCGGCCCTCAAGGTGCGCCGCACCTGGCGCGGGCTGTACCCCATGACCCCCGACGGCGCGCCCCTGCTGGGTTGGGCCCCGGGCGTGCCCGGCCTCTTCCTGGCCGCCGGCATGTGCGGACAGGGCTTCATGCTGGGCCCAGGCATCGGCGAGTGCGTGGGGCGGGTCTTGAGCGATGCCGCCACCGAGGGCGACCAGGCCATCCTCGAGGACCTGGCCCCGGATCGCGAGTTCCGGGGGACCGAGGCGTTGAAGTGACACGCCTCGGGGTGCTGGTGGCCGGTGCGCTGCTGCAGGGCTGCTACTGCAAGGCTTCGAGCTGGAGCGTCAGCGAGGACCAGCAGGGCACCGTCGTACTGTCGGATGGTGGTGACCTCACCCTCGATGTCTCGTCCACGGTCACGGTCGTGGGAGACCACGACCCGGACCTCCACCTCACCCTGGACATCACCCTCGGCCCGCAGCTCGAGAGCGACACCGGGGAGACCGGAGGGCCCCATAGCCTCGTGTTCCTGACGGTCGAGAGCGGCGCTGGCCTGCTCTACGAACGCGAGCTGGACTGCAGCCAGGTGGGCGTGCGCCGCGAGCTCGGGTTGGCCTCCCTGCGGTCGCTTCCGGAGGGCGTGGCAGAGGCGAACCTGACCATGCGGGCCGAGCATCGCGAAGGGTCGGCCTGTGTGCTGGACTGGGACGCCAAGGCGTGGTTGAGGGGCCCGGACTGCTGCTCCGATTGGTGCTTCGAGCCACCGGATGGCACCGCGATGGAGCTCACGGTGTCCAGCCACTGACGCGACGCCTGCAAGTCGGCACCCTGCGTCGCAGCCCCCTGGGTTTCAGGCGGTCCCGGGCCCCCACAGCGCTCGCGGGTGACTACCCTGGCGCCCAGCCCCCCGGGTTGCAGGCGCCTCGAGCCCCCACAGCGCTCGCAAGTGCGCACCCTGGCGCCCAGCCCCCCGGGTTGCAGGCGCCTCGAGCCCCCACAGCGCTCGCGGGTGACTACCCTGGCGCCCAGCCCCCTGGGTTGCAGGCGCCTCGCGCCCCCACAGCGCTCGCAAGTGCGCACCCTGGCGCCCAGCCCCCCGGGTTGCAGGCGCCTCGAGCCCCCACAGCGCTCGCGGGTGACTACCCTGGCGCCCAGCCCCCCGGGTTGCAGGCGCCTCGAGCCCCCACAGCGCTCGC
>CAYZVO010000285.1:0-9212 GCA_964481655.1 uncultured Enterobacterales bacterium | reverse complement strand
GGCACGGGCGAGCGCCCCCTGAGGTAGGATCGCCCCATGCCGGATCTCCACGACTCATCGACCGTCCACGAGCTGCTGCGCGCCATGGCCACCTACCGGGCGTCGGACCTGTTCCTCTGCGAGGGCAAGGCCCCGACCCTGCGGGTCCACGGGCAGATCGTGCCGTTGGACCATCCCCCCTCCTCCGCCGACGACATGGGCGCGGTGCAGGAGATGTTCCTGACCCCGCTGCAGCGCCAGCAGCTCGAGGAACGGGGTGACATGGACGTCGGCTTCACCCTGGATCAGCGCCAGCGCTTCCGGGTGAACCTCAGCCGTCAGCAGGGCATGTTGGCGGCCGTGATCCGCGCCCTGCCCCTGGGGGATCTCGACTTCGGCGAGCTGGGCCTGCCCACCATGCTGCCCACCCTCTTCGAGCCCCTGCGGGGGCTGGTGCTGGTCACCGGCGCCACGGGCTCGGGCAAGTCCACCAGCATGGCCGCGATGATCAACCACATCAACGCCACCCGTCCGGTGCACGTGGTCACCATCGAGGATCCCATCGAGTTCGTGCATCAGGATCGCATGGGGCGCGTGAGCCAGCGCGAGGTGGGCTCGGACACCGGATCGTTCCAGCACGCCCTGCGGCAGGTGGTGCGCCAGAGCCCCGACGTGATCATGATCGGCGAGCTGCGCGACGCCGAGACCATGCAGGTGGCCATCTCCGCGGCCCTCACCGGGCACCTGGTGCTGACCTCTCTGCACACCGTGGACGCCTCCCAGACCCTGCAGCGCATCCTGGCCTACTTCCCCGAGCACCAGCGCCAACAGGCCGCCCTGGACCTCTCCATCGCGCTGAAGGCCATCCTCTGTCAACGCCTGCTGCCCCGGGCCGACGGCATGGGCCGGGTGCCCGCGGTGGAGATGATGGTCAACACCCCCGCGACCCGCCGGCTGCTCCGCGAGCAGCGCGTGGATGACCTGATGGACGTGGTGCGGGGCTCGGCGGCCCCGGGCATGATCACCTTCAACGAGTCCCTGCTCGATCTGCACCGCACCAAGAAGATCTCCTTCGAGACCGGCGTGGCCTTCGCCTCGAACCCCGAGGAGTTCATCCTCTGGACCAAGGGCATGACCACCGGCGGCCAGGGCGCCCGCACCAAGGACGGCCGCGCGTCGAAGGGCATCGACCTGAAGGTCCTGCTGGGCCGCGCCATGGAGCTGGGGGCCTCGGACCTGCACCTGGCCGCCGGGCGACCCGCCATCGTGCGCATCGTGGGCAACCTCCGCAAGCTGGGGGACCACCAGCTCACCGACGGCGACATGCGGATGCTGCTGCACTCCATCATGAACGCCCGCCAGCGGGAGGTCTACGAGCTGGAGCGCGAGGTGGACTTCGCCCTGGGCCTGGACGATGGGCGGCGCTTCAGGGTCAACGCCTACTTCCAGCGCGGGCGCATGGCCGCGGCCCTGCGGGCCATCCCGGAGAAGGTCCCCGACCCCCACGTCCTGGGCATCCCCGACGTGGTGCTGGAGCTGGGGGACAAGCCCCACGGCCTGCTGCTGGTGGTCGGCCCCACCGGCTCGGGCAAGAGCACCACCCTGGCCTGCCTGGTGGACCGCATCAACCGCTCCCGCAACTGCCGCATCATCACCATCGAGGATCCCATCGAGTACGTGCACCGCAGCCGCCGGGCCACGGTGGACCAGCGGGAGATCCACGCCGACTCCAAGAGCTTCGCCGCGGCCCTCAAGTACATCCTGCGCCAGGACCCCGACGTCATCCTGGTCGGCGAGATGCGCGACGCCGAGACCATGTCCGCGGCCCTGACCGCGGCGGAGACCGGCCACCTGGTCATGTCCACCCTGCACACCAACGACGCGGTGCAGGCCATCGACCGCATCGTGGACTCCTTCCCGCCCCACCAGCAGTCCCAGGTCCGCAGCCAGCTGGCCTCGGCCCTGCTGGGGGTCGTCTCTCAGCGCCTGCTCCCCAAGGCCGAGGGCAACGGACGCATCGCTGCCTTCGAGGTGATGATCGCCTCCACGGCCATCCGGACCCTGATCCGAGAGAACAAGATGCACCAGGCCCACGGCCTGATGGAGGCCAGCCGCCGGGACGGCTCGGTCACGATGGACCGCGCCCTGCAGCAGCTCTTCCAGGACAAACAGGTGCTCTACGAGGACGCCCAGCGCTATCTGCGCAACCCCAAGGCCATCAACCCTGACATGGGCATGTCCAAGGACCCCTCGGTGCAGGATGAGCCGGCCAAGCTGCCCAGCCAGCCGGAGCCCACCGACGAGCGTCGGCGCGGGTTCCGCTGGAAGCGGTGATCGCCTAGTCCAGCTCTTCGAGATCCTCGTCGAAGGCGCGGGGGCCCTGGTCCTTGGCACCCCGGCCGCCCAGGCGAGCCTGGATGCCCAGCTGCAGGCTGGCGGCCAGGGGGAAGGGCGTGCCCGGCTCGCGCTTGTCGGTCATGCCGTACTCGGGGCCCTCGATGCGGAGATCGTCGTAGAGCGCAGGGTCCTGCCCAGCGACCAGCAGGTGCACCGGCACCTGGGCGAACAGGTCCAGCCCGTCCAGGAGCCGCAGCTCTGCGCCGCCGAGCAGGCGCAGGCTGGTGACCACAGGCGCGGTGAAGGCCGGGGTGTCCACCGTGGGCACCTCGTCATCACCCAGGGTGTGCCCGAACCACCAGGCCAGGCCCAGGCCGGCGACGGGGCGCAGGTTCGAGGCCGGCAGCGGCGCCCAGCGCCCACCCAGCCAGATCTGAGGGGTGCCCTGGGGGTCCTCCGAGACCTCGATCTCGGCCTCGACCGGATCGACGCCCTCGTTGCGGTACACCGTGCGCACGTCCACCTGGTAGCGGCCTCCCTCGCGGGAGGCACCGGCCTCGATCTCCACGGTGGGCATCAGGCCGTAGCCCACGCTGAGCCCGACGTGGCTGGAGAGCCCGGTGGCGAGCTCGTGGGTGACGTAGATCTCCTCGAGGGTCAGCTGCGACCCCCAGCGAGACAAGCGCCCGTAGTACAGAGCGTGGGTGGGACCCAGGCCCAGGCCCCCGTGGGCCCGAAGCAGCAGCTGGCCGCGGCGGCCGTCGAAGCGCTTGGACCAGCTGGCGTAGTCCCAGCCCGAGTTCCACCAGGTCAGGTACTGCTTGGCGCTGATCCCGAGCTCCTCCCAGGTCTCCGGAGAGTAGCCCTGCTTCAGCTGCTCCATGGTCAGCTGGGGGCGGTGCTCCCTGTGGGGCGCGCTGGTGGAGGTGGCCTCGCCCTGGCCGTCCACTTCACCCAGCTCCTGGCTCAGGTCCGCCAGCTCGGTGGCGGCCTGATCCACGTCCACCGACTCATCCTCGATGGTGATGACCGTGGTGCGGATGTCCACCTCGCCGCCCACCCAGCCCGAGGCGGCGTCCTGCATCATCAGCAGCACGGCATCGGCGAAGGACTCCTCGGTCTCCTCGGTGTGGACCAGCTCCACGGCCAGGACCTCGTTGTAGAACTTCACGTCCAGGATGCGGAGCGCCACCAGGCGCTCGATGGGGGGCTCTTCGGGCAGGTCGAGCTGCTCGGGATCGTAGCCCTCGGGGGGCTCGGGGGGCGGCTCAGGGGGCAGGGTCCGCACCGTGCCGATGATGGCGTAGGCGGCGTCTCCGGCCTCGCCCACCACGTAGGCGCAGCCCTCGAGCTGGCCCGGGGGGCAGGTCTGCATGTACATCACAGCGCTGGTGTCGCCGACGTCCGGGAAGGTCGCGGGGTCCACCACCTGCATGTCGGGATCGGCCGCCAGCTCGGCCGCCAGGATGGCGGGCATGCGGGAGGCGAGGTCCTCCGCGTCGTGGTCCTTGGCCTCGAAGGGCGGGACGAAGACGGGGATGGCCGCATGGGCCGAAGCCAGCAGGCCGAGCAGCAGGGAGCTCAGCATGGAACCTCCGGGGATCGCTGCATCCTATGTCATGCGGAAGTGGCGCTGCAACGGGCCAGGTCGAGCTGTCGCGCGATGCTGTCCGCCCGCTCACCGGGGTCGGCCCACAGCCGCTGGACCGCCGGCTCGAGGCCGCGCAGGGGATCCGCGTGGAGGAAGAGCCCGTCGGGGTCCACCACCGGGCTGCGGAAGACCGCCAGGCCGAGCCCCCTGTCGTAGCGCTCCCAGGAGTGGATCTGGCGCTTGCCGCCGCCGCCGAGCAGGTCGCAGACCACGTGGGGGGTGTCGAAGCCGGCGGTGCGCCCCCGCAGCTGCTTCTCGAGCTCGGCGACGTGGGCCAGGCTGGTGCGCAGGTGCTCGGCGCCTGGCACCATGTCCGCCGCATAGACGTAGTAGGGCTGGATGTCGGCCGCGACCAGGGCGTCGATCAGCGACAACAACAGCTCGACCTCGTCGTTCACAGCGCGCAGGAGCACGGTCTGGCTGCGCAAGGTCAGGCCAGCCTCCCGCAGGGCAGCCGCCGCTGACCGGGCCTCGGGTCCCAGCTCACGGGGGTGGTTCACGTGTGCGTGCAGCGCGACCCGCACCCCGGCGTCACGGGCGCGGCTCGCCAGGGCCGCGAAGGCGGCGTGCAGGCCCCCTTCGTGCAGCTGACCGGGATCCGCCACCAGGCCCCGGGTGGCGAAGCGCAGGCGGCGCAGCCCAGGCAGCGCCAGCAAGCGCGCCCCGAGCCAGGCCAGCTCGGCGGCGGGCAGGCTCCAGGTGTCGCCGCCGCTGACGGTCACGTCCACGATGGCGGGGCGGGCCTCGAGGGCCTCCAGCGCCGCCTCCCAGCGCACCCGGCGGGCCAGCCCCCGCGTCGGCCCCACCGACCAGGAGCGGGTGCAGAAGGCGCAGTAGACGGGGCAGCGGGGGGTGGAGATGAGCAGGGCACGATCGGGGTAGCGGTGGATCAGACCCGGGGCGATTGCGTCCCGGGCCTCGGCGAGGGGGTCGGGCTGGCACAGGGGGTGGTCGGGCTCGAGCTCCTCCACCACCGGCAGCAGCTGTCGCCGGATGGGGCAGCGCTCGGGCTCAGTCCAGTCGATCGCTCCCAGCAGGTGGGCGCTGACCCCGACGGGACGCCCCGTGCGCGCCGACGCAGCCTGCACCCGGCCCCAGAGGCTCCCCTGCCCCAGCGCGCCCAGGCGCGCGCCCAGCTGCTCTCCCAGCAGGATCACTTCAAGGCCCTCACCGGGAAGGAGCAGACATTGCCGTGCAGGGCGCGGGTCATGGTGACCGTGCGCTCGCCGCCGCTGACCTTGAAGACGGTCGCGTACAGCTCGTGGCGGGCGAAGGCCTGGCGGCCCAGCTCCTCGCCGTCGCTGTCGATGCGCACGATGTGGCGCTTGCGGTCGTCCACCGCGATCCACTGATGCTTCTTGCTGGGGTGAGGCCCCGCGATGCGCGTCACGGGCAGATCCTGGTCCTCGAGGCGATCGAGGGTGTCCAGGGCCACCGCCTTGCCGCCGACGAAGATCAGGCCTTCCTTGGGGTACAGCCGCATGAAGTCCGTGGCGTGGCCGGCGCTCAAGGCCTCCGCCACGTCGTCGGGCAGGAAGACGGTCTCCACAGGCTCGTCGTCGAGGTCCACCAGCTGCACCCGCACGTCGTTGGAGCGCGCGGTGTACACCCGTCCGGTGTGGGTGTCCACCCGGATGGCCAGCTCACCCACCTCGTCGGGGTCGTCGATCAGGGGACCGCCGAGATCCCAGCGGCCGAGCTCCGCGCCGCTGTCGGGGTCGAGCTCGAGCAGCAGGTCCTGCTGGCTCTCGGCGAACAGCAGGCTGCCCCGGGTGGGGTGCATGAAGATGTTGCCGAAGGTCAGCAGCGTGTTCGAGCCCAGGCCCGGGTCGATGCTGCGCACCAGCTCCAGGGTGCTGCGGTCCAGGGCGTGCAGGGTGCCCTCGGTGTGGCTCAGGACCCACAGCAGGTCGCGCTCGAGGTCCGGGATCGGGGCGTAGGGCCAGTGCACCGCGTCGGTGGAGGCGGTGACCGCGCCGTCCTGGATGCGCACCAGCGTGTCGGAGAGCCTGCCTGAGGCGAACAGCACGCTCGGATCTTCCGGATCCACCGCCAGCCCGTCCAGGAAGGTGCCCACCTGCACGGCGTGCTCGAGCGCGCCGTTGTCGGGATCGAGGATCTGCACCTCGGAGCTTCCCTCGCTGTTGACCCACAGCCGGTCGGTGTCCGGGTCGAAGGCCCCGAAGCCGGTGTTCTTGCCCGTGGCGTACTGGTCGTACACGCCATCGGCGTCCACCAGCCGGGCGATGCCCAGGTTCGGGTCCCAGCCGTCTTCTTCGCCGATGCGATCGAGCACCACCGCGTGGCCCCCCAGGGAGACCACCTCCATGTTCTCCCGGCCCACCCGCCAGGCCTGGGGCTCGCCGCCGCAGGCGGTCCCGATGGAGCTCTCGTTGGCCAGGATCACCGTGCCGTCGTCCAGCTGAGCCCCGTGCCAGGGGCGCTCGATGGTGGTGCGGCAGCGGGCCAGCTCGGACAGGTCCTCGGTGGACAGCACCAGCAGATCGCCACCGTCATAGGCGATCCCGACCCGCTGGTGGTCGTCCATAGGCACCAGGCCCCGGGTGGCGGGCTCGAGCTCGAGGCGAGCCACGGGCTCCAGGTCGGCGTCGAAGGCGATGATGGTGTTGTTGGAGCTGTCGGAGCGGCCCAGCACCACCATGCCCCCGGAGGCCCGCGCTGCCAGGTCTCGGGCGCCGCTCAGCTCGTCCCAGACGATGGTGCGGGTGCCGTCGCTGCGGTCGAAGTGCACAAGGGGGGGGTCGTTGTTGGCCACCAGCCACAGGTTGCCGTCCAGATCCACCTCGATGTCCGGGGTGGTCAGGGGATCCGAGCCCAGGGGGAAGTCCTGCAGCACCTCGTAGCTGTCGGCGTCGTAGGCCAATGCCACCTGGCTGCCCAGTGCCGTGGTGTAGACCCGGCGGCCTTCGACGTCGATGGCGACCTCGTAGGTCTGCACGTGGTTTCCGAAGCGCTCGAAGGGCCGCAGCATCACGCAGACGGGCTCCGTGGAGCAGCCTGTGAGCAGGACCATGAGCAGCGCGGAGACCATGGGCTTGTATACCACCGGATGCGATACGCTGGCGCCATGCCCGAGCTCCCCGAAGTCGAGACCATCGCCCGCAACCTGCGCCCCGACCTGGTGGGCCGACGCATCACGGCCCTCGAGGCCCGCTGGCCCAAGTCCCTGCGGCCGTCCCACGACGCCGTGGAGCAGGCCTGTGTCGGCCGGACCGTGCTGTCCGTGGGCCGGCGGGGCAAGCACCTGCTGTGGGAGCTGGACGACGGCGGCTGGCTGATCATCCACCTGCGCATGAGCGGGCGCTTCGCCTGGGTCGAGCCCGGCGATGAGGCCCCGCCCCACGCCCGCACCCTGTGGCGGCTCGAGGGCGGCCGCACCCTCGCGATGGAGGACGCCCGCAAGTTCGGGACGGTCACCTCCAGCCCCGATCCGGTGGGCACCCTGTGGCAGCTCGGCCCCGAGCCCCTCGAGGCCCGCTTCACCCCCGCCCTGTTCGGCGCGATGCTCGGCGCCCGCCGGCGGGCCCTCAAGCCCCTGCTGCTCGACCAGCACTTCCTCGCGGGGCTGGGCAACATCTACGTGGACGAGTCCCTGCACCGGGCCGGGCTGCACCCCCTCAGCCCGGCGAGCAGCCTCGACGCCGTGGCCGTGGAGCGGCTGCACGGCCACATCCAGCAGGTGCTGCGGGAGGCCATCGACAGCTGCGGCACCAGCATCGACTGGATCTACCCAGACGGACGCATGCAGGACTACCTGCGGGTCTATGGCCGGGCAGGCGAACCCTGCCCCGCCTGCGCGACCCCCATCGAGCGCACGGTCGTGGCCCAGCGGGGCACCTGGCTGTGCCCGGCGTGCCAGCCCTACAGCGCGGGCTCCGGGTAGGGTCGATACAGCGGGTCCCCCACCCACATCATCATCCACAGCCCCACCCGGGTGCTCTGGTAGGCGGCCTCGCCGTAGCTCGCCCCCTGCAGCAGGTAGAGGAAGAACTGATCGTACTCGGGCATGCCCGCCACGTAGGGCTCCGACACAGCGCCGAAGGTGGCGGTGATGCCCCGCTGCAGGGCGTTGGCGGACCAGGATGTGTCACCGCGGATGTCGCAGGCCGAGCAGGAGTCCAGGTGCCCGCCGATGGCGCCGGGGGCCCACGCGAAGGCGTCGTTGTAGTTGTTGTAGGAGTACCAGCCCGCGTAGTAGAGCGTGTCGGGGCAGTGCACCGGCGCCGGCTTGGTGCCGAACTCCTCGCTGTTGCCGTCCCAGACCACATCGTACAAGCCAAGCGACTCGAAGATGGTGAGGGTGCCCCACATGTTCCACTCACCCGACTCGTAGGAGCCGAACTCGTCGCTCTCGGGCTCGCTGTCGCCGTAGCGCCCGTCCACGTAGACGGTCCCGGCCAGGGCCCCGCTGTCGGCCAGGGCCTGGGCCTCCCGGCTGCGATCGATGAGCGCCAGGGCCTCGTCGAGGCTGGCGCCGTCGATGCGGGTGACCATCCAGGTGGGGAGGCCGAGATCCGCCTCGAAGACGGGCTTCCACTCGTCCCAGGGCAGGTAGTCCTCGTACGCCCCCGTCATGCTGTCGCCCTCGCGCCAGGCGGGGTTGTAGATGGCGTAGTCGATGCCGGCGGCGGTCTCCCCCAGGAACAGCAGGGCGTCGAGGCTGACGTTGGCGTACTCGCCGGTCCCCGCGATGTCCTCGACGTGGCCGCTGACCCGGTAGGGCACACCGTAGACGGGCACCAGGTAGTGCAGCTCGTGCTCCACCGCGTCGATGCAGGCCTGGACCTGGGGCACCCAGGTGACGAACTCCTCGCTGGTGATGGTGGTGCTGGCCGTGGCCTCCACCCCGCAGAGCTGATCGGCGGGCACCCCCCGCAGCTCCGCGTAGGCCTCGGCCACCTCGAGGCTGCCCTCGAAGCCGGGGTCGTAGATGAGCAGCACCCGCTGGCCTTCGGTGATGGCGGCGACGGGCGGGGCCGTGTCGCCGGTCTCGCCAGGCGGGCTGTCCGCTGGGCTGTCCGCCGGGCTGTCCGGGGGAGAGTCGCCTGGGGCCCCATCGGTGTCGTGTGGCAGAGAGCTCCCACAGGCGACGAGCGCAATGAGGACGATGAACGAGGCGCGCATGGCTTCACCATACCAGACGCCGCCGCCGGGCTCTGGGCCTTGTCTGGTCCATAATCGTCGGCCCGGATCTGGCACGGCGCTTGCTGTCGGCATCGTAGGG
>CAYZVO010000284.1:0-9306 GCA_964481655.1 uncultured Enterobacterales bacterium | reverse complement strand
GGGGGCGGTGCGGGGGCGGGGCGCGGGGCGCCGGCGCCGGCCACCGCGCTCTCATCCCGGTGCAGCAGGCGCAGCCAGAAGCGCGCGATGCGGGCTGAGCCGGCATCCACCAGGGTGTACACGACCGGGACCACGATCAGGGTGAAGACCGTCGCGGCCGCCAGGCCGCCGATGATGGTCAGGGCCAGCGGCGCCATGGTCTCACCGCCCTCCTTGGTGCTGATGGCCATGGGGACCATGGCGCCCGCGGTGGTCAGCGAGGTGATGAGCACGGGGCGCAGGCGGGTCGCGGAGCCCTCGATGGCCGCCTCGATGATGCCCAGGCCCTGTCGCCGCAGCTGGTTGACGTAGTCCACCAGCACGATGCCGTTGTTGACCACGATGCCGGCGAGCATGATCACCCCCAGGAAGGTGGGGACGCTCAGGGTGGTGCCGGTGATCAGGAAGATCCAGATCACGCCCACGAAGGCCAAGGGCATGGTGAACATGATGCTGAAGGGGTGGCTGAAGCTCTCGAACTGAGCGGCCATGACCATGTAGACCATCATGATGGCGAGCACGAGGGCCGCCAGCAGCTGCCCGAAGGCCGACATCATGTCCTCGAACTGGCCGCCGAAGTCGATGTTGTAGCCCTGGGGGAGCTGGGCCTCGATGGGCCCGAGCACGTCGCTCACCGCGCCCATGGCGGCGCGCAGGTCGGTGTCCTCGACGTCGGCGTAGATGCTCACGGTGCGGGCCTGATCCTCGCGCACGATCTGCACGGGGCCGAAGCCGTCCTCGATGTGGGCCAGCTGCGCCAGGGGCACCGCGCCGCCCATGGGCAGGGGCACCTGGATCTGGCGGAGGGCGTCCTGGCTGTCGCGGAAGCTGTCGTGGTAGCGCAGCCGAACGTCGAACTCCTCGCCCTCGGAGCGGAAGCGTGTGGCCACCGTGCCCAGGGTCGCGGTCTTGACGGTGGTGGCCACCTGGCCGACGGTGAGGCCGTAGGTACCCGCCTTGGCGCGGTCGATGATGATGTGGGCCTCGGGCTTGGCCTCGCGCATGGAGGTGTCCACGCCCACCAGCCCTTCGACCTCGCTGATGGCCGCCGCGATGCGCTCGGACCAGGTCCGCAGCTCGTCGAAGTCGTCGCCGGAGAGCTTGATGTCGATGGGATGGACCGATCCGCCCATGCCACCGCCCATGTCCTGGAACTTGAACTCCATGCCCTCGATCTCGGGCAGACCCTCGCGGATCATGGCCTTGATGGTGTCGTTCTCCTTGATCTGTCGCTCGTCGCGGTCCTTGAGCCGCGCGAAGATCATGGCCTCGTGCACGCCGGCGGGGTTGGTCTCGGACATGCCCGCGCCCGCGTCGTTCTCGTCCACGCCCAGGGACGCGCCCACGGTGAGCACGTCGGGGAACTGGGCGAAGACTTCCTCGATGCGGGTGCTGGCCGCCGAGGTCTCCTCGAGGGCGGTGCCCACCGGGAAGCTCAGCTTGCCCATCAGCACGGGGTCGTTGTTCGAGGGCATGAACTCCGCACCCACGAAGTACGACATGCCACCGGAGACCACCACGATGCTCGCCAGGCCCCCGATGGTCTTCCAGCGGTTCCCCAGGCACCAGGTCAGGCGGCGGGCGTACCAGCGGCGGAAGGCGGCGAAGCGCTTGCCGTCGTGCAGCACGGCGCCCTGGACCTTGGAGGAGAAGAACACGGAGCTCAACATCGGCACGATGGTGATGGCCACGAACAGCGACGACAGCAGCGCCGCGGCCACGGTGATCGCCAGGCCGAAGGCCAGCTGGCCCGCCATGCCCTGAGAGAAGAGGATGGGCAGGAACACCACCATGGTGGTGAAGGTGGAGGCCGTGATGGCCATGCCCACCTCGCGGGCGCCGACCCTGGCGGCCTCCTTGCGGTCCTTGCCCTCCTCGATGTGTCTGAAGATGTTCTCGATGACCACCACGGCGTTGTCGACGAGCATGCCGATGCCCAGCACCAGCCCACCCATGGTCATCATGTTCAGGGTCTCGCCGATGGCGTAGATGGGGATGAAGGTGGCCAGCAGGGACAGGGGGATGACCACCGCGATGGTCAGCGTGGGCCGGATGTTCCGCAGGAACAGGAACATGATGATCACGGCCAGGAAGGCCCCGATCACGCCGTTGGAGACCACCGCCCCGGCCATCTTCTCGATGATGCGGCCGATGTCGAACAGGTTGTGGAACTCGATCCCGGCGGGCAGCAGCGGGACCAGCTCATCGAGCTTGCCCTGGTACTCCTTCATCACCCGGTAGGGGTTCGCGCCCGCCTCCTTGGAGATCATCATCATCACGGAGGGCTGGCCGTTCGAGCGCACGGCGCTGCGGGAGTCCTTGAGCTCCCGCTTCACCTCGGCGATGCTCCCCAGCAGGATGGGGGTGCCGGTCTTCTGGGACGCCCCCACGACCACGCTGCGGATCTCCTCCAACGAGTCGAACTGCCCGATGGTGCGCAGCAGGACTTCCTTGCGGTCGCGGATCTGGCGGCCGGCGGGCAGGTTGAGGTTCTGGTAGGCCAAGGCCCCCGCCACCTGGTCGAGGCTCACCCCGGACTCGTGCAGGGCGGCCCGGTCCAGGTTGACCTGGATCTCCTCCTCGCCTCCCCCGAAGAACGGGGTCTGGGCGACACCCTCGAGGCGCTCGATGCGGGGCTGGACCACGTCGGTCATCAGCTCCCGCAGGGCGATGGTGTCCTCCATGCCGGTGACCGTGTAGAAGGCCTGGGGCATCGCGCTGAGGTTGAACTTGATGACGACGGGGTCTTCCACGTCCGGTGGCATGTAGGGCGCGATCATCGCCAGGGCTTCGCGGATGTCGGCTGCGGCGGCGTCCAGATCGGTGCCCCACTCGAAGTCGAGCAGCAGGAAGCAGACGTCCTCCTGGGAGACCGAGCGGACCTTCTCGACGCCGCTGACGCTGGCCAGCGCGCCCTCGTAGTTCTTGGCGACGATGGTCTCGATCTCTTCGGAGGGGGCGCCGTCGTAGCGCACCATGACCGAGAGCGTGGGGAAGTCGATCTCGGGCATCATGTCGATGCCCAGCCGCGCCAGGGCGATAGCCCCCACCACCATCACGATGCCCACCAGCATGGTGATGGACACCGGCCGGTTGACTGAGAAGTCGGTGATGTTCACGACGACACCTCGACCAGGGCGCCGTCAGCCAGGCCGAAGTTGCCCTTGGTGACGACCAGCTCGCCGTCCTTGAGGCCGTCGGTGATCTCGATGCCGTCATCGCCGTGCAGGCCGACGCCCACCTCGACCTTGCGGGCACGCTCACCGTCCAGGACCATGACGTAGGCGCCACCCTCGCCGCCGCGCACGGCCTCTTCGGGCACGAACAGCGCGGTGGGCTGGGACTCGAGGACCAGCTTGACCCGGGCGTGGGTGCCAGCGAGCACCGCGAGGTCGGGGTTGTCGGCGACCACGCGCACCGGGAAGGTGCGGGTGGTGGATTCTGCGGCAATGCCCACCGACTCGATGGTGCCGAGCAGGCCGCCCGCGGGCACCCGGTCGCCCAGGGCGTCCACGAAGATCCTGGCCTGCATCCCGGCCAGCAGCTGTCCGATGTCCGCGTCGGCCACCTGCAGATCGATCTTGATGGAGCTGGCGTCCACCAGGCCGGCCAGGCCGCCGGGCCCCGCCATGGGCGAGATGGTCATCGGGTTGAAGTACTCGTCCTCTTCGACGGCGATGTAGGTGACCACACCGTCGAAGGGGGCCGACAGCCGGCTGCCCTGGATCTGCTCGCGGGCCAGGCCCTGAGCGGCCTGGGCCTGCATCAGCTGGAGCTCGGCCATCTGCATGCCGGCCTCGGCCTGCTCGAAGGCCTGATCCGGCAGGGAGCCCTTCTGGTGCAGGGACGCCGCGCGCCCGTACTCCCGGGTGGCGTTGACGAAGCCCAGCTCACCGAGCTTGACCGCCGCGTCCGCCTGCTGGGCCTGGAGCCGGGCCATGTCCGTGTCCAGCTGCACGAGCAGATCGCCGCGGGCGACCTGCTGGCCGACCTTGACGGCCACCTGCTGGACCTTGCCGGGCATGTCGGTGATCAGATCGACCTGGCGGATGGCTTCCACGGTGCCGGTCAGCTCGAGGCTGCGGATGAGCTCGCCGCGGGCCACGGGCTCGACCTGCACGTAGGCGCGCAGCTCGTCGATCTCGGCGCCGGCGTCGCCGCCGTCGAAGCAGCCACCCAGGGCGGGCAGCGCCGTGAAGGCCAGGATGGCCCAGGGGATCGTAAGGTTGCGGCTCATCGGGTCACCTCGGGTTCGTCGCCCACCGCCTTGCGCAGGCTGGCGTGGGCCAGGTGGATTCCAGTCTCGGCCTGCAGCACCGCCAGACGCGCTCCGGAGAGCGCCGTCTGCGCGGCCAACAGCTCGGTGTTGTTGACCATGCCGTGCTCGAAGCGGTCCTGCTCGAGGCGCAGGGCCTCTTCGGACTGCTGGAGGCCCACGCGGGCGACCTCGAGCTGGGCGAGGGATTCATCGAAGCTGGTCAAGGACATCTGGACCTCGACCTCGAGCATGCGCTCGAGCTGCTCGCGCTGAGCGCGCAGCTGAGCCCAGTTGGCCTTCGCGGCCTTGTGGCCGAGCATGCCCTGGCCCCGGTCCCAGAGGGTCCAGGACGCGGCGACGGTGAGGTCGGCGCTGCGGTACCACTCCTGTTCGAGGGCCATGTTGGGGTTGCGCCAGGACAGGTTGCCCTGGACCACCACCGCGGGCAGCCAGGAGGCCCAGGCGGCGCTGGCCAGGTGGTCCATGCCGTCGAGGGTGTAGCCGAGCTGTCCGAGCTCGGGCCGGCGGCGCAGGGCCTGGTCCAGCAGCCGCGCCCGCTCGGCGGGCAGGGTGCTGGGGTAGTCCGGGTCCACGACGAGCTCGAGGGGCTCGTCCATGGGCAGGCGCAGGGTGGCCTTCAGGGTGGCCTCGGCCAGGCGGGCGCCGTGGGCGGCCTTCATCGCGTCGAGCTTGGCCTGGCTGGCCTGGGCCTGGGCGGCGAGCAGGTCGGCCTTCGCGGCGACGCCGGCCTCGACCAGGTTCCCCAGGGTGACCGCGTAGGCGTCCACCATCTGCTGGGCCTGTTGGGTGACCTCGGCGGCCTGTCGGGCCATGACCACGCCGTAGAAGAGCTGCTCGGCGGTGTAGGCGGCCTGGTGCTCGGCGAAGCGCACGCCCTCGACGCTGGCGCTGTGGAAGTCCTTGGTGGCCCGCCGGGCCTGGTGCATGGCGCCACCGGCGAACAGCACCTGCTCGGCGGTGACCTGGGCGAAGTAGTTGTTGGCCAGGCCCATCTGCAGGACCATCGGCTCCCCCGAGGTGTCCGGGGTCATCCAGGTCATGATCATCTCGCACATGCCGACCGCCATCTCCACGGTCCACCCCGCGGGCAGATCGTCCTCGCTGATGTCGTCGCAGGCGCTGGTGCCGCCGGTGTCACCGCCGCCGAACATGGAGCTGGTGTCGAACTCCACGTAGGGGACCGTGCCCAGGCGGGTCCAGCCGCCGGCCGCAGAGAGGCCCGGGAGCATGGAGAGCAGGGCCTTCTGGGCTTCGGCCTGGGCCGCCTGCTCGGCGGCCTCGGCGGCCTCGATGCCCAGGTCGCGATCCAGGGAGATGGACACGGCCTCGTCCACCGTGAGGGTGCGGGCGTGCGCGCTGCCGGTCAGCAGCAGCAGGAGCCAGGGAGCGATCCTCATGAGGCGTCTCCTTCTTCGCGGCGCTGCTTCCAGCGCTCCATGATCTGCGGCAGCTGCTCTTCCATGAACGCGTGCATGTCCCGCAGGTCGGTCAGGCGGCGGTTGGACTCGGGCTCGCGCCAGGCCAGGGCCTGCAGGCCGGACTCGGCGAGCTCCCGCATGACGCGCATGTTGGTGACCATGTTGGTGAACAGCAGCTCACCGCCGTCGCTGTGCATCCGGTAGTAGGTGCTCCGCTCGCCGGGGATGGCCACCCGTTCGAGCATCCCGAACTCCACCATGCGGTTGACCACGGCGTTGACCGCCGAGCGGCTGGACTGCAGGGCCACGGCGATCTCGGCCACGCTCTGGTAGGGCGGCTCGCACACCAGCAGCCAGCCCATCACCCGGCCCCCCATGCGGGGATGGCCCTGGGCTTCGGTGATGAAGCCCAGCCGCTCGATGAAGGGCATGGCGTCTTCGCGCCAGCGCTCGTCGAGCTTCTTGTGGGGGGCAGCGATCCCGCTGCCGTCGCTGTTCTTGTCGGACACGGACACCTCCGTCTCGGCGGCGTATCACGACACTTTGTTCAGTCAATGCTGAACTTATCTCAATGTCTGCAATCCCCTCATTCCCCGGAACCCAGGCCCGGAATGCGGGCTAGAGGCGCACGGCGGTGCGGGCGGGGGGGCCCTCGACCTCGTCGTCCGAGGCCCACACGCGGCACTCCCAGTGCTGCCCACCGCGGGTGTGCTGGGTGGGGACGGTGTCGCCGGGGAGCTCGCCGTCCACGGCGTCGGTGAAGTCCACGCCGTCCAGCCGCCAGGCCAGCCGGTAGTCCAGCTCGTCGCCGTCGGCGTCCGGGGCCTCCTGGTCCACCACGCACTGCAGATCGTCCACCCGGGGGATGGGCTCGGAGGGCTCGATGGCGAGCCCGGCGCTGCCGGGGGCGGTGTTGACGATGTCCACCTCGGCGCTGGTGGCGTAGCCCCAGCTGTCGCCATCGTAGGGGACGACCTCGACGGCCCAGCGCTGGTGCTTGGCCGTGTCGTCCGAGGGCACGGTGTCCCCGCTGTGGTCGGTCTCCACGCCGTCGACGGTCCAGCTGTACTCGAGGCTCACCTCGTGGCCGTCGAGATCCGAGGTCCGGCTGCGCACCACCAGGTTCTCCCGGGTGTCGGGGTCGTCGGGGCGGATGCTGACCGTGGCCTCGGGGGCGGTGTTGAAGACGAACACGGTGGCCTCGGCCACCGGGCTGTCGAGCTCACCGTCGGTGGCCCAGATCTCCGCGATCCAGTACTCGCCGGCCCGGGTGCGGTCGGCGGGGACCACGTCACCCATCACCCGCTCACGGATGACGCCGTCCTGGAACCAGCGGGTCTGGTAGTGGAGCACGTCGCCGTCGGGGTCCACCGACGGCTCGAGGATCACCAACTGCAGATCGTCGGTGGTGTCCGGCATGGCCGGCTCGATGTCGATCTCCGGCGCGCTCGGGGCCCGGTTGGGCCCGCAGCTCGACGCGAGCAGGCAGGACAGCGTCAGCATTGGCAGGCGGGATCTCACGGTGGCTCCTGGCCCCATGCTAACCCCGTGCCCTCCGCTGTCGCGCGAACGAAGGAGGCCGCCTGTCAAGGCGGCCTCCACACGGTCGGGGCCGCGCCCTAGAGGGCCGCGCGGATGAGGTGGATGAAGGTCGCGAACTCCACGTAGTCGGCATCGACCAGCGCCTGCTCGGCCAGATCGATGAGATCACCGATGGTCTCGCACTCTCCGTCGCCGTCCCAGTCCATCCACGGGTGGGCGCCGACGCCGAAGCGGGCGTCGTTGAGCTTCGCCAGCAGCAGCGCCCGCTCGAGGCGCGCGGAGCTGCAGCCCCGGGTGCTCGTGAGCACCGCGCGCACCTCGGCGTAGCTGGTGAAGCTGCGCCCAGCGACCTCGAGGGGCAACGCCGCCTCCACCGCCGAGGGGTTGGACAGCCACCAGCAGGTGGTCTGCGCCCAGAAGCAGCGATGCAGGCCGAAGTCCACCACCTCGTCCCCAGCACCCGCGAGGGTGAGGTCCACGGGGTTGTCGGTGGTGGGGGTGTCGAAGGAGGCCTCTTCCCAGCCCACGGTCCAGTCGCCGGGGCACAGCCCGCTGAAGCTGTAGGCGCCGTCCTCGTCGGTGAGGGTGTCGTAGAGCTCGCCCACGCCGTCGCCGTCGCAGTCCGGGCCCTCGATCCACACCGGGACACCGGCCTGGCCAGGCTCGCACCAGCTCTGGCTGCCGTCCTGATCGTCGTCGAAGAAGACCACGCCGGAGACGGTGCCGTCACAGTCCTCGTCCACCTCGCCGTCCAGGTCGTTGTCCAGGCCGTCGCAGATCTCTTCCTCCGGGCAGTCCTGCACGCCGTCCTGGTCCACGTCGATGCCGTAGACCGCCGCCGGCAGGGAGCTCGAGACCTCACCGCCGCAGTCGGGCGGCCAGAGGATGAGCTCGGAGCCGGAGCCGCTGGGGCACTCCGCAGCGTAGGTGATCCAGGCCGCGTCGAGCTCGAGGTAGTCCACGTCGGCCAGCACATCGCGGGCGATGGTGTAGCTGAACTGGACCGCGTCCGCGCTGCCGCCGAAGGCGTCCAGCTCCAGGAACCAGGCCAGCGTGAGCGTGCCGTCGGCGTTGGGCACCTGGTCGTCGGGGGTGAGCTCGGCGGAGACCAGGCTCCAGCCTGCGGGCACGGTGTCCACCAGCCAGCCATCGCCGGCCACATCGCCCAGGTTGCGGCTGGTCATGGTGACCACCACCTCGCCCAGGACCTCGTCGGCGAGCTTGCCGGCGGTGAGCACCGGCTCGGACAGCTGCCAGTCCCAGACGTTGTACTGCGCCTGCACGCCGTAGGTGCCGGCCCAGTCCTCGAGGTCGTACACGCCGTCACCATCGACATCGTGCAGGTCGTCGACCCAGGTGGTGAGCACGTCGGGGACCTGCTCGCCGTAGTAGACGTAGCTGCCACCGGCGGTGGCGGCCTGGCCGTTGTCCACGCACCACCAGGCGCCCTCGCCCAGGTAGGGGCTGTAGCTGCCGTTGTCGGTGGTCCAGGAGCCGTAGTAGGCCGTGATGCTGTCACCCGTCGCGAGCTGCTCGGGCACGTCGGTGATGCCGGTGTCCAGGAAGAAGGCCTGGGTGTCGTCGCTGGCGTACAGGGCGCGCTCGTCGAGGCAGACGTCGTAGGCGCCGCTGTTGACGAAGCTCACGGCCTCGCCGATGCCCTCGGAGCCGACCTCGAGCCAGCCGCGGGCGTGGGCCTGCCACAGGGTCAGGCAGTCGTCGGGCACGACATCCTCGCAGTCGTCGTCACCGCAGATGTCGCCCTCGTCCACGTCGCCGTCGCAGTCGTCGTCGGTGTCGTTGCAGATCTCGGCCGCCGCGGGGTTGACCGCCGCGTCGTCGTCATCGCAGTCCGCGGCGTCGTCGGTCCAGCCGCTGGGCTGCTCGCAGGCCACCGTGGTGGTCCGCGGGTCGCCGTAACCGTCGCCGTCGCTGTCCATGTACCAGGTGGAGGAGCCGCTGACGCCGCTGTCGTCGTCGTCCACCACGCCGTCGCAGTCGTCGTCGGTGTAGTTGCAGACCTCGGCC
>CAYZVO010000283.1:0-9321 GCA_964481655.1 uncultured Enterobacterales bacterium | reverse complement strand
GGCGAAGCGGGCGAGGTGGTGGTCTTCACCGACGAGGCCGGCCCCGGGGTGGTGGCCGGCGCGGCCACCGAGCTCGAGCGCCTGGTGGAGCGGGGGGTGCGGGTGGTGCCCCGGGTGGTCCGCCACGATCCCCCCAGCAACGTGGTGGTGCGCTCGGTGAGCTACGGCGAGGGGGTCGAGGGTGGCAGCCTCCGAGCGAGCATCGCCGGCTTCGGCCCCGACGAGGTCGAGGTGATGGTGACCGCGGTGCTGCCCGACGGCTCCCGCATCCCGGCCTTCGTGACCCTCGCGGCCTGCAGCGAGCCTGGCGATCCCGGCTGCGCCGACGTCGAGGTGGTCTTCACCGTCCCGCCCGAGGTCCCCGGCGGGGTGGGCTGGGTCGAGGTCGACGACGGTGTGCTGGCCGCCGACGATGCGCTCTGGTTCCACCTGCCGCGGGTGGGCGCCAGCCGGGTGCTCGTGGTCGATGGCGACCCGGGACCGTCGCCCATCCGCTCCGAGGTCTACTTCCTCGAGCGCGCCCTGGCGCCCTGGGGGCGGCTGGGCACGGGCATCACCCCCGATGTGACCGCCCCCGCCGGCATCGGCAAGCTCGACCCCGAGCAGCACCGGGTGGTCTTCCTGGCCAACGTGGGCGACCCTCGCCCCCTGGCCGACAGCCTCTCGGCCTTCGTGCATGGTGGGGGCGGGCTGGTCATCACGGCCGGCGACAACATGGCCATCGACCGCTACAACGCGGCGCTGGGAGGGCTGCTCCCGGGCACCTTGAAGAGCCCCCGCAACCTGGTCGATCTCAACGCCTCCGGTGGCGTCGCCCTGGATCCCCCGGCCGCCGGCCACGCCAGCGAGCTGATCACCCCCCTGGTGGGCGAGGGTCGGGCGGCCATGCGCCGCATCTACCAGCGCCGCCTGCTGGTGCTCGACCTGCTGGACGCCAGCGAAGGCGTGACCGTCCACCTGTCCCTCGACAACGGCCTGCCCCTGTTGGTGGAGCGCCGGGTCGGGCGGGGGCGGGTGCTCCTGCTGACCGGATCGGTGGACCTGTCCTGGGGCAACCTGCCCCTGCAGGCGGCCTTCCTGCCCATCGTCCAGCGGCTGGTGGGCTGGCTGGGAGCCGAGACCGACGGCAGCACCGCCCGCTTCGAGGGCACGGTGGGCGAGCCGGTGGAGGTCGAGCTGCCGGCCCCCGAGCTCGAGCCCACCGTGCTGGACCCGGCCGGAGACCCGGTCGCGGTGCGCTACCTGCCCGGGCGCCTGGTCTTCGTGCCCCGCGCCCCCGGGGCCTACACCCTGAGCCTGCCGGGCTCCCCGCCCCTGGCCTGGGTCGCGGTGAACACCCCGCCCGGCGAGTCCGACGTCCTGCGCTACGAGCGCCTGGGCCGGGTCGAGGCCGAGCTGGCGCCGCAGCTGCTGCAGCGCCGGGTGGGGCTGGGCGCCGGCGCCCTGGGCCTGGCCCTGTTCCTGCTGCTGCTGCAGGCCGCCCTGGCCCGCGGGGAGGATCCGTCGTGAGCCGTCCCCGCCTGCCCTGGACCCGCCGCGCGCTGCTGCTGCGCGCCCTGCAGGCCGCCGGCCTGCTCGCCGCCCCCATGGGCGCCTGGCCCCGGCTCGCCCACGCCCTGGGCGACGCCACCCGGCTCGATCTGGTGGAGCTGCAGCTCGGTGAGGGCTCGGTCAGCCGGCCCAGCGCCTGGCTGCGCCTGCTGTACGAGGTGGAGCAGACCACCTCCGTGGCCACCCTCCCCAGGGTCGCCAACCTGGGGCCCGACGCCCCCGAGCTGTTCGATCACCCGCTGGCGGTGTTGCTGGGTGAGGACGCCCTGGGGAGCATCCAGGACGAGGCGGTGGAGCAGCTGGCCCGCTACCTGCTCTACGGCGGCTTCCTCTTCATCGATGACACCACGGGGGTGGCCGACTCGGCCTTCGATCGCTCGGTCCGGGATCTCTGCGCCCGCATCTTCCCCACCCGCCCCCTGGCTCCGCTGCCGTCGGATCACAGCCTCTATCGGTCCTTCTTCCTGATCCATCGTCCCGTGGGACGCCTGAACACGGTGCCCTACCTCGAGGGCATCTCGGTGGGAGAGGTCACGCCGGTGGTGTACTGCCGCAACGACCTGAGCGGCGCCCTGGTGCGCGGCGCCGATGGCCGCAACGCCTACCCGGTCGTGCCGGGCGGGGAGCTGCAGCGCCGGGAGGCGGTCAAGCTGGGCATCAACCTGGTGCTGTACGCGCTGACCTCCAACTACAAGCACGATCTGACCCACACCCGTCAGCTCATCGAAGACGGGAGGATCGCGGAGTGAGCGTCCTGTCCTGGCTGGTGGGCGGCTGGACCCCCGACGGGGGGCAGCTCGAGCTGGGCGCCAGCGAGCTGGAGCTGGGCCTGGCCGTGGTCGGCGCGGTCGCCCTGCTGGCCCTGAGCTGGTGGACCGCCCGCCGGGTCACCACCCGCGGGCTGCAGACCCTCGCCCTGGTGCCGGTGGCCCTGGCCCTGGTCTGGGCCCTGGCCCGCCCCAGCCAGGTGCAGCGCGACGGCAGCTGGGAGGACGGCCGCTTCGTGGTCCTGGTGGACGACAGCCGCTCCATGGCGGTCCGCGAGGGCGACGCCATCCGCTCCGACGCGGTGGCCGGGGTCCTGGACAGCATCGGCCGCCCCGACGCCGAGCGCTTCCGCTTCGGCTCCGGCCTGTCCCCCGGCGAGGCCACCGGCTTCACCGCCAGGGACACGGATCTGGGCCTGGCCCTGCGCGCGCTGTCCGAGCGCTACGCCGGCGAACGCCTGGCGGGCATCGCCGTGGTCACCGACGGCCTGGACCGGGGCGCCTGGCGCCAGGCCTGGCTCGCGGGCGAGAGCCTGGAGCTGCCCGAGCTGCCCGGTCCGCTCACCCTCTACGGTGTCGGCAGCCTCGATGAGCTGGTGGACCTGAGCGTCACTTCGGTGTCCAGCGGCGGCTTCGCCTTCATCCGCACCCCCCTCGAGCTGCGCGCGGTCATCGAGGGCGTGGGCTACGCCGGCCGCAGCCTGCCGGTCACCCTGACCCGCGACGGCTCCCTGGTGGAGCGGTCCAACGTGTCCCTGGACGATGAGGGCCGCGGCGAGGTGACCTTCCGGGTGGTCCCCACCGAGGTCGGCCGCCACGCCTACCGGGTCGAGCTGCCGGTGGACCCCGACGACGCCGTGCCGGGCAACAACGGCCTGACGGTGGTGGTGCGGGTCGTGCGCGACCGCATCCGCGTGCTGCAGGTCTGCGGCAGCCCCAGCATGGACCAGAAGTTCCTGCGGCGCTTCCTCAAGCAGGACCCGGCGGTGGACCTGGTCTCCTTCTTCATCCTGCGCACCCACGAGGACATGCGCGCCGGCTACGACGAGGACGAGCTCGCGCTGATCCCCTTCCCCTACACCCAGCTGTTCACCGACGATCTGTGGAGCTTCGACCTGGTGATCTTCCAGAACTTCGACTACCACCCGTACTTCGGCTGGCGGGGCGGGGATCTGCTGGAGAACATCGGGGACTGGGTGAAGGCCGGCGGCGCCTTCGTGATGGTGGGCGGCGACCGCAGCTTCGATCTGGGGGAGTACGCGGGCACGGCCATGGACGACATCCTGCCGGTGCGCCTGGGTGTGCCCGAAGGCCAGACCACCAACCTGGACCGCTTCCAGCCCCAGCTGACCACGGCGGGTCGCTTCCACCCCGCCACCGCCCTGGCCTCGGACCCCGAGCGCAGCCAGCAGCTCTGGGATCGCCTCGCACCCCTCGATGGCCTCAACACCAGCGTGGGGGTCGCGAAGGGCTCCACGGTGCTCTTGCGCCATCCGGAGCTGGTGACCGCCGACGGCGAGGGTATGCCGGTGGTGGCGGTGCGCCGGGTGGGCGAGGGCCGCAGCCTGGCCCTGATGGCCGACTCATCCTGGCGCTGGGCCTTCGCCGAGGCCGGCCGCGGACGGGGCAACCAGGCCTACCTGCGCTTCTGGAAGCACGCCATGCGCTGGCTGGTGGGCGATCCGGACGCCCAGCGGGTGCTCGTGACCAGCTCCCGCGAGAACTACGCCATGGGCGACGAGATCCGCGCGGTCGTCCGGGTGCGCGACCCGGCGTTCCAGCCCCAGCCGGGGGTGGTCGTGCGGGGTCGGGTCTCTCTGCCGGCGCTGGGGGAGCGGATCGAGGCCGAGGCCCTGGACGAGCAGGGGCGCTTCCAGCTCGAGAGCAACGCCGCGGGCGAGGTGGAGCTGCTGCTCCCGGCCACCGTGGCGGGCGCCTGGCACCTGGACGTGCAGGCGCTGGACGCCGACGGCCGGCCCTTCTTCGAGGGGGGCACGGTCTTCGCGGTCACCGAGCGGGACCCCGAGCTCGAGCGGGTCTCATCGGACTTCGCGTTCCTCGAGGCCCTGGCCGAGGCCACCGGCGGCGCCTTCCACCCGCCCGGCGCCGCCGCGCCGCCCCTCGAGGACCCGGACAGCCGCCGCCGCATCGAGCAGGTCAGCACCGTGGCCCTCTGGGACATCCCCCTCGTGGCGCTGCTCGTGGGGATCTTCGCCCCGCTCAGCTGGTACCTCCGGCGGCGGGGTGGGGGACGCTGAGCGCGACGCGCCCACCGGCGAGCCGGCGGGCGCAGCGTGCGGACGGGTCGGAGGCTAGCTGGCGGGGGTCAGGACGATCTCGTAGACCGAGCTGCCGCCGTAGTTCTCGTCGTCCAGGACGATGACGGTGTGGTACTCGTTGTCGGCGGTGGGCTCTTCCACCAGGGCCACGCCGCCGCGGGCCACGTAGGTGGTCAGCTCGACGCCAGCGGAGAAGTCGGCGGTCAGGCCGTCGGCCGGGATGTAGGCCTCGGTGTTGCAGTCGGCGTCTTCGACCTGCGGGCAGCTCTGCTCGCTGTAGGTCAGCTCCCACTCCTCACCGTTCACCTGGGCGGAGGTGGCGGAGTCCTGGTCCTCGTCGGTGCCCATGGTGGTGACCCAGAGCTTGTCTTCGTAGATGTGGACCTCGGTCAGCCCGGAGACGTCGATGCGCAGGCGGACGGCCTCGTCCCAGGTGGTCTGGGGGCGCTCGGTGTAGACGCCGAAGATGCGGCCGCCGCCGTCGGTCTCGACGAACCAGTGGGCGTCGATGGTGCTGGTGACCGGGTTGCCCTCGACGTTCCAGGTGGCGCGCATGCTGCCCTGGTCGGTCTCGCCGCCCACGGTGCGGTAGTCACCGTAGAGGGTGCCGAGGCTCTCGTCGCCGGCCTGGTCGGTGTTGGCGACCATCATGCCGCGCACCTGGTCGGTCATGGGCTGGGCCATCATGCCGTCGATCTGGTGGCGCTCACCGCTGTCCAGGTCGATCATGCGGCCGTGGACGATGGAGATGGTCTCGAGCTCGGAGCCGGGCAGGATGATGCCGGCGATGATGCCGGTGGGGGCCTCGAGTCCGCCGTCGCCGTTGCCGCTGATGGGCATCCCGGTCCACTCGGAGCCGAGCTCCATGGCGAGCTGATAATCGCCGGCCTGGATGGCTTCGTCCAGGGCGACTTCGAAGTTGTCCAGCTCGACGTCGGCGGCGGTCTCGACCGTGGCGCAGGCGGAGATGGAGGCGGAGAGCAGGCAGATGAGGGCGATGCGGGTCATGGGTTCCTTCCTTCGGTAGCCCGGCTGCCTCCGTGTCCTTGGGTTGGGGGAGGCCCGTGGCTTTGCGTCCCAGCCTCACGGCTGGTTTGCCGTTGTCGAGAAGAGCCGTGTGCTCTGTCTTCACCCTACTCAACGGTTCGCAGAGCTTCGATTCCTGTCACCAGTTGTCACGTGTGCGGACAGGTCTCAAAACAGCTTGGTCTGGCGCTCGGGGGGCTTGGGGTTCCAGCAGCTGGGGCCCTGGTTGCGGATGGCGTTCACGGTCCCGTCCAAGGCCGTGGCCGTCAGGAGCTCGTCCGGGGCGGGCTGTAGCAGGGGGGCCAGCAGGTCCGGCCCGCAGCGCTGTGGTGCGAGCCAGGCGTCGAAGTGCTCGGGGGGCACGATCGCGGGCATGCGGTGGTGCACCGGGCGCAGGGTGGCGTTGGCGGCGGTGGTGATGATCGCTGCGCTGTCCGGGATGTCCTGCTCGGGGTCCCCGGGCTGCCAGATGCCGGCGAAGGCCAGCAGCGCGCCCTGCGCTGGCCGGAACAGCCAGGCCTGGCGGGTCTCCTTCTCCCACTCGTAGAAGCCTGTCGCCGGGATGAGGCAGCGGTGCAGGGCCACGGGCTCCCGGAAGCTGGGCTTGCTGAACACGCTCTCCGCGCGCGCGTTGATCAGGGGTCTGCCCGGAGGGCGGGTGCGCATGAAGGGGGGGATGAGCCCCCAGCGCATGTCGCGGCCGGCGCGGCCACCCGGCGCGGCCACGGCCACCAGGATGGTCTGGGTGGGGGCGATGTTGAAGCGCAGGGGCAGCTGGACTGGGTTGACCAGGCGGATGAAGCGCATCAGCGCGTCCTGGTCGATGCTGAGGGCGAAGCGACCGCACATCAGCGCCTCCCGGCGAGCCGCAGCAGGAGCCCGTGCAGGGTGGAGAGCATCCGCCAGGTGGGGGTGGCGTAGACCCTGGCGAGCTCGGCCTTGACGGCCTGCAGCTGATCTGTGAGCTCCAGGGCGCCGGCGGTGCCCGACGGGGCTCGCTGCGGAGCCTCGAGCCAGGCCAGCAGGGGGGCGGCGAGGGTCGCGGGATCGTGGGCGGTGGCCGCCCAGGCCTGGGCCTCGCGCACGGCGCTGCCGTCGGAGCCCCGGGTCACCGCGGCCTCGAGGGCGTCGGCCACGGCCTCTGGGGTCGCGGCGGGCAGGGCGGTGGCGAAGCCCCGGGCGGCGAGCTCCGCGGACAGCTCGCTGGGGGTGGTGGCGAGCAGCTCGAGCCCCTGGTGCAGGCCGAAGAGCAGGCGGGTGCGGCTGCCGAGCAGTGGCTCTGCGCCGGGGCGGTCCACCTGCAGCAGCAGGTGCGCGTCGCCGAGCCGGGCGGCCAGCTCGCCGTGGGGCACCCAGCCGGCCAGCTCGAAGCGCCCGGCGTGGGAGCTGGCGGCGACCCCGGCCTCGAAGGCCTCCCAGCTGGCGCTGTGGAAGCCCGGCAGGGCGCCGCCGGTGACCACCACCCGGATGGGCAGGCCCCGGTCCATCGCCTCCAGCAGGCCGGCGAGGGTGCAGCGGTCGTCCAACCAGGTGTTGAAGCCGCCTGTCAGCGCCACCACCAGCTCGGAGCCCGGCGGTCGCGGGCGGGGGGCGCCCTGGGGGAGGGCGAACTCCCAGGCTGGCGGGATGACGGCGGCCCAGCCCCGCCCGGGGCGCGAGCGCGCCAGGCGCCCCAGGACCCCGAGCTGGCCGAGCAGCGCGTGGCGCTGGGGACCCGAGCACACCGAGAAGGCATCTCCGCGCTCGAGGGCCGCCAGGGCCACCGCGGCGTGGGCTCGCCAGGGGCCCTCGGGCAGGGGCTCGGTGCCGGGCTCCGGGGCCAGCCGGTCGGCGCGGGCCTGGGCCTCGGCGAAGGGATCGCCGGGCAGGTCGGCCCAGTAGGGGGCGTCTCGGACGATGGTGGCGCAGCGCAGCGGCAGGTATGGCCCCGCGCTGACCCACAGCTCGGGCTCCTGCTCGTGGGCGATGGCCCGCAGGCCGTCGAGCCAGTCGTCGCGCAGCGTGGAGAGGTCGATCACCCGCCCGAGGGGGGGCGCTGCGATGCTGGGCGGGCCGTCGTCCGGGGTCCTGAGGCAGACGGTGGTCAGCTCGTGTCCCGCCGCGGCGATGGCGTGGGCGAAGTGGTGGGTGCGGAGCTGCGGGAAGGTGATGCGCCGCACGCTTGGGCTGGGCAGCGGTCCCGCGCCCACCAGCATCACCCTGCTCATTCGGCGTCCTCGTCGGGCGGCGCGTCGTCGGGCTCGAAGTGGGTGATGAGCCCCCAGCCGTGGTCGAGCTGGACCAGGCCGTGGTCCTCGACCTCCTGCACCACCTCGAGGTCGTAGAGCTGGTTGTGCCAGACGTGGGGCTTGAGGTGGGACTTGTCGAAGGCGGCGATGGAGAAGCGGTACTTGCCGGCCAGCAGGTTCAGCGACGGGTACACGATGAAGAAGGTGTAGACGCCGTTGTAGGTGCCATCGAGCACGCCGTCGAAGCGGGTGTTGGGGCCGAAGACGTAGACCCCGTCGTCCCGGAAGACCGCCACACCGAAGATGGGGCGTTCCACCGCCTCGGTGGTGCGGAAGGTGACCGCCACCACGAGCTTCTCGCCGGTCCGGACCTTGCGTCGGGGCCGGCCCAGCCCGTCGAGCAGTTGCACCTCGAGCACCCGGATCTCGCCGGAGCCGATGACCACCGGCTTGTCGCCGTCGTAGTGCTCGTAGGCCTCGGTCTCGCCGCCCTCGGACCAGACCTGGCCGGCCTCCTGCACCTCGCAGACGTCCATCAGCACGCGCTGCAGCTCCGGATCGTCCACGGTGGCCTGGTAGCGTGTGGGCACAGGTACAGGGGGTGGAGCTTCCTGGAGCCGGGGGAGCATGGAGCCTTCGCGGGGCTTGGCGAACTGGGAGATGCGCACCCGCTCGAGGCCCATGTAGCGATCGACGATCTCCCGGGAGGTGCCGACCCCCTGGACCCGTCCGCCGTCGATCCACAGGGCGTGGTGGCAGAGGCTGCGCACCGCGTGCAGGTCGTGGCTGACCAGCACGATGGTGCGGCCCATCTCCACGAACTCCTCGATCTTTCGGATGCACTTGCGCTGGAAGTACTGGTCGCCCACGGCCAGCACCTCGTCCACCAGGAAGACCTCGGACTCGGTGTGGGCGGCGATGGCGAAGCCCAGGCGGAGCATCATGCCGGTGCTGTAGGTGCGCACCGGATAGTCGATGAACGCGTCCAGCTCGGCGAAGGCGATGATCTCGGGGATGCGCTCGTCGGCCTCGTCCCGGGTCAGGCCCAGCAGCGAGCAGTTCAGCGCGATGTTCTCGCGGCCCGTGAAGTTGGGGTGGAAGCCCAGCCCCAGGTCCAGCAGCGTGGACATGCTGGCGTTGATGCGCAGCTCGCCGGAGGTGGGGGCGGAGATCCCGGCGATCATCTTGAGCAAGGTGGACTTTCCAGCACCGTTGGGCCCCACGACGCCGAAGCTGCGGCCCCTCTCGACCTGGAAGGAGACGTCCTTGAGGGCCCAGTGCTCCTCGTGGTGCCGGCGGCGCCCGAAGAACTCGAAGAAGCGGCTGCGGTCGTTGAGGTAGATCTCGAAGCACTTCGACAGGTTCCGCGCCTCGATCACAGCGGGTGCTGGCGAGGGCTGCACGAGCGTCGGAGGCTTGGGGCTGGGGTCGGTCACGCGCGCTTCGATCCGGGGGGTCCGCAGGGGGAGG